>NZ_JBIAQM010000003.1:0-504431 GCF_042888945.1 Streptomyces sp. NPDC002698
CCTAGGGCGTGTCCGCAAAGTCGCGCCTGCCCGGCGACGCCTGGCACGCACTCTCGCCGCACCGGGCGAAGACCCAAGTACGTCCAGTACGAGGGTCTGCGCCCGGCACGCCGAGAGCACGCACCAGACGCCGCCGGGCCCGCCCTCCGGGCGGACGACGCGACTTTACGGACACGCCCTAGGGATTCCCCTGTGTCTGCTCTGTCGCAGCGCCCTCCGTAAGGAGCACATGGCAGGATCGGCCCTGTTCGCACATGTCTATGACGCCATGAGGGAGTGCAGTCGTGCCCGGAGAGAATCTGTCCCGCGACGAGGCCCAGGAGCGGGCGGCACTGCTGTCCGTCGACAGCTACGACGTCTTCCTCGACCTGCGCTCGGCCGTCGGGGAGCCGGAGCCCGGCGCGGCGGCCGGCGAGCCCCGCACCTTCCGCTCGGTCACCACGCTCCGCTTCCGCTGCGCCGAGCCGGGCGCGGCGAGCTTCGCGGACCTGATCGCGCCGAGTGTGACGGCCGTCTCGCTCAACGGCAGGGACCTCGACCCCGGTGAGGTGTTCGACGGCTCCCGGATCCGGCTGGAGGACCTGGCCGCCGAGAACGAGCTCGTCGTGGACGCCCGGTGCGCCTACTCCCGCACCGGCGAGGGCATGCACCGCTTCGTCGACCCCGAGGACGGCGAGGTGTATCTGTACACGCAGTACGAGCCCGCCGACGCGCGGCGCGTCTTCGCGAACTTCGAGCAGCCCGACCTCAAGGCCCCGTTCCGCTTCGAGGCGCGGGCCCCCGAGGGCTGGACCGTCTGGAGCAACGGCGTCGGCGAACTCGTGGACGGCGTGTGGAAGTTCGCCGAGACCAAGCCGATCTCCACGTACATCACGGCGGTCGTGGCGGGCCCGTACCACTATGTGACGGACTCCTACTCCCGCGCGTTCGACGACGGTACGACGCTGGAGATCCCCCTCGGCGCGATGTGCCGCAAGGGCCTGGCCCCCCACTTCGACGCCGACGACGTGTTCCTGGTGACCAAGCAGGGGTTGGACTTCTTCCACGACCACTTCGACTACCCGTACCCCTTCGGGAAGTACGACCAGGCGTTCGTGCCCGAGTACAACCTCGGCGCGATGGAGAACCCGGGGCTCGTCACCTTCCGCGAGGAGTACATCTTCCGCGGCAAGGTGACGCAGACGTCGTACGAGGCGCGGGCGAACGTCATCCTGCACGAGATGGCGCACATGTGGTTCGGCGACCTCGTCACCATGGTCTGGTGGGACGACCTGTGGCTGAAGGAGTCCTTCGCGGACTTCATGGGCACGTTCGCGAACGTCGGCGCGACCCGCTTCACCGACGCCTGGATCACGTTCGCCAACCGCCGCAAGGCCTGGGCCTACCGCGCGGACCAGCTCCCGTCCACCCACCCGATCACGGCCGACATCCGTGACCTCCAGGACGCCAAGCTGAACTTCGACGGCATCACCTACGCCAAGGGCGCCTCCGTCCTGAAGCAGCTGGTGGCGTACGCCGGACAGGACGCCTTCCTGGAGGGCGCCCGCCGCTACTTCAAGCGGAACGCGTACGGGAACACCCGCCTCGGCGACCTGCTGTCGGCCCTGGAGGAGACGAGCGGACGGGACATGGCCGCCTGGTCCCGGTCCTGGCTCCAGACCGCGGGCGTCAACTCCCTCACCCCGCAGGTGATCCTGGACGCGGAGGGACGCGTCGCCGAGCTGTCGGTGCTCCAGGAGGCGCCCGAGTCGCACCCCGAACTGCGCCCGCACCGCGTGGCCGTGGGCCTGTACCACCGTGAGAACGGCGACGGTCCGCTCGTGCGGTACGCGCGCGCCGAGGTGGACGTCGACGGGCCGCGCACGGTCGTCACCGAGCTGGCGGGATCGGAGGCCCCGGCGCTCGTCCTCGTCAACGACGACGACCTCACGTACTGCAAGATCCGCTTCGACGAGGGCTCGCTGGCCACGCTGCGGGACGCGCTCGGCGAGATCACGGACCCGCTCGCCCGGGCGCTGTGCTGGTCGGCGCTGTGGAACCTCACGCGCGACGCGATCCTGCCCGCCCGGGACTTCATCGCCCTGGTGCTGCGCTTCGCGGGCCGCGAGTCCGACATCGGCGTCCTGCAGATGCTGCACGCCTGGGCGAACTCCGCGCTCGTCAACTACGCGGCGCCCGACTGGCGCGAGCAGGGCGAGGCGCTGCTCGCCGAGGGCGCGCTGAAGGAGCTGCGGCTGGCCGAGCCGGGCGGCCAGCACCAGCTCGCCTGGGCCCGCTTCTTCGCCACCGTCGCCTCCGGCAAGGCCGACCTCCAGCTCCTCCAGGGCCTGCTGGACGGGACGGCGAAGATCGACGGTCTCGAGGTCGACCAGGAGCTGCGCTGGGCGTTCCTGGAGCCGCTGGCCGCGCGGGGCGTGGCCGACGAGTCCGTCCTCGCCGCCGAACTCGCCCGTGACGACACGGCGTCCGGCAAGCGGCACCAGGTCCGCTGTCTGGCCGCCCGGCCCTCCGCGGCGGTCAAGGCCCAGGCCTGGGCGGCCGTCGTGGAGTCCGACGCGCTGTCCAACGCCCTCGTCGAGGCGACGATCTCGGGCTTCGGCCGGCCGTCCCGGCGGGACCTGCTGGAGCCGTACACCGCGAAGTACTTCGCCGCCATCGACCGCGTCTGGGCGGAACGCTCCATCCAGATCGGCATGGACGTGGTCAGGGGCCTGTTCCCCGCGCTCCAGGACTCCCCGGAGACCCTGGCGGCGACGGACGCCTGGCTCGCGGCGCACGAGGACGCGCCGCCGGCGCTGCGCCGGCTGGTGCTGGAGTCCCGGGACGATCTGGCGCGGGCACTGCGGGGGCAGGCCCGCGACATCGCCGCCGCGGGCTGATCACCCGCACCACGCGGACCGCACCGCGGAGGGCACCGGCGCCACGGCGTCCGGCGCCCTCCGCCGTGGGCGCGTCCGGCACCCTTCACGGTGGGCACGTCCGGCACCCTTCACGGTGGGCACGTCCGGCACCCTTCACGGTGGGCACGTCCGGCACCCTTCGCGGTGGGCACGTCCGGCACCCTTCGCGGTGGGCTGATCCGATGCGCACACTGGTTACGAAATGCATGTATCCGGACCCGTGACCCCTGCCGACCCGCCTGCGGACCAGCGCCTTTCGGCAGTCGAACACCCGCGCCGAAAGGCGTATTCGTCCCGATTCGTCGACGAGCGGGTAACAGCGGTTAGAAGACGGCTCCCCGGCGGAAGACCCCGGACCATGAGCCACAGCACCCCCAACTCCCCCCGCACCCCGCGCCACCCGTTCCCCGTGCGGCACCGGATCCTGACCACCGCCCAGTTACGCGAACACGACGTGACGGCCGCGGACGCCGACGAGCGGTGCCGGCCCGGCGGTCCGTGGCAGCGGATCCTTCCCGGCGTCTTCCTGCTGCGTCCCGGCCCTCCCACGCCCGAGGAGCGGCTGCACGCGGCGCTGCTCTACACCGCGCGTCCCCCCTCCGCCCGCACGGCACACCGCGTCCCCGTCCAGCCGGGCTCCGAGGAACCGCGCGGCCACCGGCCCCGCGCGGACGCGCTGATCACCGGCCGGGCGGCGCTGGCCCTGCACGGCTTCTCCTGCGTCCCGCCGCTGCCCTCCCTCGGCAGGATCGACGTACTCGTCCCCCGGCTGCGCCGGGTGCGCTCGACCGGCTGCGTCGGCATCGTGCGCACGACCGTGCTGCCGGCGCACACGTTCGTGGCCGGGGTCCCCGTCGCCGCCGTCCCCCGCGCGCTGGCCGACGCGGTCGCGGAGCTGACCGACGCGGAGGCCGTGCGCGAGCTGCTGGCGGAGGCGGTGCGCCGCGGCTACTGCGAACCGCGTTCGGTCGTGGAGGAGCTGACGGCGGCCCGGCTGATGGACCGCCCGCACGTGGTGGACGCCGTGGACTCGCTGGTGGCGGAGGGCAGGGCGATCGCGGAGAACCGTCTGTACCGGATGGTCTTCGAGCACGGACTGCCCGACCCGGTCTGGAACGTCGACCTGCGGCTGCCCGGAGGCCCCCACCTCGGTGGTCTCGACGCGTACTGGCCCGAGCAGGCGGTGGCGGTCGAGCTGGTCACCCGGACCCCGCTCCAGGACGCGGACGCCCAGGGATCCGAGCAGGCCCGCAGGCGCGAGCACCTGGAGCGGCTGGGCATCACCGTCGTCCACGTCACCCCGCGGAAGCTCAGGGACGCGATGGAACAGCAGGCCACGGTCGTACGGACCGCGCTCATGGCCGCGGACGACCGCGATCCGGCCGCGCATGTCGTGGTGCTGCCCCGGTCGTGACGGACAGGGCCGCGCCCGGAGGGGAGGGAGGGGGTCCGCGTGCCGCTCACGCGGGCTCCCTCCCGCGTTCCGGCGGCGTTGTCAGTGCCCCGATCTACTGTGGGGCGGGCAGGAGTTCCCTGGCGGACACACCTGCCCCGACGAGCCGGACCAACGACAGGAGAGTGTGATGACGACCCTGCCCGACCGCCCGAAGACAGCGCTGCTGGTGATCGACATGCAGCACGGAGCCGTGAACGGCGCCCACGATCTCGCGGCCGTGATCGCGAACATCGGCACGCTCGTCGCCAGGGCCCGCGCCGAGGCGGTGCCGGTGATCTGGGTGCAGCACTCCGACGATCAGATGAAGTACGGCAGCGAGTCCTGGCAGTACGTGCCGGAGCTGGTCCGCGAGGACACGGAGCCCGTCGTCCACAAGAACTACGGCGACTCCTTCGAGGCCACCGACCTGGAGGACCTGCTCGCCGAGCGTGCGGTCGGCCATGTCGTGATCACCGGCGCCCAGACCGACATGTGCGTCCGCTCCACACTCCACAGCGCCTTCACCCGTGGGTACGACGTCACGCTGGTCGGCGACGCCCACACCACGGAGGACCTCACCGCGTACGGCGCCCCCACCCCGGCCGAGGTCGTCGCCCACACCAACCTGTACTGGAGGGAGCAGCGCGCGCCCGGCCGGCGCGGGGACACCGTCGAGACGGCGAAGGTGGGCTTCGCCGCCCGAGCCGCCGGCTAGAGCCTGTCGGACAGTCCCCGGGACGGGCTCCCGGACCGGTCCGGGGACGCACTGGTCGCGGGCGGCCGCTTCCCGCAGAACTCCGCCTCGACGACGGCTTCGGCGTCGCCCGCCCAGTCGCCGTTGAAGTTGAAGGCGAGGGAATGGCGGCCGTCCGCGGTGGTGAGGGCCACGCTGGACGAGCCGTGGATGCCGCCGTCATGGCCCCAGACCCGGACACCGCAGCTCAGCTTCCCCTCCAGGAGGCCGAGGCCGTAGCGCATGCCCGGGACGCCCTCGACGGCGACCGTCGTCCGCATCTCCCTGAGCTGCTCGCGCGGCAGGAGCCTGCCGCGCAGGAGTGCGGTGTAGAAGCGGTTCAGGTCGGCGTTGTCGGAGATCATCTCCCCCGCGGAGGACGCCCAGGAGGGGTTCAGCGCGGTGACGTCGTAGGTCGGTCCCGTCGTGGTCCCGGCCAGTTTGGAGTACGCCCTGCCGCTGGGCGAAGGGAGCGTGACCCGGGTGCCCGGCAGCGAAGTGGCGCGCAGGCCGAGGGGTTTGATGATCCGGTCGCGGATCTGCGAGGCGTAGGAACGGCCGGTGACCTTCTCGATCACCATGCCGGCCAGGACGTAGTTGGTGTTGGAGTAGTTCCAGGACGCGCCCGGCGCGAAGTCCGGCTTGTGGGACAGGGCGACGGCGACGAGCTGTCCGGGGGTCAGCGTGTCGTAGCGGTGCCGGAGGAATCCGTCCCTGGTGAAGTAGGTGGCGCCGAAGTCTTTGTCAGCCGTGTAGTTGAAGATCCCGCTGGTGTGGTTGAGGAGTTGGCGAACGGTGATCACGGTGCCGTCGTTGCCGTTGCCGCTCACGACGCCGGGCAGCCAGGTGTCCACGGTGTCGTCCAGGGACAGCCGTCCCTCGGCCTCGAGCTGGAGCAGGACGGTGGAGACGAACGTCTTGGTGATGCTGCCCACGCGGTAGCGGTCGGCCGTGGACCGCGGTGCGCCGGTCCTCAGATCCCCGGCGCCCGCGGTGGCCGACCAGGTGCCGTGCCGGTCCACGGCCCTCGCCGTCACCCCCGGCACACCGTCGCGCACGGCCGCTTCCAGTGCCTGCCGTGTCGGCGCGTGGCCGTCCTTCGCGGGCGCCGCCGCCGCGATGCCCGCCTGCGTCACCGCGATCCCCGCGGCGATCGCCCCCACCAGTGCCGTACGAACCCTCATGTCTTCCCCGTCTCGCTGTGGGACTCGGTCGGGGGGAGGGACACGGGGACACGCCGGCGGGTTGCCCGGACGGCGCGGGTTGATCCCTTTTCAGCCCTTCTTCAGGATCAGCTCGGTGTTGCGGTCGCGTGAGGTGCCCGACAGGTCGGTGCGGGCGCCGGGGGCGTTGAAGGAGAGTTCGCGGCACAGCGCCGCGAGGCCCGTCTGGGTGAGGTCGGAGAAGTCCGTGGCGTGCGGGGCCGCGGACTCGATGAGGGTGGTGAACAGCGAGAGCGTGCCGTCCTTGTTGTCCACCAGTTCGATGACGCGGGCGAGCTGGGGGAAGTCGACGTGGGAGGCGGTGCAGATCTCCCAGAAGGAGCGGTTGCCGGAGGCGGCGTGCGGGATGATCTCGTTCTTGTGGGTGTGGCCGTTCACCCAGGCCAGCGTGTTGCTGAAGCGGGCGAGCAGGGAGACGACCTCGCCGCCGCCGTGCCGCGCCTCGGCCGGGTGGGCCGGGTCGGCGTGGGTGTTGCGCATGGTCTTGCTGGTGTGGTGGCTGAAGACGATGACGTACGAGTCCGCGTTCTCGCGCAGCGTCTTCTCCAGCCAGCGCAGCTGAGCCGTGCCGATGGAGCCCTCGTAGTGGCCGCCGGGGTCGGTGGTGTCCAGGCTGACGCCGATGACGTCCTCGGCGATCCGGAACGTGTAGTACTGGGTACCCGCGGAGAGGTTCGCGGAGGAGTAGCCGTGGCCGATCGGGCCCGGTCCGGTGTACGCCGGGTCGAGGTGCGCCCTGACGTACTCGGCGGGGGTGAACGGGGCGCGCTTCTCGTCGGGCGTGACCGAGCGCATCTCGCGGGCGTGCGCCCTGAGCAGGTCGCGGAACGCGGCGCCCTTGGGGCTGCTGCCGTTCTTGATGGTCTTGGCGAGCGTGGTGGCCTCCGCCGAGCCCAGTGACATCAGCTTCTTGCCGCCGACGGCGAACTCGGTGAGGTAGGAGTCTCCGCGCGATCCGTAGCAGCCGAGCGGGAGCGCGTCGTGGTTGCCGACGGTGGAGTACCAGGGCAGTTTCAGGCCGGGGCTGCGCACCTCGCGGATGGCCGCCGCCAGGAAGCCCTGGATGCGCGGGAAGCCGAGCTGCTTGTCGGCGTCGCGCAGGGCGGCGTCGGGCTGCCAGTAGGTCTTCAGGTTGCTGGCCTGGACGCCCTCGTAGTGCCGCGGGTCACCGCTGTTGGGGGTGATGCGGCCGCCGCTCATGACCTTCAGGAACCACTCCAGCTCCGTCTTGGAGTTGTTGTCGGTGTTGTCCCCGGTGGTCATGACGAAGTGCAGCGGGGTTCCGGTGGCGGGGGCTCCGTGCAGCGAGTTGACCCGCTCGATCAGGGAGACCGCGCCCGCGACGGTCAGCGCCTCCTGCGGGCGCCAGGCGCTCTTGTTCTGGGAGCGCAGGTACTCGAGGCGCAGCGGGTGCTGGGCGTCGATCAGGTGCAGGTCGGTGAGCTGCACGAACGCGGCGAGCGCGGTGCGCCGGTCGGCTCGGCCCGTCCTGGCCGCGGCCAGTTCGTCGCGTACGACCCGCTTCCAGCCGGCGCCGTCACCGAGCCGGCGGTACCCGGTGGAGCCGGAGCGCGGGGTGGCGACGGAGCCCAGGGTCGTGCCGCGGGTGTAGGGGGCGAGCGCGGCGGGTCCCTTCGGGCCGGCCGTGGCCAACTGGCCCTCGTTGTGGGCGACGGAGTCGGCGACGGGCGCCTGGGCGGCCGTCGCCGCGTGCGCCGGGGACTGCGGGCGCAGGGCCAGGCCGATCCCCGCGGAGAGGGACACCGCTCCGGTGGCGGCCAGCAGGGTGCGGCGGTTGAGGGCGGGTACGGTGGCGACAGAGCGTATGCGCGGCATGGCGCGGTCTCCCCGAGTACGAACGCGTCGGCAGTGGCCGCGGGGCGCTCGACTGGCGAACTCCCCGCTTGTACTGGATCGTTGGCACTGGGGATGACCTGCGCGTTAACTGGACGGCAACGGGCGACGCCGATCACCGTACGTCGATCTCCGCGCACCCTGGGCGTCCATGGAGTCCTGTCCGAACGGCCGGTGGAGGGTCACTCCGCGTTCATCTTGCGGGGTAGGGGAGGTGGATCCGGGGCGACGCAGGCACGTTCACGGCGACGCCCGCACATTCACGGCGACGCACGCACGTTCACCGCGACTCCCGCCCGTTCACGGATTCGCCGGCGAGTACGCGGGCGCGGACCAGCGCAGCGGGCTGGCGGCGGACGTCTCGACGGCTTCGGCGAGGGTGAAGCGGACGGTCCGTTCGCCGTCGGGGGTGAACTCCGTGCGCGCCGTGCCGGTGAGCTGGAGCACCGTTCCCGATGTCCAGTCCAGGAAGAGCAGACCGGCGCGCGGATCGGCCGCGAGGTTGCCGAGGGTCAGGAACATGGAGTTCCCGGGGTAGTCGGGCCAGCTCAGTTCGCCGGGCGCGTCGACACGCACGAAGCCGGGGTTGCCGCCGCGGTGGCTCGCGTCGGCGCCGTGCGCGTGGACCGTGGCGAGGAAGAAGGTGTCGGCGGCCTCGACGAACTCCCGCTGGGAGAGGGTGAGTTCGCCGCCACGCCGGGGAACGCCCGGCGCCCGGGCGGTCACCGTCTCGTACGTCCGCCTCTTCTGGAGGTACTTGGGGCAGTTGGCGAAGACCTGGTCGGTCTCGACGGCGAAGCCGCGCGGGGTGGGCCGGACCCGGCCGTTGAGGCGCATACGGCGACGGGTGCGCGGGTCGAGTGCGATGGCACCGACGGCGGTGCCCGGGGTGGTGAGCGCGGCGGTGAGCGGATCACCCGCCGAAAGGCCGCCCGCGACCGAGATCCGACGGGCTCCGGTGGCCCGTACGAATCCCGGCTCCCCGGTGAGCAGCGAGGCCCACACCCCGCCGCCGCCCGCCGTCCCGGCGCCGCGGTCCCGTTCCGTCCCGCCCTCGGGGGCCGCCGCGCCGACGACCAGCATGGGCTGGAGTTCGAGGAACGCGGCGACCACCGGGCGGATGCCCCGGCCGACGGACCGGCCCACATGATCGGCGAGGTCCCGGACGCCGGCACGGTCCTGGATCGCCCGCGAACCGGAGTGATACGTCATGACGACTCCAGCCGCGAGAGGAAGCCGCGGGCCGGCGCGGACGCGTTCGGCGCCGGTGCCTCGCGGCGGGAGGCGGGCGAGCGGCCGGGGTCCTCGACGTCCAGGCCGACGCGGCCGGTGCGCGGCGTCATGACAGTCCCTTTCCGCCGGCGGCAGCCCCAGCGTGAGGCTAACCTTTCTAATCGATATTAGAGGTTAGAATCGAGAGCGTCAACCGGTGACCTACCCTTGAGGGGTTAGTCGCGAAGGGAGACCCCATGTCCACCAGCCCCGACCCCCGCCCCCTCACCGGCGAGCCGGTCTCGCTCGACCTGCTCAACACCCGCTGGATCCACGAGGGCGCGGTGCGGGACCTGCTGGCCGACACCGAGGGCCTCGCGGTGTGGCTGGCGGCCAACGGGCTCGACTTCCCAGCCGACGACACCGTCCTGCGGCACACGCTCGAAGCCCGTGACGCCCTGCGCGCCGCGGTCGACACCCCCCACGGCGAGACCGGCCGGCAAGGCTCCCGGTTCCCGGCACGGGCCGCCGCCCGCGTCGACGCCGTCCTCGCGCACGGACGCGTCCGCCTGACACTGACCGATCAAGGACCGGGCGGGACACCGGAGTTCGACGACCCCGCCTGGGGCCCGGCCTGGCTCGCCGCGCGCGACTACCTGGAACTGCTCCAGGCCGCTCCGGACCGCATCCGCCGCTGCGCCCACGAGGCGTGCGTCCTGCACTTCTTCGACACCTCACGGAACGGCACCCGCCGCTGGTGCTCGATGGCGGCCTGCGGTAACCGCGCGAAGGCGTCCCGCCACTACGCGCGCACAAAAGAGAGCTGAATCGACAAAGAGAGACATCCACCCCGCCCTGGATATCCGCCTATAGCGCACGATCTCCGACGTGACGCATGGCGGAAGTGCGCCATGGCTGCATCCCGCCACGGTCAACTCTCCCCAAACAACTGTCCCTTGGGTAAAGCTGAGCGGTCATCCGGGTTCACATTCCGGACTGATGCGACCGGTCCCTCAAGAACCACCGGAACCGGCCGTTCCACGCTCGTTCCTTTACCTCCAAGGGATGCAGATGACCTCCGACCCTCAGCGCGCCCCGATATCGGGCGCTAGACGCGTGGCCCGCCTGGCCATGGCAGCGGGCCTGGTGGCCGCGCTCTCCGCGGCAGGGCCCATACCCATGGCCTTCTCCGCGGACACGGGTGCGCCCACGGCCGACCCCGGCACCAAGTCCGCCGCCGCCAAACTCGGTTCGGCCGACGCCGACCTCCTGACCGAGGCCAAGGCCAACGGCGACAAGAACGTCACGATGATGATCGCGACGGCTCCCGGCCAGACCGAGCAGGTCGCCAAGGAGCTGGACGCGGTCAAGGGCGGCTCGGTGGGCCGCAGCTACGACAAGCTCGGCTACGTCCGCGCCACCGTCCCGACGAGCAGGGCGGACTCGGCCATCGCCGCCGCCGCGAAGCTGTCCTCGGTGCACGGGATCGACCTGCGCCAGGAGATCGCGCTGGACGACCCGACCCCGAGCGCCGACACGGCCAGGCACGGCAGCAACGCCTCCACGGCCGCCACCTACCCGGGTCCCGGCAAGAAGACGCCCGCCGAGAACCCGTACAACCCGTCCTTCGAGACGGGCGCCGTGGACTTCGTGCAGGACCACCCGAAGGCGGACGGCCGGGGCGTCACCATCGGCATCCTCGACTCCGGCGTCGACCTGGGCCACCCCGCCCTGCAGAAGACCACCACCGGAGAGCGCAAGATCGTCGACTGGGTCACCTCGACCGACCCGATCCTCGACAGCGACGGCACCTGGCGTCGGATGACCAACCCGGTCAGCGGTCCGTCGTTCTCCTACGGCGGCGTCAGCTGGAAGGCACCCGCGGGCGACTACCAGGTCAACCTGTTCCGTGAGTCCGCGACGGCCGGAGGGGACGCCGCGGGCGACGCCAACCGGGACGGCGACACCACCGACGTCTGGGGGATCCTCTACGATCCGGCCGCCGGTACCGTCCGCGTCGACCTGAACAACAACTTCGACTTCACCGACGACACGCCGATGAAGCCGTACAAGGACGGCTACCAGGTCGGCTACTTCGGCACCGACAACCCGGCGACGGACGTCGTCGAGCGGCAGCCGTTCGTCGTGGAGATCCGCAAGGACGTGCCCACCGACCCGTACGGCGGCGACTGGGTCGGCAAGAAGGCCGACTTCGTCAACATCGGCGTCATCGAGTCCGAGCACGGCACCCACGTCGCGGGCATCACCTCCGCCAACGGCCTGTTCGGCGGGAAGATGAACGGCGCCGCGCCCGGCGCGAAGATCGTCTCCTCCCGTGCCTGCACCTGGACCGGCGGCTGCACCAACGTGGCGCTCACCGAGGGCATGATCGACCTCGTCGCCAACCGTGGCGTCGACATCGTCAACATGTCCATCGGCGGCCTGCCCGCGCTCAACGACGGCAACAACGCGCGCGCCGAGCTCTACACGCGTCTCATCGACACCTACGGCGTCCAGCTCGTGATCTCCGCGGGCAACTCCGGCCCCGGCGCGAACACGATCGGCGACCCCGGCCTGGCCGACAAGGTCATCTCGGTCGGCGCGACCATCTCCAAGGAGACCTGGGCCGCCAACTACGGCTCCCAGGTGGAGAAGAAGTACGCGATGCTGCCCTTCTCCTCGCGCGGCCCGCGTGAGGACGGCGGCTTCACGCCGACGCTGAGCGCGCCCGGCGCCTCCATCAACTCCACCCAGACCTGGCTGCCCGGCGGCCCGGTCGCCGAGGCGGGCTACACCCTTCCGGCCGGCTACTCGATGCTCCAGGGCACCTCGATGGCCTCCCCGCAGGCCGCGGGCGCCTCGGCGCTGCTGCTGAGCGCGGCGAAGCAGAAGGGCATCACCCTCACCCCGGCCACCCTGCGCACCGCGCTGACGTCGACCGCCGACCACATCAAGGGCGTTCAGGCGTACGAGGAGGGCGCGGGCCTCATCAACATCGGTGACGCCTGGGACTCGATCAAGGACGGCGCCACCGCCCACGACTACACCGTCAAGGCCCCGGTCGACACCGCGATCGACTTCGCGCTGAAGACCCCGGGCTTCGGTACCGGTCTGTACGACCGCGAGGGCGGCCTCAAGGCCGGCCAGCGCAAGACGTACGACATCACCGTCACGCGTACGTCGGGCCCGGACCGGCCGGTCCGGCACGAGCTCTCCTTCGAGAACAACGCCGGCGGCGCCTTCCGGATCCTCGGCAAGGACGAGGTGTACCTCCCGCTGAACCAGCCGGTGACCGTCAAGGTCCAGGCCGCGCCGGAGTCGGCCGGGCTCAAGAGCGCGATCCTGGAGGTCGACGACCCGCGCACCGAGGGCGTCGACAAGCAGATCCTCTCGACCGTCGTCGTCTCCTCGCCGCTGAAGTACACCTACAGCAAGTCGAGTTCGGTGCAGCGCAACAGCACCACCTCGTACTTCGTGACGGTCCCCGAGGGCGCCAAGTCCCTGGAGATCGCGATCGGCGGGCTGAAGGACAAGAGCCAGACCCGGTTCATCGCGATCCACCCGTACGGCGTTCCGGTCGACAACACCAGCACCCCGTACTGCTACAACAACTACCTCGACGGCAACGGCTGCAAGCCCGACGTGCGTTCGTACGCGGACCCGCAGTCCGGCGTCTGGGAGATCGAGGTCGAGTCGCGCCGTACCTCGCCGCTGCTCGACAACCCGTACAAGCTGGATGTCGCCGTGCTCGGCGCGGCCTTCGACCCGGCCGTCGTGACCGTCCCCGAGGCCAAGGTCGGCACCCCGGCCACCGCCTCCTGGAAGGTGACGAACAACTTCGCCGCGATCGACGGCAGGCTGAAGGGCGGTCCGCTCGGCTCCTCCAAGAACGCGCGGCCGACCATCGCCGAGGGCGCGACGCAGACCACCACGGTCGAGGTGCCCGCGGGCGCCGCGTCGCTCGACGTGGTCATCGGGAACGTCTCGGACAACGCCGCCGACCTCGACCTGACGGTGTACAACGCCGCCGGGGCCGTCGTCGGACAGTCCGCGGACGGTGACTCGGAGGAGGCCGTCTCCATCGCCTCCCCCGCCGCCGGTACGTACACCGTCGAGGTCGCGGGCTACGCGGTCCCGTCGGGCTCGACGGCGTACGACTACCAGGACGTGTTCTTCTCCAGCGCGCTCGGCACGGTCACGGTCGACGACTCCACCCCGGTGAAGCTCGCCACCGGCGCCTCGGCCACGGTGTCCGGCTCGGTCACCGCCGCCGCGGCGGCACCCGAGGGACGCGAGTTCTTCGGTCAGGTCCAGCTGGTGAACGCGCGCGGCACGGTCGCGGGCCTCGGCAGTGTGAAGATCGAGAAGGTCACACCGTAGCGGTGTGACACCCGGCCGCGCGAGCGGCCCGGGGACTTGGGGCGGGCGTCCGGGAACGGACGCCCGCCCCTTCGCGCGCCGCCCCTTCGCGCGCCGCCCGCCCGCGGACCGCC
Organism: Streptomyces sp. NPDC002698; assembly: GCF_042888945.1. Classification (NCBI taxonomy): domain Bacteria; kingdom Bacillati; phylum Actinomycetota; class Actinomycetes; order Kitasatosporales; family Streptomycetaceae; genus Streptomyces; species Streptomyces sp. NPDC002698. The sequence goes on from NZ_JBIAQM010000003.1 coordinate 13,851, forward strand.
CGCCCGTGGACCGCCCGGCCCCGTGCCCGGACAGCCCTTCCCGTGCCCCCGCCGGCCCGCCGTCCCTTCCGGGCCGCCCGGCCCCGGCCCCGGGTCACCGCTCCTCGGTGGCGCACCTCATCCCCCGGGACTCGGGCAGCGCCTTGACGATCCAGGACCGGTCGCGGGCGATCTGCTGCTCCCCCGTGGTCCAGATGTCGGGCGTCGAAGCGTGCCGCTGGATGCCGATCAGGACCTCGTCGCCCCGGTGCAGCCGCGGGTCGACGGCTTGGTCCATCAGGAAGGTGACCTTCTTCCCGCCCGTGGCCGGCTTGTAGTAGTGGTAGACGTCCAGGGTGATCCGGTCCTGTGCGGTGCCGGGGACCGCGGCCACATCGGTGACCGTGCCCTCCACGATGAGCCGGGAGCAGGCGATGTAGCCGGGGGCGCTGAGCGAGCCCGAGCCGCCACTGTCCTGCACCTTGGCGTCGGAGGAGGTCGTGTCGGAGCTCGCCGCGTCCGACCCGCCGGTCGCGGCCAGCCAGCCCATCCCCACCACCAGCGTGGCCATCGCCGCCGCCGCCAGCGTGCCGACGGCCATGGCGCGCGAAGGCCGAAAGCGCTTCTTCGGGGCGCCGCCGGGCCGCCCGCCGCCGGACGCCCGCGGCCCCTCGGCCCGCCGGTACTTCCCGGACCTCCCGGATTTCCCCGGCTTCTGGGACGCCCGGACCGGACCGGCCGACCGCCCGTTCTCCGCCAGCGCGTCACCGATGACGACCAGCTGCTCCCGGAGCACCTCGACGTCCGCGGCGGCCGACCGGTGCTCGGCCATGAACGCGATGTCGTCGCACGCGCCCTCGGGAAGTTCGGCGTCCGTGATCGCGGCCATCAGCGCGTCCACACCTTCGTACTCGGCCACGTCACACCACCTCGTCCTCGTGCAGGCGGGCGCGCAGCGCGCGGACCGCCGTGTGCAGCCTGCTCTTGACCGTGCCCTCGGGTATGCCGAGCTCGTGGGCGATGTCCCGCACCGGCAGGTCCGCGTAGAACCGCAGGACGAGGACCTGGCGCTGGGCGTCGGGCAGGTCGTCCAGGCCCTGGGCCACGGCCAGCGAGAGCACGCTGGACTCCTCGTCCGAGGGCTGCTCCAGCTGGCGCAGCGAGGCGAGCCGCTCGCCCAGCCGCTCCTGCCGGCGCTTGGCCCGGTGCCAGTCCATCGCCAGGTTCGAGGCGACGACCGCCGCCCAGGCCGACACGTCGCGCGGCGCCTCGTACCCCTTGGCGGCCCGCTCCAGCAGCCGCAGCCGGACCTGCTGTACCCCGTCCGGCAGGTCCGCCTGCGGCACCCCACCGAGCGCGAGCACCGCCCGTACCCGGCGTTCCTGCGTCGCGTCCAAGGGGTCGTCCGCCCCCGGTGCCCGACGTGTCCTTCTGCGCAGCACAGCACCCCTCCCCTCCCCGCGTCCCCTCTACGACGCCGGTGCGGGCCAAAACGTTCGGCCCGGTTCGAGTCGTACGTCACACCGGGCCCACGTCGTGACCGCGCCCGCACCGTACGGCTTGCGGTCACCCCGCGTCGCCGGGCGATTTCCTCGTACCCGGACGCCCGGACGCCGCAGGATCGGGCACCTCGGCGCGGGTCCCGGCGTCCCACGTCCTGAGCGGCGCGGCGAAAGGATTGGACACGCGGGCCCGGGTCAGACGCATGATGGAAGCGTTGGACCACGTAGAACGCACGTCAAGGGAGTCGCCGTGAGGGTCGGAATCGTCGGAGCCACCGGTATGGTCGGCACAGCCATGCGCAAGATCCTCGTCGAGCGGGACTTCCCGGTCGAGGAACTGCGTCTGTTCGCCTCGGCCCGTTCGGCCGGGACGGTCGTCGACGGGGTCACGGTGGAGGACGCTTCCACGGCGGACTACTCGGGCCTGGACATCGTGCTGTTCTCGGCGGGCGGGGCCACCTCCAAGGCGCTGGCCGAGAAGGTCGCCTCCCAGGGCGCCGTCGTGATCGACAACTCCTCCGCCTGGCGCAAGGACCCCGAGGTACCCCTCGTCGTCTCCGAGGTGAACCCGCACGCGATCGCCGACCGCCCCAAGGGCATCATCGCCAACCCGAACTGCACGACGATGGCCGCGATGCCGGTCCTGAAGCCGCTGCACGAGGAGGCGGGCCTCCAGGCGCTGGTCGTCGCCACCTACCAGGCGGTGTCCGGCTCGGGCGTCGCCGGTGTGGCGGAGCTGCACAGCCAGGCCCTGAAGGTCGTCGGCGAGGCCGACCTGCTGACCCACGACGGCGAGGCGGTCGACTTCCCCGAGCCGCAGGTCTACAAGCGCCCCATCGCCTTCAACGTGCTCCCGCTCGCGGGTTCGGTCGTCGACGACGGTCTGAACGAGACGGACGAGGAGCAGAAGCTGCGCAACGAGTCCCGCAAGATCCTGGAGATCCCCGCCCTCAAGGTCTCCGGCACCTGTGTCCGGGTCCCGGTGTTCTCCGGCCACTCCCTCCAGGTGAACGCCCGCTTCGCCCGCCCGCTCTCCGCCGAGCGCGCCACCGAGCTCCTCGCGGGCGCCCCGGGTGTCGTCCTCTCGGACATCCCGACCCCGCTCCAGGCCGCCGGCAAGGACGCCTCGTACGTCGGGCGCATCCGGCCGGACGAGACCGTCGAGCACGGCCTCGCGCTGTTCGTCTCCAGCGACAACCTCCGCAAGGGTGCCGCGCTGAACGCGGTCCAGATCGCGGAGCTGGTGGCGGCCGAGCTCAACGAGGGCTGACGCCCGGATCCACACACGCCCGAGGGGGCGGGCACCGACCGACCGGTGCCCGCCCCCTCGGGTTCTCCTGCGACGCGTCGCGTCCGCCGGCTAGGCGGTCGCGGCCCGCGCGTCCGCCGCCTGCGCCTTCAGGGCCCGCTCGACGCCCGAGCGGGACTCCGAGACGAGGCGCCGCAGGGCCGCGTTGGGCTCGGCCGAGGCCAGCCACGCGTCCGTCCTGGCGAGGGTGTCCTCGGAGATGTGGATGCCCGGGTAGAGGCCGGTCGCGATCTGCTGCGCGATCTCGTGCGAGCGCGTGTCCCAGATCTCCTTGACCACGGAGAAGTACTTGTCCGTGTACGGGGCCAGCAGCTCACGCTGGTCGGTCTGCACGAAGCCGCCGATGACCGCTTCCTGCACGGCGTTCGGGAGCTTGTCGGACTCGACGACCGAGGCCCACGCCTCCGCCTTCGCCTCCTCGGTGGGCCGGGCCGCGCGGGCGGTGGCCGCGTGCCGCTCGCCGGCCGCCGTCTTGTCGCGCTCGTACTCGGCGGCGATCTCCGCGTCGTCGAAGCGTCCGACGGCCGCGAGCCGCTGCACGAACGCCCAGCGCAGCTCGGTGTCGACGGCGAGGCCCTCGATGGTCTCGCGGCCTTCGAGCAGCGCCTCCAGGAGGTCGAGCTGCTCCGGCGTGCGCGCGGTCGCCGCGAAGGCGCGCGCCCAGGCGAGCTGGTGGTCGGAGCCGGCCTCGGCCGCGTGCAGGTGGGCGAGCGTCGCGTCCGTCCAGCGGGTCAGCAGCGCCTCGCGGGCGGTCGGGTCGGCGTACAGCTCGATGGCGAGCTTCACCTGCCGGTGCAGCGACTGCACGACACCGATGTCGGACTCCTTGCCGATGCCGGAGAGCACCAGCGCCAGGTAGTCGCGGGCGGCGAGTTCGGCGTCGCGGGTCATGTCCCAGGCCGAGGCCCAGCACAGGGCGCGCGGCAGGGAGGCCGCGAAGTCGCCGAGGTGCTCGGTGACGAAGGCCAGCGAGTCCTCGTCGAGGCGGACCTTGGCGTACGACAGGTCGTCGTCGTTGAGCAGGATCACGGCGGGGCGGCGCTTGCCGACGAGCTGCGGTACGGCGGTCAGCTCGCCGTCCACGTCCAGCTCGACGCGCTCGTCGCACACCAGCTTGCCGCTGGCGTCGTCGAGCTCGTACAGGCCGACCGCGATGCGGTGCGGGCGCAGGGTCGGCTCGCCCTGGGCGCCGGCGGGCAGGGCCGGGGCCTCCTGGCGGACGGCGAAGGAGGTGATGACACCGTCGGCGTCGGTCTCGATCTCGGGCCGCAGGATGTTGATGCCGGCGGTCTGGAGCCACTTCTGCGACCAGGTGCCGAGGTCGCGTCCGGAGGTCTCCTCCAGGGCGCCGAGCAGGTCGGACAGGCGCGTGTTCCCGAAGGCGTGGGCCTTGAAGTAGGCCTGGACGCCGCGGAAGAACTCGTCCATGCCGACGTAGGCGACGAGCTGCTTGAGGACGGAGGCGCCCTTGGCGTACGTGATGCCGTCGAAGTTGACGAGCACGTCGTCGAGGTCGCGGATCTCGGCCATGATCGGGTGGGTGGAGGGCAGCTGGTCCTGCCGGTACGCCCACGTCTTCATGGAGTTGGCGAACGTGGTCCAGGAGTGCGGCCACCGGCTGTCGGGGTGGTAGGCCTGGCAGGCGATGGAGGTGTAGGTGGCGAACGACTCGTTCAGCCAGAGGTCGTTCCACCACTCCATGGTGACCAGGTCGCCGAACCACATGTGGGCCAGCTCGTGCAGGATCGTCTCGGCGCGCAGCTCGTACGCGGCGTCGGTGACCTTGGAGCGGAAGACGTACTGGTCGCGGATGGTGACCGCGCCGGCGTTCTCCATCGCGCCCGCGTTGAACTCGGGCACGAAGAGCTGGTCGTACTTCGTGAACGGGTACGCGTAGTCGAACTTCTCCTGGAACCAGTCGAAGCCCTGCCGGGTGACCTCGAAGATCGCGTCCGAGTCGAGGAACTCGGCGAGCGAGGGGCGACAGTAGATGCCGAGCGGGACGGTCTGTCCGTCCTTCTCGTACACGCTGTGCACGGAGTGGTACGGGCCGACGATCAACGCGGTGATGTACGTCGAGATCCGCGGCGTCGGCTCGAAGACCCAGACGTCGTCCTTGGGCTCCGGGGTCGGCGAGTTGGAGATGACCGTCCAGCCGTTCGGCGCCTTCACGGTGAACTGGAAGGTCGCCTTGAGGTCGGGCTGCTCGAAGGACGCGAAGACGCGGCGCGCGTCGGGCACCTCGAACTGGGTGTAGAGGTAGGCCTGCTGGTCGACGGGGTCGACGAACCGGTGCAGTCCCTCACCGGTGTTGGTGTACGCGCAGTCGGCGACGACGCGGAGGACGTTGCGCCCCTGAAGGAGCCCGTGCAGCGCGATCCGCGAGTCCTCGAAGACCTCGGCCGGGTCGAGCGGGTCGCCGTTGAGGGTGACTTCGTGGACGGCCGGGGCCACCAGGTCGATGAAGGACTCCGCGCCGGTCTCGGCGGAGTCGAAGCGCACCGTGGTCACGGACCGGTAGGTGCCGCCCTCCTGCGCGCCGGACAGGTCGAGATCGACCTCGTACGAGTCAACGGTGAGCAGCTTCGCGCGCTGCTGCGCCTCTTCGCGGGTCAGGTTTGTGCCAGGCACGCGGTCATCTCCTCGTTATGTGTGGGTTGCGTCATCCTTCCACGGGACCCGCACACAGCGCGATGTCCGTTTCCCGCCGGTGCCGGGCCGTCGCGGGCGCGAGCCTGGACGCATGACGACGTACACCGCACAGCCCATCGGCGCGGCCGCTCTGAAGGAGCTCCGCGCCACCGACGACGCGGGCCGCCGGCCCGTCCCGCTGACCGACGACGAGGGCGGATCCCCGTTGCGCTGCTGTCTGCGCCGCAGCGAGCCCGGAGAGCGCGTCGCCCTGGTCTCCTACGCCCCGTTGCGCCGCTGGGCGGAACGGACCGGCGCCGAGCCCGGCCCCTACGACGAGACGGGCCCGGTCTTCATCCACGCGGACGTGTGCGCGGGCCCGGCCACGGACGCCCTCCCGTTCACCGACGCCCACCGAACGGTCCGCCGCTACTCGGCCCAAGGGCACATCCTGGACGGACGGATGGTCGAGGCGCCGTCCGCGTTCGACGAGGCCTTCACGAAGGCGTTCGCCGAGGCGTTCGCGGACCCGGAGGTGGCGCTGGTCCACGTACGGGCGGTGGAGTACGGCTGTTTCCTGTACGAGGTGCGACGGGGCTGAGGTCCCGGGAAACGCGGGGGGGGGGGGGGGGGGGGGGGGGGGGGGGGGGGGGGGGGGGGGGGGCGGGGGGCGGGGGGGGGGGGGGGGGGGGGGGGGGGGCGCTGGTGCTGGGGGTGGGGGGCGGGGGGGGCGGGGCGGGGGGGGCGCCCCCCCGGGGGGGGGGCGGCCCGCCGCCCCCCCCCCCCCCCCCCCCCCCCCCCCCCCCCACGGAGAGCCGGTGTGGACCGAGCGGGGCTCAGCCCTGCTTCGGCTGCTTGTGGGACTTGTCCAGGACCATCACGAGGGCGGTGATGCCCGCGAACAGCGCGATCGGCAGCACGACGTAGAGGCCGAGCGTCTCGACCACGCTCAGGTGGGAGCCGGGGTCGTCGCCGTCGTCGCGGGTCAGCGCGAGCGCGGGAGACGACATGAGCAGCATCATCAGCGTCGTACCGGCCGCCAGGGCACCGGCGCGCAGAGCGTTCTTCTTGTCCACGGTGCAAACGTAGCGAACACCCGACCGGGCCGCGCGTCCGGGGTGCCGTACGGAGGTCACGGGGCACGGCGCGGCGGGTCCGGAGGGCTCCCGGGCGTGGCCGTCCGGCCGGTCTCCGCCCGCACGACGTCGATCAGGGCGTGCAGCCGGGGCGAGGCGGCCAGCTCCTCCAGGGTCACCGGGCGGCCCTCGGCGTCGGCGACGGGCAGGCGCCAGTTGGGGTACTCGTCCCAGGTGCCCGGAAGGTTCTGCGGGCGGCGGTCGCCGACGGCGTCCGGGAGCCAGACGCCGATCAGACGGGCCGGGGTGCGCGTCAGGAAGCGGTGCACGGCCTGGATCTCGGCCTCCTCCACGGAGGCGGGGGCCCCGCCGCTCGGGCCGCGCAGCAGCCCGAGCCGGGAGAGCAGCGCCAGCCAGTCGCGCACGTCCGCGGCGGCGGCCGCCCGTTCCGTGTCGAGGGAGCCGGTCAACAGGCCCAGCCGGTCGCGCAGTTCGACGTGCTCGCCGGTGAACCGGGCCGCGGTGGGCGGCAGGTCGTGGGTGGTGGCGGTGGCCAGGCAGTCGGCACGCCAGTCGTCGGGCGACAGGGGCAGTCCGTCCCCGTCCCAGTCGCGTTCGAACCACAGCACCGAGGTGCCGAGCACTCCGCGTTCCTGGAGCGTCTCGCGCACCCCGGGTTCGACCGTGCCGAGGTCCTCGCCGATGACCAGCGCTCCGGCCCGCGAGGCTTCCAGGACGAGGATCGCGAGCATCGCCTCGGCGTCGTAGCGGACGTACGAGCCCTCGGTGGGCGGCTGTCCCCCGGGGATCCACCAGAGCCGGAACAGGCCCATGACGTGGTCGATGCGCAGGGCGCCGGCGTGGCGCAGGAGCGCGCGCAGCAGGCGGCGGTAGGGGGCGTATCCGGAGGCGGCGAGCCGGTCGGGCCGCCAGGGCGGCAGGCCCCAGTCCTGGCCGCGCGCGTTGAAGGCGTCGGGGGGCGCCCCGACGGTCGTGCCCGCCGCGAAGTACTCCTGCTGGGCCCAGGCGTCCGCTCCGTCGGGGTGGACGCCGACGGCGAGGTCGTGCACGAGCCCGACGGTCATGCCCGCGTCGCGCGCGGAACGCTGGGCGCCGGCGAGCTGGGCCTCGGTGAGCCAGGCGAGGCGGCTGTGGAAGTCGACCCGGTCCATCAGTTCGGCCCGTGCGCGGGCGGTCGCGGGCGAGCGGGGGTCGCGCAGGGCCGCGGGCCAGTTCCGCCAGTCGGAGCCGTGCACCTCGGCGAGCGCGCACCAGATGGCGTGGTCCTCCAGCGCCTGGCCCTCCTCGGCGAGGAAGTCGGCGTAGGCGGCCTGGCGTCCGGGCCCGAGCGGCACGGTGCGCACCACGGCGAGCGCCTCGCGCTTCAGCTCCCACACGGCGTCGCGGTCGATGAGCGCGCCCTTGCGCAGCACGGAGTCGCGCAGCCGTTCGGCGCGCTCCAGCAGCGTACGCAGCCGGTCCTGGTCCTCGGCGTAGGGGTACTCGGGGATGTCCTCGACGCGCAGGTGCACCGGGTCGGGGAAGCGGCGGGAGGAGGGCCGGTACGGGGAGGGGTCGGTGGGGTCACCGGGTACGGCCGCGTGCAACGGGTTGACCTGGACGAATCCGGCGCCCAGCGCCCGCCCCGCCCAGGCGGTCAGCTCGGCGAGGTCGCCGAGGTCGCCCATGCCCCAGGAGCGGCGGGAGAGCAGCGAGTAGAGCTGGACGAGCAGGCCGTGGGCGCGTCCGGGCGGCGCGGGCAGCCGGGTGGGGGCGACGACGAGGTGGACGGTGGCGGCGCGGCCGTCGGGGGCGGTGGCGTGCAGGCCGTGGACGCCGGGCGGGAGGTTCTCGGCGGAGGTCCGGGACTCGCCCTGTTCGGTGGTGACGCGCAGGCGGGTGCCGTCCGGCAGCGCGGCGACCTCGGCGGGGACGAGTCCGCCCCAGCACACCAGGGTCGGCGGCAGCAGCCGCTCCGCGGCCTCGGCCTCGTGCAGCGCGAGGGCGGTCCGGACGGCGTCCGGGGTGCTCGCGTCGACGCCGAGCGCCGCCAGGATCGCCACGAGCGCGGTGTCCGGGGCCGCGACCGTGCGGCCGGGGGACGGGCTGTACTCGGTGGCGACACCGTGCAGTTCGGCGAGTTCGGACAGGGGCATCCGCGGCGCCGGCTCCGATGCCGTCCGCGGTGGCTCGGCGGGCCCGGTGGGTGCCATCAGACCCCCGACGCGGCGCCGGTCGAGACGGGCTCGCTCGTCAGATGCGCGGCGTCCGCGAGCGGCGGCTCACTGGTCAGCGGCTCGGCGTCGGGCAGCGGGGGTTCGCTGGTCAGCGGCGCCGCGGAGCAGGCGCCTTCCGAGCTGAGCAGGCACAGGTGGGCGCCCTCGGGCTCGACGGCCGCCCGGCCCGCGCGCGGGCCGGGGACGGAGGGCTCCGCCGCGCGTTCGGACAGGGCCGTGAGGAGCAGGTGTGCCGATGCGGCCACGGGGGCCTCCTTGTCGAGGTCGGATACGGCGGCCGGGGGCATTCCGGCGGTTCGTGCCGGAAACGGATGCCCCGGGCGGTCACCGCAGCCCTACCCCGTGGGCGCGACGGCAGACGCGCACGGGCGGACAACGTGCTCCTGGTCACACTCCGTCGCCGCCCCACGGGCCCGGGCCACGCCTCCAGGCTGGGGTAATCCCGGCACTTCGGCCACTCTCGTTGACACCTTCACCACCCGAATGGTGGGCTCGACCGCACACCTAAGCCGCAGCCGAGATGGCGGGCCACGAGGGGGAACCGTGCGACTCGGGCGTGGAAAAGGAGTGACCGCACTCGCGTTCGCCGTGGTCGCGAGCACGTTCGGCGCGGCCCCCGCGGCCGTCGCGGCGGCACCCGGTCCGGCGGCCTCCGCGGACGACCGCGAGACCATCGGGGGCGGGGTGCCCGCCGTCTGGCCCCGTCCGCAGTCGCTGCGCGCGAACGGCACGGCGGTCACGGTCACGGACGAGGTCGTCCTGGTCACGCCGTCGCCCGACACGTCCGGCGCCGCGCGCTCGCTCTCCCCGGCCGGCTCGTACGTCCCGGGCACGCCCCTGACTCCGTACGCCCCCGGCGTGAGCGTCGCCGCGTACGCCCCGGACAGTGATCTCGACCTCGACCCGTACGCCCTCGAAGCGTTGCGCGCGCTGTTGCGGCGGGCCGGCGCCCGCACGATCACGACGGCGCGTGACGGTGACGCGCTACCGGCGCACGCGCTGGTGGTGCGCCTGGGCACGGAACCGGCGGACACCGGCCGGGCGGGCGCGGGTTCCTCCACCGGCGCGCTCGCCGCGTCGGGCTCCCTGGAGCGGGTGCTCACGGCGCTCGGCGCCGCGCCCCGCGCCGATCTCCCCTCCGGCGGCTACCGGCTGGCCGTCGGCCGCACCGGCGGACGGGACACCGTCGCCCTGGCGGGAGTCGGCGAGGACGGCCTGTTCCACGCGGTGCAGACACTGGGCCGGCTCGTCGGCGCCGACCGCCGGATCGCCGGTGCCGTCGTCCGGGACTGGCCCGGCACCGCCGTGCGGGGCGTCACCGAGGGGTTCTACGGCAGCCCGTGGACCCCCGAACAGCGTCTCGCGCAGCTCGACTTCATGGGCAGGACCAAGCAGAACCGCTATGTGTACGCGCCCGGCGACGACCTCTTCCGGCAGGCGCGCTGGCGTGAGCCGTACCCGGCCGGGGAGCGCGCCCGCTTCCGGGACCTGGCGGAGCGGGCGCGCCGCAATCACGTCACGCTGACCTGGGCGGTGGCCCCCGGGCAGGCGATGTGCTTCTCCTCGGACGCCGACGTGAAGGCCCTGACGCGCAAGCTCGACGCCATGTGGGCGCTCGGGTTCCGGGCCTTCCAGCTCCAGTTCCAGGACGTCAGTTACACCGAGTGGCACTGCGGGGCGGACGCGGACGCGTTCGGCTCCGGCTCCGAGGCGGCGGCGAAGGCGCAGGCACGGGTGGCGAACGCCGTGGCCCGGCATCTCGCCGCACGGCACCCGGACGTGGCCGCGCTGTCCCTGATGCCGACGGAGTACTACGAGGACGGCTCGACCGACTACCGCCGGAAGCTGGCGGGCGCCCTGGACAGGAACGTCGAGGTCGCGTGGACGGGCATCGGTGTCGTGCCGAAGACCATCACCGGCGGCGAACTGGCGCGCACCCGCTCGGTGTTCGGCAGCCACCCGCTCGTCACCATGGACAACTACCCCGTCAACGACTACGCGCAGGACCGGATGTTCCTCGGCCCCTACCAGGGGCGCGACCCGGCGGTGGCCACGGGTTCGGCGGCTCTGCTCGCGAACGCGATGCCCCAGGCGGAGGCCTCCCGCATCCCGCTGTTCACGACGGCCGACTACGCGTGGAACCCGCGGGACTACCGGCCCCAGGAGTCCTGGGAGGCCGCGATCGAGGATCTCGCGGGCGGGGACGCCCGGAGCGCGGACGCGCTGCGCGCGCTGGCCGGGAACGAGGCGTCCTCCGTGCTCGGCGGCCAGGAGTCGGCCTATCTGCGCCCGCTCATGGAGGCGTTCTGGCAGGCGCGGACGACCACGGACCGGGCCGCGGGCGAGCGCGCGGCCGAGCGGCTGCGCGCGGCGTTCGCGGTGATGCGCGAGACTCCCGAGCGGCTGGCCGGCCGCCCGGTCGCCACCGAGGTGAAGCCCTGGACCGAGCAGTTGGCGCGCTACGGCGAGGCCGGTGAGACGGCCGTCGCGCTGCTGGAAGCCCAGTCGGACGGTGACGCGACGGCGGCGTGGACGGCGTACCGCGCGCTGAACGGGCTGCGCGCGAAACTCGCGGCGAGCGAGGTGACGGTCGGCACGGGCGTGCTCGACCCGTTCCTGACGCGGGCCCGCACGGCGTACGAGAAGTGGGCGGGCATCGACGACGGGTCCTCCGCCGGGCACGACGCCCCGAAGGGCCCCGGAGCCGCGGGGGACGGCGGCGCGAAAACCGGTGACCCGGACACGGCGGGGACCGGCGGAGGCGGCGCCGCGGACGGCGACGGGACCGCGCCGGGCGACGGCACGACGAGGGACGGCGGGCAGGACGGCGGGCAGGACGGCAGCGTCGTCCTGCTCCCGCGCACCCGCACCCTCACCGACGTGAGCGTGCTCACCGACCCCGGCGTGGCGGGCTTCGTCGAGGCGTACGTACCGGGCGAGGGCTGGCGGTACCTCGGCGCCCTCGCCGCCGGGGGTGCGACGGAGCTCGGAGCGGCGGAGATCGGTGCGGCGGGCGTGCGCGTGAACGCGCTGCGGGTGGTCGGCCCCGCGCGTTCGCAGGTCCGCCATCTCGTGCCGTGGTTCGCCGACGCGCCCGCCGCGGCACTGGACCTGGCCCGCTCCACGGCGGACGTGGAGATCGGCGGCACGGAGCGGATCACGGCCCGGCTGACGTCGCTTCGTCCCACCGGTGTCAGCGGTGAGCTGACCGCGCGGGCCCCCGAGGGCATCGAGGTCAAGGTCTCACGGCCCTCGCCGACCCTGGCGCGCGGCGCCGTCGTCGACAGCGTCGTCGAGGTCACGGTCCCGGCGGGAACGCCGTCGGGCACGTACGAGGTGACGGTCGCCTTCGGCTCGCAGACCCGCACGCTGACCGTCCGCGCCTTCCCGCGCACGGCGGGCCCCGACCTCGCCCGCACCGCGGCGGCCTCCTCGTCCGCCGACGAGACCCCCGACTTCCCGGCCTCGGCGGCCAACGACGGCGACCCGGCGACCCGTTGGTCCTCCCCCGTGGACGACGGCGCCTGGTGGCAGGTGCGGTTCGCCGAGCCGGCGCGCCTCGGCCGGCTCGTGCTGACCTGGCAGGACGCGCACCCGTCCGCGTACCGCGTCCAGGTCTCCGCCGACGGCCGCGTGTGGCGCACCGCGACGACCGTGAACGACAGCCGCGGCGGCCGGGAGTCCCTCCGCTTCGACGAGAGCGACGTCCGCTACCTGCGCGTCCAGGGGATGCGGCGGGCCACGGCGTACGGGTACTCGCTGTGGTCGGCGGAGGCGTACGCGGTCGCGGAGGCGGCCGGAGGGCAGGAATCCGGCGCACCGTGAACCGGCGGGGCCGAAGCGGTCGATAGACGGGGTGTGAGACTGTTCCGCCCCCGAGGGGGCCACCGGGAGGACGACACGGACGCGGCGCTGCTGCGGGCCGTCTCGGACGGAGACTCGGCGGCGATGGCCGCACTGTACGACCGGCATGCCGGCTGGCTGCACGCACGGCTGACCAGACGCTGCGCCGACCCCGAGATCGTGCGCGAGGTCCTGCAGGACACCTTCGTGACGGTGTGGCGCTCGGCCGCCGGCCACCGGGGCGCGGAGGCCGGCGGCTGGCTGTGGACGATCGCCGCACGGCGTCTGGTGGACGCGCGGCGGGTCCAGGAGCGGGCGGCACGCGTGGAGTACGCGGCGCCGGCGCCCGCGCCGTCCGCGGAGGACCGCGTACTGGCGCGGCTCGAGTACGGCGATCTGGGCACGGCGCTGGACCGCATCTCCCCCGAACTGCGCGAGGTGCTGAGGGCCACGGTCGTCGACGGGCTGACCACGCGCGAGGCCGCCCGTCTCCTCGGCATCCCGGAGGGCACGGTCAAGACCCGCGCCCTGCGCGCCCGCGCCGAACTCCGCAAGGCCCTCGCCCAGCTGAACCCGCCGCAGAGCGCCTGCGCGCGTCCGACCCTGGCTCCGTCCCCGCTGGGAGGCCCGGCATGACCGGTTGGCACGCCCCCGACGACCTCGTCACCCGCTACGCGGACGGTTCCCTCCCGGAGACGGACGCCTGGTCGCTGGAGAAGCATCTGGAGCGCTGCGGGCCGTGCGCCGCGCGTGTCTCGCACACGGTGCGGGCGGGCGTGGCGGGGCAGGTGCTGGCGGAGGTCCGCGACGCGGTCCTGACGGCGGTGCGCGAACCGGCGCCGGCCGGTACGGCCGCCTCCGCCGCGCGGCTCCGCACCGGCCCGGCGGCCGGACCCGTACCGGGCCACGCTCCGGCGGCGGCGCCGAGGGCCGCGCGGGCCTTCGGGGGGCGGTTCGCGCGGATCCTGTGGGCCGCCGGACCGGCCGTCCGCGGGACCTGGGCCGGGGCCGTGGTGCTCGTCGCCCTGGGGGCGGTCGCCCTCGCCCACGCGGGCGGATGGGCGGGCGTACGGCCCCTGCTGCTGGCCCTCGCCCCCGTCGTCCCGGTCGCCGGGGTCGCCCTCTCCTACGGGCGCCACGCCGATCCGCTCCACGAGATCGCCGCGGCGGCTCCCTCCGGCGGGCTGCGCCTTCTGCTGACGCGGACGGCCGCCGTACTGGCGTTCAGTACGCCCTGCCTGACGGTGGCGGGACTGCTCCTGCCGTCCTCCGGCGCACGGCTGCCGGCGGGGCCCTCGACGGCCGGCTGGCTGCTGCCGGGGCTGGCCCTGACCCTGGCGTCGCTCGTTCTCTCGGGGTACCTGGGCTGCCGTACCGCCACGGCGGTGGTCGGCGGGGGATGGCTGCTCGCCGTCTCGGCCCCTCTCCTCGCGGCCACCGGAACCGGCCTGACGGCCGGTCTCGGCGAACAGCTCTCCCTCTACTTCACCGGCGCCGCCTCCCAGGGCTGCTGGGCGGCGGCGACCGTGCTGTGCGCCCTGCTCCTCGCCGCGCGCCGCACCGCGTACGACCGTCTGGAGACGATGTGAACATCCCCACGACCGGTGTGCCGCCCCTCGGCGCCACCGACCACCCCGCCACCGCCCCGGCCGGGCGTGCCGAGGACGGCCCGCGGGAGGCCGCCGTGCGGGTCTCCGGACTGAGCGTGCGGCACCGCAGGACCACCGCGCTGGACTCCGTCGACCTGGACTTCGGGCTCGGGGTCCACGGTCTGCTCGGGCCCAACGGCGCGGGCAAGACATCACTCGTCCGCGTCCTCGCGACGGTCGCGGCGCCCTCGGCGGGCCGGGTCGAGCTCCTCGGGAGCGACCTCCGCGGCCACCGGGAGCGCGGCGCGGTCCGCCGCGAACTGGGCTATCTCCCGCAGGACTTCGGGTACTACCCGGGCTTCACGGTGCGGGAGTTCGTCGCCTATGTGGCGTGGCTGAAGGAGCTGCCGCGGGCCGCGACCGACGCCGCGGTCGAACGGGCCGTGGCCCGGGTCGGCCTGGCCGACCGCGTCGACGCCAGGATCAAGACCCTGTCGGGCGGCATGGTCCGGCGCGTCGGCATCGCGCAGGCCATCGTGAACGACCCCCGCCTGCTGCTGCTCGACGAGCCCACCGCGGGCCTCGACCCGGAACAGCGCGTCGAGTTCCGCGCGCTGCTGCGGGAACTGGGCCGCACCGCCACCGTGATCGTCTCCACCCACCTGGTCGAGGACGTGGCCGCGGCCTGTACGGAAGTGACGCTGCTGGAAGCCGGCCGGGTCGCCTACCGCGGCACGCCCGCTTCGCTCGCGGCGCTCGGTGCGGACGGCCCCGAGTCCGACGGCAACGCCATCGAACGCGGTTACACGACGGCCCTGCGCGGCCACCGCGCGGCGACGGGGGCCGGCCGATGAGCACACGCCTCCAGCCGGGCGGAGACCGTCCGGCGCACACCCCCGCCCGAGCCGACACCGTCCCGCACCCGCACCCGCACACGCACCCGACCGACACCGACCCGGACACGCGCCCGACCGACGCGTCCCCGGACACGAACCCGACCGGCGCCACCGCACCCGAGCCCGGCCAGGACGGCCGGCGGATCTCGCGACCGGGCAGCCGGCCCGACCGGAGACCCCGTTCCGCGCCGCACCCCCTGCGCGCCGAGTGGCTGCGCGGCTTCGCCCCCTGGGCGGCCACCGGGCTGATGCTCGCCCTCGCCTGGACCGTGGCCGCCAAGGCGGATCAGTGGCAGGGGAGCTGGGGTGCGACGACGGAACTGCTGAGCATCGCCGCCGCCCTGATCGGTGTCCCGTTCGCGCTCGCCGCGGGCTCCTGGCAGGGCGGCAGGGAGCGCAGACGCCGGACGGCGGAGCTGCGCTCCTCCACCGCGCGTACGCCGCTCGTCCAGCTTCTGGCGGCCGCCCTGCCGCTCGCCGGCTGGCTGGTCGCGGCCCATCTCCTGGTGGTCGCCGGAGCGCTGGCGGCCTGCGCGCCGTACGCGTCGGCCGGCGGACCCGCGTTCACCGTGTACGCGGGGAACGCCCTCACCATCGCCGCCTGCGCGGTCCTCGGCCACACGGCCGGGCGGGCCGTCCCCTTCCGGCTGACCGCCCCGCTGCTCGCGATCGGCGGATACGTCGTCGTCGGCGCCCTCGGCACCCAGCGGTCCGACGTCCGCTACCTCACGCTCTGCATGGTCCACATCGTCGGTGACAACGACCTCGCCGTCTGGTGGTACCCGCTGGTGTCGGCCCTGTGGGCGGCCGCTCTCGCCGCCGCCGCGGTCCTGGCCCTCACCGCGTACCGCCGTGCCACCGCGCTGCTGCCGTTCGCGGCCGCTCTCGGCGCCGCCGTCCTGCTCGTCCAGACGGGCGACGGTCTGCTGCGCGACAACCAGCTCTCCCACCGCCAGGTGTGCGACACCTCGACCACCCCGGACATCTGCGTCAACGGCACCTATCCGGGCATGCTGCCGGAGGTGACCCGGGCCCTGTCCGGCCTCACCGGCCGGCTGGAGGGCGTGCCGAACCTGCCGGTCCGTTACGAGGACCTGTGGCGGGAACCGCAGCGTAACGAGGCACAGCTGCCGATGCTCAGCCCCATCGGCTGGAGCGCCGTCCGGGGCAAGGTGACCGATCCGGAGCGGT
The DNA here is from genome assembly GCF_042888945.1 of Streptomyces sp. NPDC002698. Taxonomy (NCBI): domain Bacteria; kingdom Bacillati; phylum Actinomycetota; class Actinomycetes; order Kitasatosporales; family Streptomycetaceae; genus Streptomyces; species Streptomyces sp. NPDC002698. The sequence goes on from NZ_JBIAQM010000003.1 coordinate 30,104, forward strand.
ACGCGTGGGAGGCGGCCCACATGCTGGTCCGCTTCGACTGCGGCGAGGAGCCGTCCGCACAGCGGATCAGGGTCACCGACGAGGCCGTACTGCACTGGCTGGCCCCGGATCCCCAGGCCGCGTGGAATCGCGAGTACTCCATGAAGGAAGCCCGGCAGGAGGGGGACACGGAGGAACTCGCGTGGCTCAGGGCGAAGGACGAGGCGTACGCGCGCCTCACCGCGATGAGCGACGGCGAACGCCGCTCCTGGCTCGGCCGCTACTTCGCGACGGCCGCCGAGTGCGCCCCGAAGCCGAGCGAGGTGCCGTCCCTGTGAACGCCCGACGGACATCCCCGCCGATGTGGTCCGAGCCCGGACACCGGTTCCGCTCCCTCGCGCTGTACTCCCGCTCGCGCGGCATCCCGGCGACCCTCGCGGCCCTGGCCTGCGCAGCCCTGCTCACCGTGTGGATGGCGAGCCGTCCGGACGCCTACCTCGACCCGTCCCGCAGGGTGCCGCTGGTCGCGCTCGCCCCGCTGCTGGCCGCGGCGGCGACCGGCGCGAGCCTCCACTCGTACACCCGTGAGCTGGACGACACGGCCGTACGCCGCTGGTGGCCCCGGCGCCTGGCCCACCTGCTGTTCCTCAGCGCCCTCTCGGCGGCGCTGCTGGCGCTCGCCGTGCCCGGACACGCGCAGGAGTTCGGCGCGGCGGCGATGGTCCGCAACACGCTGGGGGCCATCGGCATCACGGCGGGCGGCGCGGTGCTGATCGGCGCCCGGCTGAGCTGGATGCCGACGACGCTGTACTTCAGCGCCGTGTACCTCTCGGCCTCCTCGCCCCGTGTGAACAAGGCAACAGTCGTGGGCTGGCTCATGCAGCCGGGTCCGCAGCACGGCGCCTGGGCCGCCGGTGCCGCACTCTTCGTCATCGGGACGGCACTCTGCGCAGCACGCGGGGCCCGTCCCGAAGGACCCCGCCTCTGAGACGGGATCGCACGGGCCGGGCCTCGTGAGTCAACGCGAAAGCCCGGATCGTCAGGCTGAGATGCCGTCGATCCGGGCCATGGCGTCGTCCGCGCCGTACGGTTGCAGGTAGGGCATCCAGCGCGGGTCCCTGTGCCCGGTTCCGATGATGCGCCAGGCGAGCCCCGTCGGCGGGGCGGGTTTGTGGCGCAGGCGCCATCCGATCTCGACCAGATGGCGGTCGGCCTTGGTGTGGTTGCAGCGGCGGCAGGACGCCACCACGTTGTCCCAGGCGTGCTGACCCCCGCGTGAGCGCGGGATGACGTGGTCGACGCTGGTTGCGACGCCACCGCAGTACATGCACCGGCCGCCGTCGCGGGCGAACAGAGCTCGCCTGGTCAGCGGGACGGGCCCGCGGTAAGGGACCCGTACGAACCTCTTCAGCCGGACCACGCTGGGTGCGGGGACAGTAACGGTCGCGCTGTGCATGAAGGCGCCGGATTCCTCGAGAGAGACGGCTTTGTTCTCAAGGACGAGGACGAGCGCGCGGTGGAGCGGTACGACGCCGAGCGGCTCGTACGACGCGTTGAGGACCAGGACGTGCGGCACGGATGCCTCCTTGTACGCCGGCGGCGCGTGGCTCGCGCCGGGACGATCTGCAGTCAGTCTCCCCTCATGCCTGGTGATGGCGCCACCATGTCCCGGTAACGGGCTGGGAGTGTTTTCGACCACACCCCCTACATCCCCAGGTGAGCACGGTCTCTCCCCTGAGCATGGCAACGATCCACACACGATGCCCCGTTAGTGTGGTGGTTCTGCCCGAACGGCACCCTTGTGTCCCCGCCGCGGGCAGACCGCTACGCCTGGAGGTACCTGCTGTGTCCCTGCCCGTCCTATCGGCCCTGGCCGCCGCTCCGGCCCCGTCGCCGTCCCCCTCGACGTCGACCGGTGTGACCCCCACGCTTCAGGACGCCCAGGAGAAGGCGACCCACGCCGCGAGCTGGGTCGAGGAGAACTGGTCGACCTGGCTGGCCATAGGCCTGCGCGTCCTGCTGGTGCTGGTGATCGCGGCCGTACTGAGAGTGTTCGTGCGCCGGGCGATCACCAAGCTCATCGACCGGATGGGCCGCACCGCCGAGGCGGTCGACGGCACGGCGCTCGGCGGTCTGCTGGTGAACGTGGAGCGCCGCCGCCAGCGCTCCCAGGCCATCGGCTCGGTCCTGCGCTCGGTCGCGTCCTTCCTGATCATGGGCACGGCCGCGCTGATGATCCTCAGCACGTTCGAGATCAATCTGGCCCCGCTGCTCGCGTCGGCGGGTGTGGCCGGTGTCGCGATCGGTTTCGGCGCCCGCAACCTGGTCACCGACTTCCTCTCCGGCGTCTTCATGATCCTCGAGGACCAGTACGGCGTCGGCGACGTGATCGACGCGGGCGTGGCCTCCGGCGAGGTCATCGAGGTGGGTCTGCGCGTGACCAAGCTGCGCGGCGACAACGGCGAGATCTGGTACATCCGCAACGGCGAGGTCAAGCGCATCGGGAACCTCTCCCAGGGCTGGGCGACGGCCGGTGTGGACGTCACGGTCCGCGCCTCGGAGGACCTGGACCACGTCCGGTCCGTCATCGGCGAGGTCGCCGAGGCCATCAGCAAGGAAGAGCCCTGGAACGAGCGGCTGTGGGGCCCGATCGAGATCCTGGGCCTGGACAGCGTCCTCCTCGACTCCATGGTGGTCCGGGTCTCGGCCAAGACCATGCCCGGCAAGGCCCTCTCCGTGGAACGCGAACTCCGCTGGCGCATCAAGCGCGCCTTCGACGCCGCGCAGATCCGCATCGTGGGCGGCCCCACCGCGCCCGCGGAGGAGGATCCCCTCGACCCGACGGCCGCGGTGGCGGCCCCGTCGGTCTTCGCCAACACGGAGTCCGCCCAGTCGGTGGCGACCTCGCCCATCCCGGCCCCGGCCCCGTCGAGCGTGCCGAAGTAGGCCGGCGGCGGCAGGGGAAAGGGGGCGGCATCCGGAACATCCGGGTGCCGCCCCCTTTCTCGTACGCACCCTGGCCACCTGAGACGTACGCACCCTGACCACCGGCTCGTACGCATTCCGGCCCTCTTCACAGGACCCCCGCATTCCGGCCACGTCGTTCAGCCGTCTACTGTCGCCCCAACAGCGGGCCCTTGTTCTGGAGCTCAACGCCCAGGGCCCCGCCTCGAATGTGGGGAATCCATGCGCAAGTACGCCATAGGCGCCGCCGTTTCCGGTGCCCTGGCCGTGTCCGCCCTGGCCGTGCCGACCGCGTCGGCCGCCACGCCGGACCTGACCTTCTCCAACGTGGTGGTCAACAACGGCAAGGCGATCGTGGTCGGCACCACCAACACGGTGAAGGTCCCGGTCACGTACACCTTCGTCCGCCCGGCCGACCTCGTCATCGACGGCATGCAGAGTGTCGCGGGCGTCCTCCTGTACCGCGGGGCGTCGCTCTCGCGGCAGGAGAACGAGCTGGGGCCGGACAACGCCCCGATCTGCACCACGACGGCCACGACGGCCACGACCGTCACGCAGTCCTGCACCGAGGTCATCTACGTCGAACCCGACGAGTACCTCTACGAGGCGGCGGACGCCGGCACCTGGAAGGTGGCCGGCTTCTACAGCAACGGCACCTCGGACAACGACGACTCCGACAACCACGTCGGCATCCAGTTCGGCTACGACATGTGGGGGGTTCCCGGCTCCGCGCAGGTCAAGCGCGCCGCCAAGCTCACCGCCGACGCCACTCCCGAGCCGGTGAAGAAGGGCAGCACCCTCACCGTCAAGGGGGCGCTCACCCGCGCCGACTGGGAGACCGGCAGGTACGCCGGCTACAAGGGCCAGTCGGCCGTCCTCCAGTTCAAGGCCAAGGGCGCCACCGGCTACAAGAACGTCAAGACGGTGACCTCCGGCACCGCGGGCGCCCTGAGCACCACGGTCAAGGCCTCGGCCGACGGCACCTACCGCTACGTGTTCACGGGCACGGCCACCACGGGCACCGCCGCGGCCACGGGCGACTACGTCGACGTGAAGTAGTCGAGGCCAGGGCCTCCCCCGCCCCACCCGAGCCGCCCCCGCAGCAGACGAACTCGTCCGCGGCGGGGGCGGCTTCGCGCGTTCCGGCGACGATCGCGCGGCTCGGACGGCGGTTGCTCTTGACGCCCGCACCCCCTCCGGCCTACTTTCCTCGCACCAGCAATAGGAAACTTTCCTAACAATGATCTTGGGTGGACTTCCCGAAGACACCCCTGGGAAGCTGGTCGGTCAAGAAGGGCAGGTGGCGACAGACATGGCAGCATCCGCCGGCACGCCGGGCACCCCGCGCGTCCTGCGTGCGATGAACGACCGCGCCGCCCTCGATCTGCTGCTCGCGCACGGGCCGCTCTCGCGGACCCGGATCGGGAAGCTCACCGGGCTGTCCAAGCCCACCGCCTCCCAGCTCCTCGCCCGCCTGGAGGCCGCCGGACTCGTCCTGGCCACCGGAACCAGCGAGGGACGGCCGGGCCCCAGCGCCCAGCTGTACGAGGTCAACCCCGGCGCCGCGTACGCGGCGGGTCTCGACGTCACCCCCGAGCGCGTCCTCGCCGCCGTCGCCGACATCACCGGCCGCACGGTCGGCGCGTACGAACTGCCCACTCCCGGCCGCCGCCCGGACCGGCCCGTCGTACGCCAGGTCACCGACGCCCTCGACGGCGCGGTGAAGGCCGCCGGGCTCGCCCGGGACGACGTCCGCCGCCTGGTCATCGGGACCCCCGGCGCCTTCGATCCCAACACCGGCCGGCTGCGCTACGCCTCCCACCTGCCCGGCTGGCACTCCCCCGCGCTCCTCGACGAACTGGCCGCGGCACTGCCGATGCCCGTCGAGTACGAGAACGACGTCAACCTCGTCGCCATCGCCGAGCAGCGGCTCGGCGCGGCCCGGGGCCACGAGGACTTCGTCCTGCTGTGGAACGAGGGCGGCCTCGGCGCGGCCCTCGTCCTCGGCGGCCGGCTGCACCGCGGCTGGACCGGCGGCGCCGGCGAGGTCGGCTTCCTGCCGGTGCCCGGCGCGCCCCTGGTGCGCCAGGTGACCCGGGCCAACAGCGGCGGCTACCAGGAGCTGGCCGGCTCCCAGGCCATCCCCAAGCTGGCCCGCGAACTCGGTATCCAGGACCTGCCCGCGGGCCCGTACACGAAGGTCGCGGCCACCGTCGTCGAACGGGCCGCCGCCGTCGACACGGGCCCCTACCGGCGGCTCCTGGAGATGTACGCGACCGGACTCGCCACCGGTCTGGCCTCCCTCGTCTCCGTGCTCGACCCCGAACTCGTCGTCCTCAGCGGCGCCTCGCTCACCGCGGGCGGCGAACCGCTGCGCGCCCTGGTCCAGGCCGAACTGGAGGAGCTGGCCGCGTCCCGGCCGCGCCTCGTCGTCGGCGACGTACACGAACACCCCGTGCTGCGGGGCGCGTTGGAGAGCGCCCTGGCGGCCACCCGCGACGAGGTCTTCGACACCTCCCGCTGAGTCCGCTCCACCCCGCAACGCCCACCGTCCCGAACCCACACCCCCTCCTGTCCCGCCCCGTCCTTCGCAGGGAGATCTCGCCATGCCCGGAATATCCCGAAAGGCGGCCGTCGCGCTCGCCGCCTCCGCCTCGATAGCCCTTCTCGCCACCGCCTGTACCGGCCAGTCCGGCGACGAGGGCTTCGGCGAGGACGCGTCCAAGGAACAGACGATCAACTTCTGGCACGGCTGGAGCGCGCCGAACGAGGTCAAGGCCGTGAAGTCGCTGGTCGCGGGCTTCGAGAAGGCGCACCCCAACATCCACGTGAACATCGTCGGCAACATGACCGACGACAAGATCAACCAGGCACTGCGCGCGGGCGGCGCCAAGGCCCCCGACGTGGTCTCCTCCTTCACCACCAACAACGTGGGCAAGTTCTGCTCGTCGGGCGCCTTCGTCGACCTGAACCCCCTCTTCAAGCAGGCGGGCATCGACCCCGAGACGACCTTCCCGAAGGCGATGAACGAGTACACCCAGTTCGACGGCAACCGCTGCACGGTGCCGCTCCTCGGTGACGCGTACGGCCTCTACTACAACAAGACCGCCTTCGAGAAGGCCGGGATCACCTCTCCGCCGAAGACCTGGTCGGAGTTCGAGAAGGACGCCGAGAAGCTCACGGTCACCAAGGGCGACTCCTACTCCCGGCTCGGCTTCATGCCGAACTACCACGGCTGGGAGTCCACCACCGAGCACTACTTCGGGCAGTTCTCGCCGACGTACTTCGACAGCAGCGGCAAGTCGAACATCGCCAAGGACCCCGCCTTCACCGCCGGGTTCACCCTCCAGAAGAAGCTGGTCGACGCGCTCGGCGGCTTCGAGAAGCTGGAGACCTACCGCTCCAAGCTCGGTGACGAGTGGGGCCCCAAGCACCCGTTCCACACCGGTCAGGTGGCCATGCAGCTCGACGGCGAGTGGCGGCTCGGCATGGCCGAGGAGGCCAAGCCCGGCTTCGAGATCGGCGTCGCCCCGCTGCCCGTCCCGGACGACCAGGCGGACCAGTACGGCAAGGGCTACATCACCGGCACCATCGCGGGCATCGCGTCCACCAGCAAGAAGCAGGGCGCGGCCTGGGAGCTCGTCAAGTACATGGCCACGAACACGGACGCGGTGGTCGGCTTCGCCAACGACATCCACAACGTTCCCTCCACGCTCGCGGCCCTCAAGTCGCCGAAGCTGAAGTACGACCCGCGGTTCAAGACGTTCCTGGACATCGCCTCGAACCCGAACTCGACGACGACTCCGGCGTCCCTCAACGGCGGCACCTACCTCGTGACGCTCCAGCAGTTCGGATACGACTACGAGAGCGGCAGGGCCAAGGATCTGAAGGCGGGCCTCGCGGCCACGGCCAAGCAGATCGACACGGACATCGCGCAGGCGAAGTAGCCGCACGGACATGAGTACTGTCACGCTCGCTTCGAAGCGCCGGCGCTCGGCGCTTCGGACCCTCGCCTTCATGTCGCCCTGGCTGATCGGTTTCGCGGTCTTCTTCGCCTACCCGCTGATCTCGACCGTCTACTTCTCCTTCATGCACTACGACGGCTTCAGGCCGCCGACGTGGAGCGGGACGCAGAACTGGCGTTACGTCTTCGAGAACTACCCGCTGTTCTGGCCCGCGTTGCGCAACACCCTGTGGCTGGTCCTCGTCATGGTGACCCTGCGGGTGGCGTTCGGGCTCGGCGTCGGGCTGCTGATCACGAAGATCAGGACGGGCACGGGTGTCTTCCGCACCCTCTTCTACCTGCCCTACCTCGCCCCGCCGGTGGCCGCCACCATGGCCTTCGCCTTCCTGCTCAACCCCGGTACGGGGCCGGTCAACTCGATCCTGGAGAAGGCCGGCATCACCGCCCCCGGCTGGTTCAACGACCCCTCCTGGTCCAAGCCCGCCCTGACCCTGCTGGCCCTGTGGGGCATCGGCGACCTGATGGTCATCTTCATGGCCGCCCTGCTGGACGTACCCACCGAGCAGTACGAGGCCGCCGAACTGGACGGCGCCTCGGCCTGGCAGCGCTTTCGGTACGTCACCCTGCCGAACATCTCGCCCATCGTGATGTTCGCCGTGGTCACCGGGGTCATCCAGACCATGCAGTACTACACGCAGCCGCTGATCGCCGGGAAGGTCGCCTCGGGCGTCATCCAGGGCGCCGGCACGCAGTTCGAGCCCGGCTACCCCGACAAGTCGACGCTCACCCTGCCCCAGCTCGTCTACAACCTCGGCTTCCAGCGCTTCGACTACGGCTCCGCCTGTGTGGTCGCGCTCGTGCTGTTCGCCCTGTCCATGGTGTTCACCGCGTTCCTGATGCGGCGCCGGGGCGGTCTCATCCAGGCAGGTGACTGACCGATGACCCAAGTACTCGACAAACCGGTGGAGTTGACGACCGCCGTCTCCCCCGCCGAGCGAACCGCCCGCCGCAGGGCCCTCCTGGAGTGGATCGCGGTCCACTCCCTCGGCGTCGCGGCCGCCCTCTTCTTCGTCCTCCCCTTCGTGTTCGTGTTCCTGACCTCGCTCATGAGCGACACCCAGGCGCTCAGCCGCGACCTGATCCCGCACACCTGGGAGTGGGGCAACTACAAGAAGGTCTTCGACACCCCGGGCTTCCTCACCTGGTGGAAGAACACCCTGCTGTACGCCGGTTTCGGCACGGTCCTGACCGTCGTCTCCTCGATCCCGGTCGCCTACGCCCTCGCCAAGTTCCGCTTCCGCGGCCGGAACCTGTCGCTGATGCTGGTCATCTCGATGATGATGCTGCCGCCGCAGGTCGTGATCATCCCCATGTACCTGTTCTGGGCGAAGCAGCTCGACCTGTCCGGCACCCTGTGGCCGCTGATCATCCCGATGGCGTTCGGGGACGCGTTCTCCATCTTCCTGCTGCGCCAGTTCCTGATGACCATCCCGAACGAGTACCTGGACGCCGCCAAGGTCGACGGCTGCGGGGACCTGCGGACGCTGCTGAAGGTCGTCCTGCCGATGGCGAAGCCCGGCATCGCGGCCGTCGCTCTCTTCCAGTTCTTCTACGCCTGGAACGACTACTTCGGCCCCCAGATCTACGCGTCCGAGAACCCGGGCGCCTGGACACTGAGCTACGGCCTGGAGTCGTTCAAGGGCGCGCACCACACCGACTGGAATCTCACCATGGCCGCGACCGTCCTGGTCATGGCCCCCGTGATCCTCGTGTTCTTCTTCGCGCAGAAGGCGTTCGTCGAAGGCGTCACGCTCACCGGAGTGAAGGGTTAACCATGAAACTCACCGTGGTCGGCGGAGGGTCGACCTACACCCCCGAACTCATCGACGGCTTCGCCCGGCTCAGGGACACCCTGCCCGTCGAGGAACTGGTCCTCGTCGACCCGGCCGCCGAACGCCTGGAGCTGGTGGGCGGCCTGGCCCGCCGGATCTTCGCCAGGCAGGGCCACCCGGGCCGGATCGTCACCACCTCCGACCTGGACGCGGGGGTCGAGGGCGCCGACGCCGTGCTCCTCCAGCTGCGCGTCGGCGGCCAGGCGGCCCGCGAACAGGACGAGACCTGGCCGCTGGAGTGCGGCTGCGTCGGGCAGGAGACGACCGGCGCGGGCGGCCTGGCCAAGGCGCTGCGCACGGTTCCGGTGGTCCTGGACATCGCCGAGCGGGTCCGCCGCGCCAACCCCGACGCGTGGATCATCGACTTCACCAACCCGGTGGGCATCGTGACGCGCGCCCTGCTCCAGGCGGGCCACAAGGCCGTCGGCCTGTGCAACGTGGCGATCGGCTTCCAGCGGAAGTTCGCCGGACTGCTGGGGGTCTCCCCCACCGATGTGCATCTCGACCATGTGGGCCTCAACCACCTCACCTGGGAGACCGGTGTGCGCCTGGGCGGCCCCGCGGGCGAGAACGTCCTGCCCCGGCTGCTCGCCGAGCACGGCGACACCGTCGCCGCGGACCTGCGTCTGCCCCTCTCCCTGGTCGAGCGCCTCGGCGTGGTCCCCTCGTACTACCTGCGCTACTTCTACGCGCACGACGAGGTCGTGCGGGAACTGCGCACCAAGCCCTCCCGCGCCGCCGAAGTGGCGGAGATGGAGCGGCAACTGCTCACCATGTACGGCGACCCGTCGCTCGACGAGAAGCCGGAGCTGCTGGCGAAGCGGGGCGGCGCGTACTACTCCGAGGCGGCCGTCGACCTCGCCGCCGCGCTGCTCGGCGGGGGCGGCAGCCCCTACCAGGTGGTGAACACGTACAACCGGGGAACCCTGCCGTTCCTGCCGGACGACGCGGTGATCGAGGTGCAGGCCGCGGTCGGCGCCAAGGGGCCCGCCCCGCTGCCGGTGCCGGCCGTCGACCCGCTCTACGCGGGACTCATGGCGAACGTGACCGCGTACGAGGATCTCGCCCTGGACGCCGCCCTGCGCGGCGGGCGCGACCGGGTCTTCCGGGCGCTGCTCGCCCACCCCCTGGTCGGCCAGTACGTCCTGGCCGACACCCTGACCGACCAGCTGATCGCGCACAACCGGGAGCACCTCGCGTGGGCATGACGTCGACGGAAACCGGTGCCGGGACGGCCGCCGGGTCCGGACCCGCGGGCCTCGTGCTGGCCATCGACGCGGGGAACAGCAAGACCGACGTCGCCGTGGTGACCGCGGACGGCACGGTGGCGGGCACCGCGCGCGGGGGCGGGTTCCGGCCCCCCGCCGTCGGCGTCGAGACGGCGGTGGACGCCGTCGCCGACGCCGTGCGACGGGCCTTCGACGAGGCGGGCGTCACCTCGGTCGCCCATGTCTCCGCCTGCCTCGCCAACGCCGATCTGCCGGTGGAGGAGGAGCGGTTGGCAACCGCGCTGCACGCGCGCGCGTGGGGCACCGGGGTGGAGGTGCGCAACGACACCTTCGCGATCCTGCGGGCCGGGATCGCCGAACCGCGCGGTGTCGCCGTGGTCTGCGGGGCCGGCATCAACTGCGTCGGCATGCGGCCGGACGGCCGCACCGCCCGTTTCCCCGCCATCGGCCGCATCTCCGGTGACTGGGGCGGCGGCTGGGGTCTGGCGGAGGAGGCCCTGTGGCACGCGGCGCGGGCCGAGGACGGCCGCGGCGGGGACACCGCCCTGGCCCGCACCCTGCCCGCGCACTTCGGCCTGGACTCCATGTACGCCCTCATCGAGGCGCTGCACCTGGAGCACATCCCGAACGCGCGGCGCCACGAGCTGACCCCGGTCCTGTTCGCCACGGCGGCGGACGGCGACCCGGTGGCCCGCGCGCTCGTCGACCGGCTCGCGGACGAGGTGGCCGCGATGGCGACGGTGGCCCTGACACGCCTCGGACTGCTCGCCGAGGAGACCCCGGTCCTCCTCGGCGGCAGCATCCTCGCCGCCCGCCATCCCCTGCTCGACGACCGCGTCCACGAGGTCCTGGCCGTCCGCGCCCCCAAGGCGGTCCCCCGGATAATCACCGCCCCGCCGGTCCTGGGCGCGGCACTCCTGGGCCTGGACCACGTACGGGCCGCGGGCGAGATCCACGCGCGCGTGCGGGCGTTCTACGAACGGGACTGAGGAGGCTCGCGGGGCCCGGGCGCCGGGGACGGCGCCCGGGGCTCGGGCACCGACCGTGACCTGGCGCGGAGGGGCGGGAACCAAACCGATCCGGAACACGTGTTCATGAGAAGGGGGGTGGCACGGGGGAATCGTGCTGCGCCGTGATCCGAACAAGATCCAGGCAAGGCCTGTGCGGATGCCGGTACGGGCGGCGATACTTGCCGCCGTGCACGTACACCGGCCGGCCGCGGCCACCGTGTTCCGCGGTGAGCGCGACCGGGCGGATGACCATGGGGGAGGTCGACAGTGACACACCCGCCGAAGGGCAGCGCGGCGCCACCGGGGCAGGGCACGCCCACGATGCCGGCCGTGCCGGCACAGTCCGGACCTCCCCGGCCGCCGGACGGATCCCCCGTGCCCCAGAGCGGGTTCGGGGCCCCGCGGAACGCTCCCCCGGCTCCCGGCGCGGCACCGCGGCGCACGGCGTGGGCCGAGGGTGCGGACCGGCTGCGCGCCGCGGCGACGACGGAGCCGGGGCGGCTGAGGATCATCGGCGCCGTCCTCGCCCTGCTGGTCGTCGCGTTCGGCGCGGTCACCGCCTGGCAGATGACGGAGCGTTCGGCCGCCGCGGACAACGTGCTGCACAGCAGCCAGCCGCTGAGCGCGAGCGCCGCCGACATCTACCGCTCGCTCGCCGACGCCAACACCACCGCCTCCAGCGGCTTCCTGGCGGGCGGTCAGGAGACACAGGACACCCGCGACCGGTACGAGCGTGACATCAGGACGGCGGCCGCGAAGCTGATCACCGCGGCCAACAGCTCCGAGCCGGGCTCGTCCTCGGCCAGGACCATCTCCCAGCTCAACGAACTGCTGCCCGAGTACAAGGGCCTGATCGAGCGGGCCCGCGCCAACAACCGGCAGGGCTACCCGCTGGGCGGCGCGTATCTGCGGTACGCGAACGAGAAGATGCAGCACGAGATGCTCCCGAAGGCCAAGCAGCTCTACGACCGGGAGAACCAGCGGCTGAGCGCCGACTACGCCGACGCCAAGCCCTACCCGTGGGCGGCGATCGCCCTCGGACTCGTCGCGCTCGGCGCCCTGGCTTGGGCCCAGCGGCGCAACTACCGCCGTACGAACCGGGTGTTGAACCAGGGCATGGCCTCCGCCACCGCGGCGTCCGTTGTCGTGCTGCTGTGGCTCGTCGTCGGGCACAGCGTCGCCCGAGCCGGGCTGAGCGAGTCCTACGACCACGGGGTCCGTTCCCTGAACGTGCTGCACCAGGCCCAGATCGCGTCCCTGAAGGCCCGCGGCAACGAGAACCTCACCCTGGTCAGCCGGGGCGCCGAGACCAAGACCCTGGCCGACAAGACGTCCGTGGACCTGTACGACTACGACTTCGGACAGGACATGAAGGCGCTCACCCGGCGCCTCGCGGAGGCGGCGGACCTCGCGGACGACCGGTCGGGCACGGAGCCCGTACAGACCGCGACGTCCAACATGGAGGAATGGAAGCGGCGCCACGGGGACGCCCGCGAGGCCGACAACCTCGGCAAGTACCAGCTCGCCCTGGACCGGGTGATCGGCACTGCCGACAAGAAGCCCACGGGCCAGTGCTTCGACGGCGTCGACCAGAACCTGGGGATCGCGCTGACGCACGAGGAGAGCGAGTTCCAGCGGGCGGCGAGCGACGGACTGGGCGCCATGACCGGGCTCCCGGCCGGTGCGGCCGTCCTCGCGGTGCTGGCCGCGGCGGGCGCGGTGCTCGGCATCGGACGCAGGCTTTCGGAGTACCGGTGAGAGGGGGAGCGGTGATGACCGCACGGCACCTGAGGGCACGCCTGAAGGGCTGGGGCGGCGTGGGCGCGATGGCCGTGGCCTGCGTGATGGCCCTGGTCCTCGCCCTGACGCTCCCGCTCGGCGACGTGCGCGGGAACGGAAGCACCGGCATCGGCGGGCAGGGCATCGCCCGGGGTGCCCAGGCCAGGGCCGCCGAGTGCACCGACCCGCAGAACCGGAGCCTCGCCCCGTCGGGCGCGGACGGGGCGACGATCGAGGCCATCAAGAACCGCAAGGACCGGCGGCTGATCGTCGGCGTCGACCAGAACAGCTACCACTGGGGCTACCGCGATCCGAACAACCCGAAGGCCGGCAGCGAGCTGGAGGGTTTCGACATCGACCTGGTCCACGCGATCGCCAAGGACATCCTGGGGGACGAGAACGCCGTCCAGTTCCGGGCCATCCCGACCAGCCAGCGCATCCCCGCGATCCAGGACGACAAGGTCGACATGGTGGTGCGCACCATGACGATCACCTGCGACCGTCTCCAGCACGTCGCGTTCTCCGCGCCCTATTTCAAGACCGGCCAGCAAGTGCTGGCCCCGACGAAGTCCGACATCAAGGGGTACGACGAGACCCTCGCCAAGAAGAGGATCTGCTCGGCGAAGACCTCCACCGCGTACCAACGGCTCACGGCGGACCGGGCCGCGAAGAAGCTCGTCTCCTCGGCCGTCATCACCGCTCCCGCGCCCAACCAGCTCGACTGCCTGGTGCGCCTCCAACTGGGCGAGGCCGACGCGGTGGTGACCGACGGCGCGCTCGCCGCGAGCCAGGCCGCCCAGGACCCCACGGTGGAACTCAAGGGCGGCATCTTCACCACCGAGTACTACGGCGTGGCGATGAAGCTGGGATCCGACGACCTGGTACGCCGGGTCAACCGGGTCCTCGCGGACTATCGCGAGAGCGGCTGGCGCCGGTCGTACGACAAGTGGCTCGCTCCGACCCTCGGAGCCCACTCCCCCTCGGAGGATCCGCCCCCCGCCTATTACAAACAACCGGCCTGATACGACTGGAGAGTTACCCGGGCGCACACCCAGCGCGCGGGGACCGCACGAGAACGAGAGGTGATCGATGGGCGTCACGGGACCCCCCGGGCCGGTGATGGACCGGGACGAGGCGGACCGTGCGCTGGCGCGCCTCGGCGCGGAGCACGAGGCCATCGAGACCTCGCTCCTCGCCCTTCAGGACCACGCGGGCCGCAGACTCCTGGAAGGCGCCGAACTCACCGGCTCGACCAAGGAGCGCTGGGCGGTCGCGGAGGCGTCGATCACCTTGCTGTGGGCGTACTTCGACGCCTACACGGACGCGCTGCGCTCCGCGCGCGAGATCCGCTCCCGCAGACGCTGGTCCAGCCGTGAGGATCTGGTCGAGCTGACCGAGCTGCTGCGCGGTTCGGGCATCACGGTCGCCGGTTCGGCCACGGCCACCGCGAACGCGCCGACCCTGGCCGGCACGGGCAAGCTCAGCGAGCGGTTCTCGCTGGCCGCCCTGGTGGACCGGATGAACGAGCTGTACGCGGCCTCGCTCGACATGGTCGTGACCGCGGACGCCGTGTGGTCCGCGCTGCCCGCCCGGATAGATTTACTGGCCGCGGAGCTCCAGCGCACCCGCGCGCTCGCGCACTCCGTGGGTGTGCGTCCCGGGGAGCACCCCTCGGGCGACGACCTGGAGCGGATCACCCGGACCCTGACCGCCCTGCGCGAGCGTGTGGTCTCCGACCCGCTCGGCTTCTGGGTTCCCGCGCAGGGGAGTTCGGCCCCGGGCGGCGGCCGCCCGGACACCACGGTGTACGACCGGGAGGCGCGCGCCCTGGAGGAGGTGCGCCGGGAGATCGACGCGGTGCTCACCGTGCGGCAGGACGCGGAGGCGCGGCTGGTGAAGCTGCGGGACGTGCTCAGCCGCGCGGACCGGACGCTCGCCGAGGCGCGCAGTGCCCGCGGCGAGGTCCTCGCGAAGATCGCCGCGTCCGAGGTGCCGGCCGTCAGCGGTCCGCCGACGGCGTTGCAGGAGCAGCTGGCGACGGCCGCGGAGTACCGCAGGCACGCGCAGTGGCACCGCCTCTCGCCGCTCCTGGAGGCGCTGGAGGAGAAGGCAGAGGACGAACTCCTGCGCGCCCGCGAGTCGTTGACGGCTGTCACCCAGCCGCTGGCGGTCCGTGCGGAGCTGCGCGGCCGCCTCGACGCGTACAAGGCGAAGGTCGCCCGGCACGGCTTCGCCGAGGACCCGTTCCTGGTGGAGCGCTACGACGCGGCCCGGCGCATGCTGTGGAGCGCCCCCTGTGACCTGCGGGTGGCGGAGGAGGCGGTGCTGCGCTATCAGCGGGCGGCGGCCGAGCTGCTGAGCCCGCAGGTGCCCGAGCGGAGCGGGCCAGAGGACCGTGCGGACCGGAGGGGGCCCGACGCGTGAGCGTTGAAGGGGATGCGGTGTGAGCGAGCAGCCGGTGAGTGAGCGGAACGAGTGCGGTCGGCCCGGTTGCGAGGGGTCGTACGAGGACATGGGAGGCGGCGAGCTGTACTGCGACACGTGCGGCCTCGCCCCCGCCGTGCCGGCGCCGGGACCTGGTGCGGGCGAACAGCCGGCGGGTGAGCCGCTCACGTGCGACCGGCCCGGTTGCGAGGGGTCGTACGAGGACATGGGAGGCGGCGAGCTGTACTGCGACACCTGCGGCCTCGCCCCGGCCGTGCCGGCGCCGGGGTCCTCCCGGTCCGGGAGCGGCCCGCGAGCCGGTGCCGGTGCGGCGGGTCCGGCGTCGTCCGGCGCCCTCGGGGGCGGCCGCGGTTCGCGTGGCTCCGACAGCGTCGGCGTGCGCGGCGGCTCACCCTCCAGTTCGCGTACGTCGTCGCGTACGTCGTCACGCTCCTCGCAGTCGCGGCGCTCGGTCTCCGGCCGCCTGTCGCGGTCGCTGTCGGGCCGGTCGACGGGCCGTTCGGTGTCGGTGCGCAGCTCCGGCTCGGCGGCGTCCTCCTCCGGGCGGGGCCGCCTCGGCGCCGGGCTCGTGGAGGTCCCCGGGGTGCCGCGGCCCGACCCGCGCGGAATGGTCCTGGAGAACCCGGAGGTGCCCGAGCGCAAACGGTTCTGTTCGCGCTCCGACTGCGGTGCGCCGGTGGGGCGTTCGCGCGGCGAGGCGCCCGGCCGCACCGAGGGGTTCTGCACCAAGTGCGGCCACCCGTACTCGTTCGTGCCGAAGCTGCGCACCGGTGACATCGTGCACGGCCAGTACGAGGTGATGGGCTGTCTGGCGCACGGCGGGCTCGGCTGGGTGTACCTCGCCGTCGACCGCGCGGTGTCCGACCGGTGGGTGGTCCTGAAGGGTCTGCTCGACACGGGCGACCAGGACGCGATGGCGGCCGCGATCTCCGAGCGGCGCTTCCTCGCGGAGATCGAGCACGCCAACATCGTGCGGATCTACAACTTCGTCGAGCACCTCGACCAGCGGACGGGTTCGCTGGACGGGTACATCGTCATGGAGTACGTGGGCGGCAAGTCGCTCAAGGAGCTGGCCAACGGGCGCCGCACGGCGGACGGCAAGCGCGATCCGCTCCCGGTGGAGCAGGCCTGCGCGTACGGCATCGAGGCCCTGGAGGCCCTCGGCCACCTGCACAGCCGCAACCTGCTGTACTGCGACTTCAAGGTCGACAACGCGATCCAGACCGAGGACCAGCTCAAGCTGATCGACATGGGCGCGGTGCGCAGGATGGACGACGACGAGTCCGCCATCTACGGCACCGTGGGCTACCAGGCCCCCGAGGTGGCCGAGGTGGGCCCCTCGGTCGCCTCCGACCTCTACACGGTCGCCCGGACGCTCGCCGTCCTCGCCTTCGACTTCCAGGGCTACACGAACGTCTTCGTGGACTCCCTGCCCGACCCGGACAACATCGAGGTCTTCCGTCAGTACGAGTCGTTCTACCGGCTTCTCGTCCGGGCCACCGACCCCGACCCGGCCCGCCGTTTCGCCTCGGCGCAGGAGATGTCCGAGCAGCTGACGGGCGTGCTGCGCGAGGTGGTCTCGCTCCAGACGGGGCGGGCCCGGCCGGCGCTGTCGACCCTGTTCGGGCCGGAGACCAGGGTCACCGACACCGAGCTGTTCGGGAAGGCCGCCGAGGACGTGTCGCGGCTGGGGGCCCGCGTGGTCCCCGTACGGGCGAGGAAGGGCGCGGCCGCGCTGCCCTCGGGGACGAACGGGACCGGGCCGCTGCCGCCCGGTCCGCCGTCCTCCGCCGCCCTGGTCAGGCCCGTCGCGGCGGCGGCCACCGCGCTCGCCCTGCCCGTGCCGCGGGTGGACCCGGGCGACCCGAACGCCGGTTTCCTCGCGGGGCTCATCGCGTCCGCGCCCGCGGAGCTGATCGCCGCGCTGCGGGCGGCGCCGGCCGCTTCCCCGGAGCTGCGGCTGCGGGAGCTGCGGGCCCGCCTGGAGATGGGCGAATCGAGCGAGGCCGGCTCGGCCGTCGACGCGCTGGAGGCCGATCACCCGGACGACTGGCGGGTGGTCTGGTACCGGGGCGTCACGGCGCTGGCGACCGGCGAGAACGAGATCGCGGCGCTGTCCTTCGACGCGGTCTACGACGCCTTCCCCGGTGAGCCCGCGCCCAAGCTGGCCCTCGGCGTGTGCGCGGAGGTGCTCGGCCAGCTCGACAACGCCGCCGAGTACTACCGGCTGGTGTGGACGACCGACCCCAGCTATGTGAGCGCGGCGTTCGGGCTGGCCAGGGTGCAGCTCGCGGCGGGGGACCGCCGTGGTGCCGTACGTACCCTGGAATCCGTGCCGGAGTCGTCGATCCACTACACGGCGGCCCGGGTCGCCGCCGTACGGGCGCGGCTGCGGCAGCGGCCGGTCACGGAGACGGCGGCGCCGCTCCTGGACGATCTGACGGCGGCGGCCGGGCAGGTGGAGGCGCTCGACGGCTTCGGTCTGGACGCGGTGCGGCGCGAGCAGTTGTCGACGGAGGTCCTCGGCTGCGCGCTGGACTGGGTACTCTCCGGTAGCCAGGGTTCCGCTCCGGCTTCCGGACGCGGAACCGCGCTGCTCGGCAGCGAGTTGGACGAACGTGGCCTCCGTTTCGGCCTCGAACGTTCGTACCGGACGCTGGCCCGGCTCGCGCGGGGCGGCGAGGAAAGGATCGACCTGGTGGAACGCGCAAACCGTTACCGCCCCCGGACGTGGGTGTGATTGATGTCCCAGATGCCCCAGCCGACGGCCCTTTCGCGGTGCCCCAGTTGCGAGGAGCCGCTGGACGCGGCCGACCGTTTCTGCGGTGCCTGCGGCTATGACCTGTCGACGGTCTCCGCACCGCCGCGGGATCACCCCACGATCGCCATGAACGGCACGTCCGCCGGCCCTGCGCCGGCCGCCCCGTCCATGGACTGGCCCCTGGCACACGAGGCCGGCGGCACGGACACGCCGGCGCCGGTCCACCGCGCCGCCGACATCCCGGGCACCGATTCGGGTGGTTCCGAACTGCCGCATCCGGAGCACCCCGAACCCCCCGAGAACTCCGAGCACTCCGAGCACCCCGAGGGGGATCCGGCGGCCGTCCGTCCGGCCGGAGCCAAGCGGCCCGCCGGGCAGCCCTCGGGCGTACGGTTCGACAGGCCGTCGGAGCCGGACGAGTACCCGCTCGCCCCTCCGGCCGACGGCCCGGAACGCGAGGTGCCCGCCGATCCCCGCACCGGCGACCTCCCGGTTCCCCCCGCGGGCGCCAAGCTGTGTGTGGCCTGCCGTTCGGGCCAGGTGGACACCGACGGCTACTGCGAGCACTGCGGACACGCGCAGCCACGGGAACGGGACCACATGGAACAGGAGTTGGGCGCGGTCGCCGCGGTCAGCGACCGGGGCCTGCGCCACCACCGCAACGAGGACGCGTTCGCGATCTCCTCGACCGCGCTGCCCGACGGCTCCCCCGTGGTCGTCGCGATCGTCTGCGACGGGGTCTCCTCCGCGACCCGCCCCGACGAGGCCTCGCTCGCCGCCTCCCACGCGGCGAACGAGTCGCTCCTCGCGGCCCTTCCGCTGGGCACGCATCCGCAGCAGGCCATGCACGAGGCGATCGTCGCCGCCTCGGAGGCCGTCAACGCGCTGGCCGACCCGTCCACCGCGCAGGGCGAGCACGCACCGCACGTGAACGCGCCCGCCTGCACCATCGTCGGCGCCCTCGTGACGTCCTCCCTGCTGATCGTCGGCTGGGTCGGCGACAGCCGGGTCTACTGGGTTCCCGTCGACCGCTCCTCACTGCCGGCCCGGCTCACCGAGGACGACTCGTGGGCCGCGCAGATGGTCGCCGCGGGCCTGATGAACGAGGCGGAGGCGTACGCCGACGAGCGCGCCCACGCGATCACCGGCTGGCTCGGCGCCGACGCCTACGAACTGGAGCCGCACACCGTCTCGTTCAAGCCGGACCGGCCGGGTGTGGTCGTGGTGTGCACCGACGGACTGTGGAACTACGCGGAGACGGCGGAGGAGATGGCCGAGGCCGTTCCCCTCGACGCCGCCGAGAGGCCGCTGCAGAGCGCCCGGGTTCTGGTCGGCCACGCCCTGGACGGCGGGGGCCACGACAACGTAACAGTGGCCGTCCTGCCGTTCCCCGCCCCCTCCCAGGGGGCAGGATCGGCCTGAGGCCGCGAACGAACGGGGGCGGCCGCGGACCGGAGGGGACCGGTCCGCACACAGTCAGCACCTCCGCCGGGGGCGGAGGCCCGAGGGGGACGAATAGGCATGGCCAATTTCTCGAAGTCGAACGTGCCGCAGTTCTCGGTCGACGTGTACCAGAACGAGTACCTGCCGGAGGGCGGTCGCGAGGTCAACGCGATCGTCACGGTGAGCGCGACCGGCGGCGGCACCATCGGAAGCGCGGTCACCTCGCCGCACCTGTACACACCGGGCCAGGGACCGGACGCCGCCGTGGCGATCATGGTCGACTGTTCGGGCTCGATGGACTACCCGCCGGCCAAGATGCGCAACGCCCGCGACGCGACGGCCGCCGCGATCGACACCCTGCGCGACGGGGTCCACTTCGCGGTGGTCGGCGGCACACACGTCGCCAAGGAGGTCTACCCGGGCAACGGGCGGCTCGCCGTGGCGGACGACTCCACCCGCGACCAGGCCAAGCAGGCGCTGCGCAAGCTGAGCGCGGGCGGCGGTACGGCGATCGGCACCTGGCTGCGGCTCGCCGACCGGCTGCTGTCCTCCGCGGAGGTGTCGATCCGGCACGGCATCCTGCTCACCGACGGCCGCAACGAACACGAGTCGCCCGAGGACCTGCGGGCCGCGCTGGACTCCTGTGCCGGACGCTTCACCTGCGACGCGCGGGGAGTCGGCACCGACTGGGAGGTCAAGGAGGTCACCGGGATCGCCTCGGCGCTGCTCGGCACCGCCGACATCGTCGCCGACCCCGCCGCCCTCGCCGCCGACTTCACGCACATGATGGAGACGGCCATGGGCAAGGAGGTCGCCGACGTGGCCCTGCGGGTGTGGACGCCGGTCGGCACCGAGATCAAGTTCGTCAAGCAAGTGGCGCCCACGGTCGGGGACCTGACGGACCGGCGCACCGAGGCCGGACCCCGCGCGGGCGACTACCCGACGGGCTCCTGGGGCGACGAGTCCCGCGACTACCACGTGTGCGTCCAGGTCCCGACGGCCGGGATCGGTCAGGAGATGCTGGCCGCCCGGGTCTCGCTGGTGATCCCGCAGAGCGACGGCAGCGTGCAGAACCTCGGCGCGCAGGGGCTCGTACGGGCCGTGTGGACCGACGACATGACCGCCTCGACCTCCATCAATCCGCAGGTCGCGCACTACACCGGTCAGGCCGAACTGGCACAGGTCATCCAACAAGGTCTGGATCTTCGCAAAGCGGGAGATGTCGACGGAGCAACGGCCAAGCTGGGACGGGCCGTCCAACTCGCCGGAGCCTCCGGAAACGCCGATACCGCGAAACTCCTCGCGAAGGTGGTGGACGTGGTCGACGTCGCGGCAGGTACTGTGCGATTGAAAGCACGTGTCGCGGAGGCCGACGAGATGACCCTCGAGACACGGTCCACAAAGACTGTTCGTGTAAAGAAGTAGCGAGCCCGGGTCCCGCGGGGATCCGGAGAAACCCGGTCATCACGACCGGAAAAGGAAGGGGGAAGCGCCGACATGCCGACCTGCCCGAACGGACACCAGTCGGGTTCCGACGATTGGTGCGAGGTCTGCGGTCACCGCATGGCCGGTACCGTGCCCCCGCTCCCTCCACCGCCGCCGCCCGGCGCCGGTTACGGATACCCGGCGCCCGGTTCGCCGCCGCCGGCCCCCGGCGGCCGGTCCGGCGTGCCGGACGCCAACGCCGAGTTCTGCCCGCAGTGCCGTACGCCCCGTGAGGGCGCGGCGCCGTTCTGCGAGGAGTGCCGGTGGAACTTCCTGACCAACACCGCCACCTCGTACACACCGGCGGCACCGCGTCCGCCGGCCGGCGGTCCGGGCGCTCCCGGCGGGCAGTCGCCGTACGGCGCTCCCGGCGGTCCCGGCGGCCAGAATCCGGCGCCGCGGTTCCCGCAGCCCGGGCCGGGACAGCAGGGCGGTCCGGGTGCCGGTGGCCCCGGTCACGACCCGTTCGAGTACCAGAGCTCGCGGCCCTCGCAGGTGAACCGGCCCGCCGAACCGATTCCGCCGGGCCCGGGTGCCCAGCCGTACGGCGGACCCCAGGGCTTCGGCGACCCCTCGCGCCAGGCGGCGCCGTCCGCGCCCGGCGGCCCCGGTGCTCCGCAGCAGGCCTACACCCAGCAGCCCTCCCCGCCGCCCTTCACCCAGGGCGGACCGCCTCGGCAGGGCGGCCCGGGGCCCGGCGGCCCGGCCTTCGGCGGCGGTGAGGACGACTGGGTGATCCCCCCGCCGTCGTCGGGTACGCCCGGCGGTCAGGGCGGCCCGAACAACCCGGGCCAGGCGAGCGGCTACGGCTACCAGCAGCCCGGCGCCACCCAGGCTCCGCCCGGTCCCGGCTACCAGCAGCAACAGCAACAGCAACAGTCGCTGTCCTGGAGCGCGACCATCGCACCGGACCGCGAGTACTTCATGGCGATGATGCAGCGCTCCGGCCCCGAGGCCGCGGGCCTGAACCTGCCCGCGTACTCGCCGGAGCTTCAGCGTCCGCTCCTCGGCAACCAGATCACCATCGGCCGCCGCCGGCACTCCACCGGCGAATCCCCGGACATCGACCTGTCGGTGCCCCCGGAGGACCCGGGTGTCTCGCACCAGCACGCGGTCCTGGTCCAGCAGCCCGACAGCACCTGGGCGGTCGTCGACCAGAACTCGACGAACGGGACCACGGTCAACGGCGGCGAGGAGCCCATCCAGCCGTTCGTGCCGGTGCCGCTCCAGGACGGCGACCGGGTGCACGTGGGCGCCTGGACGACGATCACGATCCGGCGCGGCTGAGCACCGTCCTGCCGGGCCCGGCACCGTGGCCCGGCAGGTGTCTCCCGTGCGGGAGGCGCCCGCCGAGCGCCTCCCGGACGCCCGGGAGCCCGAGCGCGCGGCTCAGGGCAGCGGCCAGGTGTACGGCCCCTCGGGGTCGTCCAGCCACGCCCGGGCGCCCTCCTCGCCGACCGTGACCCCGTACCGCTCGCGCTGCGGCTGCCCCTCGCTCTCCCACAGCGTGTAGGCCTCCTGCGGGTCCAGGCGGCCCGCCGTCAGGGCGAGCAGGAAACGGAACAGATCGTGGCCGCGGGCCCGGTTCGGCACCCCGTCGGTCCGGGTCGGCTCCGGTCCGGGCCGGGTGGCACCGCGCAGCGGCACGAAGAAGGCGGACGTGTGCAGGAAGCGTCCCTCGGCGTGACCGGGGTCCCGGACCTCCAGCGCGATCAGACCGGTGGCCAGCGGCGCGAGGACGCGGGCTCCGGGACCGCACTGGGCCAGCCAGGGGCGCGGGATCGTGGTCAGCGTGCAGGTGGCGATGATCCGGTCGAAGGGGGCGCGCTCGGGGACCCCGCGCGCTCCGTCACCGGTGACGACGGTCGGGTGGTACCCGGCGATGTCCAGATGCCGGCGAGCGGCCTCCGTGATCTCCACGTCGAGGTCGACCGTGGTCACCAGGCCGTCGCCGAGACGGTACGCGAGCAGGGCCGCGTTGTAGCCGGTCCCCGCGCCGATCTCCAGGACCGTGTCCCCGTCCCGTACCTCCAGCTCGGCCAGCATCTTGGCCATCAGCGACGGCTGGCTGCTGGAGGAGACCAGCTCCCCGTCCCGTACCCGGGTGGCCAGCGGCGCGTCCGCGTACGCGCCGCGCAGCCAGCGGTCCCGGGCCGGCGGGTCCGGGTCCTCGCCCCACAGACGCTCGTAGCCGCCGATCACGCCGAGGTAGTAGTACGGCACGAACAGGTGGCGCGGGACGGCCTCGAAGGCCTCCCGCCAGACGGGATCGCTCCGCCAGGCCCCGCTCCGCTCGATCACGCGCACCAGGGACGCCCGCGCCGCGTCGGCGAGGTCATCGGGGCCGGGACCGGTTTCGAGAGCGTGCGCGCCCATACCTCCACTGTGCTGCCGAACGGGCCACGAGGCGAGCGCCGACCCGTCCGGCCCGGAACCACTGCGTCCGCTCTGCGGGTATGGACCTAAGCCTTGAGTCCTCGGTCGCGCCGTCTGAGAACATGGGGGCGTGAAAGAGATTCGGCGCGGCACGCTTCAGGAGCAGACCTTCTACGAGCAGGTCGGCGGCGAGGAGACCTTCCGGCGCCTCGTACACCGTTTCTACGAGGGTGTCGCCGGGGATCCGCTGCTGAAGCCCATGTATCCCGAGGAGGACCTGGGCCCGGCCGAGGAGCGCCTCACGCTGTTCCTGATCCAGTACTGGGGCGGCCCGACGACGTACAGCGAGAACCGCGGCCACCCCCGGCTGCGGATGCGGCACGCCCCGTTCGAGGTCGACCAGGCGGCGCACGACGCCTGGCTGAAGCACATGCGGGTGGCCGTCGACGAGCTCGGCCTCTCCGAGGAGCACGAGCACACGCTGTGGAACTACCTGACGTACGCGGCCGCGTCGATGGTGAACACGGCGGGCTGACCGCCGGCTCCGGCGCCTGACACCGCGCGCCGCGGGGCCGGACTGCGGCGCCCGGGGGTCAGTGAACGCTGACGCCCAGCGAGCCGAGTCCCGTCCGGCGGACGGCGATCGAGCCGAACGGCGTCCGCAGGCGCAGCCACGCACCGGACGAGTACAGCGCCAACGTGCTGCCGCCCGAGGGGACCTGTCCCCCGGCGGAGGCGGGCGCGGGCGGCACGGGCCGCAGGAATCCCAGGGCCTGCGCGGCGTGCGCGGCCCGCACGGGAAGTCCGGTGTCACCGATCGGCCGGGACCATATCTCCCGCCCGACCCGGTCGAGTTCGGCACGGGTGCGCAGCTCGGGGGCCAACTCCTCGGTGCGCGACCGGAACTCGGCCACCGCCTCGGCGACCTTCGCCCGCACGGCGTCCGGTCCCGGCAGGCCCGGTTCCACCCGCCAGCCGCCGCGCGGCGGCAGGACCCCGGCCCACGGGGGCCCGGTGACGGCGGCCGGGACACCGACGGTGGCCGCCGACTCCTCGACGGACTCGAGGAGTTCACCGGCGGAGACGGTCACGTCCAGGCTGACGTCGAGCCCGTTCTCGTACGGCTTGGCGAGCCGTGCCGTCCGGATCGCGAGGACCTCGAACGACGGCGGCCGGCCGAAGACCGCGAGCGTGGTGCCGTGCGCCTTCAGGCGCACGGCGGCCGCGCGGTCGTAGTGGACGAGCCGGGAGAGGAAGGCGGCGAGATCCGCCGCCTCCCCCGCGTCGGCGAGGTGCAGGACGGTCATGCCGCGACGGCCTCGTCCTCGTCGTCGCGGTACGACTCCAGGAAGTCGCGTTCCTCGGCCGTGATCCGGCGAGGGCGCTGGTGCTCGAAGTCGAACGGCACGATCACCGTCGAGGCCGTGACGTAGACCTGATCGGGGTCCTTGACCTCGTAGGTGATCGTGAAGGACGCAGCGCGGATCTGCGTCACCCAGAGCTCGATGTCCACCGGCGCGTGCCGGTGGACCAGCTGCCGCTTGTAGTCGATCTCATGGCGCGCCACCACGGACCCCTGCTTGAAGTCCTTCTCCGGGCGGAACAGGAAGTCGATACGGGCTTCTTCCAGGTAGCGGAGGAACACCACGTTGTTGACGTGGCCGTACGCGTCCATGTCCGCCCAGCGCAGCGGGCAGCGGTAGATGTGCCGCAAGATCGATCAGCCCCGGGTCAGCTTCTTGTAAGTGGCGCGGTGCGGGCGCGCGGCGTCGGCACCGAGCCGCTCGATCTTGTTCTTCTCGTACGACTCGAAGTTGCCCTCGAACCAGAACCACTTGGACTCACCCTCGTACGCGAGGATGTGCGTCGCGACCCGGTCCAGGAACCAGCGGTCGTGGGAGACGACCACGGCCGCACCCGGGAACTCCAGCAGCGCGTTCTCCAGCGAGGAGAGCGTCTCGACGTCGAGGTCGTTGGTGGGCTCGTCGAGGAGCAGCAGGTTGCCGCCCTGCTTGAGGGTCAGCGCGAGGTTGAGGCGGTTGCGCTCACCACCGGAGAGGACACCGGCCGGCTTCTGCTGGTCGGGGCCCTTGAAGCCGAACGCGGAGACGTAGGCGCGGGAGGGCATCTCGACCTGGCCGACGTTGATGTAGTCGAGCTCGTCGGAGACGACGGCCCACAGCGTCTTCTTCGGGTCGATGTTCTCGCGGCTCTGGTCGACGTACGAGATCTTGACGGTCTCGCCGACCTTGATCGTGCCGGAGTCCGGGGTCTCCAGACCCTGGATCATCTTGAAGAGCGTGGTCTTGCCGGCGCCGTTCGGGCCGATGACGCCGACGATGCCGTTGCGCGGCAGCGTGAAGCTGAGGTCGTCGATGAGGACCTTGTCGCCGAAGGCCTTGGAGAGGTTGTTGACCTCGACGACGATGGAGCCCAGGCGCGGGCCCGGCGGGATCTGGATCTCCTCGAAGTCCAGCTTCCGCATCTTGTCGGCCTCGGCCGCCATCTCCTCGTAGCGCGACAGACGCGCCTTGGACTTGGCCTGACGCCCCTTGGCGTTGGACCGCACCCACTCCAGCTCTTCCTTGAGCCGCTTGGCGCGCTTGGCGTCCTTCTGGCCCTCGACCTTGAGGCGGGAGGCCTTGTTGTCGAGGTACGTGGAGTAGTTGCCCTCGTACGGAATGGCGCGGCCGCGGTCGAGCTCCAGGATCCACTGGGCGACGTTGTCGAGGAAGTACCGGTCGTGGGTGACGGCTACGACGGTGCCGGGGTACTTCGCGAGGTGCTGCTCCAGCCACTGCACGGACTCGGCGTCCAGGTGGTTGGTGGGCTCGTCGAGGAGCAGCAGGTCGGGGGCTTCGAGCAGCAGCTTGCACAGGGCGACGCGGCGGCGCTCACCACCGGAGAGGTTGGTGACGGGCCAGTCGCCGGGCGGGCAGCCCAGGGCGTCCATGGCCTGCTCCAGCTGGGTGTCCAGGTCCCACGCGTTGGCGTGGTCCAGGTCGTCCTGGAGCTTGCCCATCTCCTCCATGAGCGCGTCCGAGTAGTCGGTCGCCATCAGCTCGGCGACCTCGTTGAACCGGTTCAGCTTGCCCATGATCTCGGCGGCGCCGTCCTGGACGTTCTGCAGAACGGTCTTGGACTCGTCGAGCGGGGGCTCCTGGAGCAGCATGCCCACGCTGTAGCCGGGCGACAGGAACGCGTCACCGTTGGAGGGCTGCTCGAGGCCCGCCATGATCTTGAGAACGGTGGACTTACCGGCGCCGTTGGGACCGACCACACCGATCTTCGCACCCGGCAGGAAGCTCAAGGTGACGTCGTCGAGGATCACCTTGTCGCCGTGCGCCTTGCGCGTCTTGCGCATGGTGTAAATGAACTCAGCCAAGAGAAACCGTCCGGACGCTTGAAATCGGCAGTGGGCAGATACACCCCATCTTGCCTGACGGCTACCCCTTGAAGGAAACCCGTTCGGCCACGGGGGCGTGACCTGGCCTTTCCCCGTCCTCGCTCGTAGCTGGTCTGTCACTGGTTGTCGCCGTAGGTCACTGCCGAGCGCCCTCGCACGGCCCAGGGCGGCACCGGTCCGACCCTCCCGGCGATGTCAGTGCCGGTGGCTATGGTCCGACGATCATCGGGGCGAGTCATCGGGGAGGGGCCATGGGAGCCAAGACGGGACTGCTCATCTATGCCGACGGCGAGGTGCCGGGCCTGCTGCGACGGGTGAAGGCGGCGGACCTGCCGCGGACGTCCGAAACGATGCGGCGCCTTTACCCGGGCTCGGAGATCGAACAGCTCGGCGGCTCACCGCTGGCCTACTGCTTGTACCCCCCGAAAGGCGCCGCGTACGCCGCGAGCTGGCCGGGCGTGGAGATCGTCTGCGACCAACGGGTGATGGTCGACTTCCCGTCCCGGCTTCCCGAACACCTCATCGCGGCGAGCACAGGCCGCAAGCTCGTCCTGCACGCCATGCACAGCATCGTCGACTGGTTCGCGTTCGCCGTGTGGGAGGACGGGCGCCTGGTCCGCTCCCTGAGTCTGTCGCCGGACTGCGGCATCATCGAGAACATCGGCGAACCGCTCCCCTTCGAACTGCCCTACTGGGCCGGGGACCGTCCCGTGGACATCGTCCCCTGGCCGGACGAGGACGAAGAGCCTCGCCCGCTGCCCTTTCACCCGCTGGACCTGGGCGCAGAGGCCCTGCGCGCGCTCTGCGGCTTCGTCCGGGAGGACCGCCCCGAACCTGACGACTTCGACGCATACGACATCGACCTCCACGGCTTCTTCGTGTGGGACCCCCACGGACCCGACCCTGCGGGGGAAAAAGCGAAGCTGCGGAGGATCAGGGAAACCATGAGGTCGTTGTATTCCTACCGGCTGGGCCCCGACGGATCGCTGATCAAGTCCGATGTCCCGTAACGCACGACCTGGTCACCCCGAAGCCGAGGGCTGAAGGCCCGCGCTTCCACGTTCACATCGGTCGACCTGAGCCCTTCCACGCCATTGGACTGGTGGGCGCGGACTCCCTCGAATCGCCGACATCCGCCTTGTAAGGGCGGACGTGGTCGGCGGCGGAGTTCCCCAGGTCATTCCGGCTGTAGCGGCAGCCCGGGGGAACGGTGCATCTCGACTGTGACGAGCCGTTGTTGACCGCGGTTGACCGCACGATGTGGCACGGCTGTGGCACGCGGCTTGCCGGACCGTAGCTCCAGGGAAGGCTCCCGGGACTGTGGGCGCTCAGCCTTTGCTTACCCTTCACGAAACCAAGGACGATCCAGCGACACGGCAGCTGGGGCGGGCGGAGCTTGCAGTCCTCGGCGGCGACCATCAGGGACGGCCGCCCCGCACCTCCCCAGCGGAGGGGTCAACAGCTCGCCGCGCCGGAGGCATCGACCTGGCCCTGGCCGATCGCGACCAGGGCGCGGTCCAGGACCTCCTGGACCTGGCCGAGGGCCGAGATCGTGGTCACCAGCCCTGGGGCCTGGTAGTGGTCGACGACCGGCGCCGTCTCGCTGCGGTAGACCTCCAGTCGCCTGCGAACAGTTGCCTCGTGGTCGTCATCGCGCTGGTACAGCTCACCGCCGCAGACGTCACAGGCTCCTGCCACTTCAGACGGGCTGTAGTCGACGTGGAAGATGTGTTCGCGGTCCCGACGGCACAGCCATCGTCCAGCGATCCGCCTGACCACCTCGGCCTCGGGAATCTCCAGGTCGAGAACGGCATCCAGCCTCGAATCCGAGTCGGCCAGGATGCCGTCCAGCGCCTCCGCCTGGGCAAGATTGCGGGGGAAGCCGTCCAGCAGGAATCCGCGCTCGGTGTCCGGGCGGGCAAGGCGCTCTTGGATCACCCCGATCGTGACCTCGTCCGGTACCAGACGGCCGGCGCGCACGTGCATGTGGGCGTTCTGCCCGAGCTCGGTTCCCTGGTCGATGTGCTCACGGAACAGGTCACCGGCGGAGATGTGTTGGATCGACAGATGCGCGGCAAGGCGCACTGCTTGCGTGCCCTTGCCGGCTCCGGGCGGCCCGAGCAGGAGGATGCGCATCGATGAGGTGTCCCTTCGTCATGCGTGACCAGGGTCAATCCCAGGATTCGGAGTAGCCGGGCGTCGCGACTGCGTAGACGCCCTTTGTGCATTCCAGCAGATGATAGGCACCTGTGGTCTTTCACCCGGGTGCTCAAGTATCTCAGTGGCGTGCCCCGGGATGCCGGACGGATGGTTAAAGGGTTTCCGTCAGTCGCCACCCGCTACGAGAAACGCGCCTACATCTACCTCGGCACCGCCACCTTCGCAGCCACGATATGGCCCCGGGCATGATCCGAGAAACAGAGATTACAGGCGGTCTCGTAAGCCGGCGGAGGATCCGAGGCCTAGCCGGGGACTTGACTCTGTGGCCGCATCTTTATCAGGTCGATGACGGGGCGCTTCCGGTGCCGGTCCACCCACCCGGTGCCTCGACTGGCTGTCGGCTGACGTTCAGCGTCGACCACGGCCGGTCGCCCTTGTTGGTGTCAGACACTGATGTCAGGAGACTCATCGGGCTTGACTGTCCGCCGCAAGAATGGCCCGGGGATTCGCCGGTCGTAGCGCTGGTGTCCACACTCCAACGGGGTGCCAGACGCATCGAGTACCTGGGATTCCGAGACAACCCTGTCGGGATCACCGTTCTCGAAAAGCCACACGCTCACCAGCTCGGCCGCGACGGTCACCGCGAACTGGACGTTGGAGCCGTCGCTGACCGCGGAGACGGTGACGGCCTCCCCCGGCTCAAGCCAAAAGTCTTCGCCGTACGGTTCGACGAAGAGGCACAACGGGACGCTCCCCGCATTCTCAACCGGCAGACCTTCGTGCACTGGATCACCCCACTCTGAACCCTAGAGGCCAGTCGCCCACGCTCTGGCCGGCACTTGCGAACGGCGCCCCTTCCATCTCCGTCCGCCACCGCTCAAGGTCCGGCCTCCCTGCCCCTCGATGCGAACTATGGGCACAACGGTCACTGAGGTCTGCTCGGCTGGTCACACGGTCGCATGTGGCTGCTGACGGTTGACTCGGGTCGCGACGGTTGCTGTACCTCGCTGCTGTACGGCAGAAGGACTCTGCTTGGATCGGCCCATGATTTCTGTCGGCACCCCGGACGAGACGCAAGAGAAAGCAGAGCTTGCGGTCTGGTTCGGCGGAGCGTCCTTGGCGTTCTGGTTCTGCTGCCCGTTCTGGATACTGGTCAGCTTCGTCGCGCTGCCTCTGGCGCTCGTCGGCCTGGTGCGGGCCTTTGTCGAGTACCGCGCATCAAAGTCGGGGCGAGCGAACAGCACGCGAGCTGTAGTGGGTGGCGTGCTGTCCCTCTTGGGGGCGACAGCGGCGATCGCCTACATGATCTTTCTGGCCACCCACCCTGATCTTCCAGTCCAGGGGTAGCCGCCTCATTGGTGGCCCGTTTGACGAGGGTCAGGCGGACGAATAGACCCACCGCTTTAGGAGCAAGGTGGGCGATCACAGATGCGACCTGGGAATCCCTGCCTTGGGCAGCGTCGAGCGGTATGCGCCCCGGCGAACCCCGATTCCCCGTGAGTCCCCGTCCGTTCTGGCACGGAGCGGCACGCCCTGGGGCCACCCCTCGCCGCTCGATGATCAGTAGTCGAACCTCGGTGTCCTGACATGTCCGAGGGCGATGAGCCCCGCTCCGATGACCGCGACAGTCACGGACGAGAACACGCAAGCCACGAGCAACAGCACACCGGCCCCCCAGACCCTCGGCTGCGCGACGTAGCGTTGTAGCCGTCGGCCGGGAACTCGTCCGAGTACCAGCGCGCGCATGCCAACCACCGTACCCACGAGCTGAAGCCACACCGCTACGCCCCAGAGAACAAATGCCGCTCCCACGCTCCACCCCCTTGCGAAGCCGCCCTCTGCCGGCGGGCAGCAGTGTGACACAGAGACGGGACGCTGACTGCGTGAGGTCGGCGCCCGTGACTCCCCGCCGTTTTCCGACAGAACGGGCACGGGAGGGGCACGGCTACGCTCCCGGCATGACTGATATAACGCCGACCGATCCTGAGAGCGAGCAGGCGGCCGGGCGGGTACCTCTGTGGCTCGACCCCGCTGACATTCGATGGATCTCCCGCCATTGCTGCTGCCCGCCCGATGCTTCGCAGGAAGAGCGGGACCGCTGTGGCCGTATCCGCTTCCGGGCCAGCAATGCGCTCTACAAGCACGGTCACGGACGCTGACAACGTCAGGTCGGTGGAGCGGCTTTGGGCGGGAGTTGCCATGGGGCGAGTGATCATGGCCCCGTAAGCTTCCGGCGCGTCGGGCAGTCTGTGGACCTGCCCGGTAAAGCACGACGTTGGGGCCATGATCTGCGAGGCTCGCCCCATGGTGGCTGCTTCCTAATGTCGTGTGTCAAGCGTCAGGCCAGGTGTGCAGCTGGTGGAGCGGGAGCGTATTTCCGCTGGTCGCGCAGGAGAGCCCAGAGGACGTTGACGCGTCGGCGGGCGAGGGCCAGGACCGCCTGGGTGTGGCGTTTTCCCTCGGTGCGCTTGCGGTCGTAGAAGCGGCGGGAGTCGTCGCAGGTGCGGATGCTGACCAGCGCGGAGGTGTAGAAGACGCGTTGAAGGCCCCGGTGGTAGCGGCGAGGCCGGTGCAGGTTGCCGCGGATGCGCCCGGAATCGCGGGGTGCAGGTGCGAGGCGGCAAAGCCCGCCAGGCGGTCCGCTGTTTCGAAAGCGGCGATGTCTCCGCCGGTGGCCACCCGGTCTCGGACCCGCCAGTCCGGATCCTTGATCAGCTCGGCCAGGATCTCCGACGGCGCCGTCCTGTTATGTGCGGCCCAGAAACGCATGTCGGGATGCTTGCGCACCAGGTCCCACCACACGGGCAGCGGGAGGGTTGCCCACGCCGAGCGGTTGTACTCCGCCGGGTCCTCGCTCTCCCGCAGCCGGATGAACTCCTCCACGGAGGTGATCTCAGGGAAACGGTCCGTCATGGCACCCAGTAAGCCACGATCTCTAGGTCAGACCTCAAGCATCACCTGATGCCGAATCGTCAAGCATCATCCGAGACAAGACACTCTGGGTTGTCAGTGTGTGCAGTTACGGTGCGGCTCCCGAGGTGATCGAAGGAGCGTTCGTGTCTGCTGAGAGGCTGTTGGCGCCGCTGCTCAGTCTTGTGCCATCGGTGCATGGGGCGGACGAGGAAGTGGACTGGCGTGCAGTCCATGAGGCGCTCGGTGTGCGTCTGCCGAGCGACTACACGGCCTTCATGTCCGTCTACGGCGCGGGTGGCCTCGGAGACCTCAACATCCTGGGGCCGCTGCCTGTTGAGGGTCCGCAATGGGACCCCGGCAACATCCTCGAGTTCGCGCCTGAGTTCCGGGACCTGTGGAACAGCGAGGGTGGCGTTCCCGGCATCGTCGCAGACGGAGGATCGGTCCTGCCCTGGGGTTCCGGTTGCAATGCCAACGAGCTGGGGTGGCTCATGCTCGACCCGGATCCGGAGAAGTGGCCCGTGGTGGTTTGGCGTCGGCAAATCAGCTACGGCGACTCGCGATGGAAGCTCTTCGACTGCGGCATGGTCGAGTTCCTGGTCAGAATGATGCGCGCCCGATTCGATGAGTGTCCTCTTGGCGATGCCTCTCTGTGGGGCAAAACCGCTCCCTTTGTGCATTGGCGCGAGGAGCAGCGGCGTTGGCTTGCGGGGCTCGACCCGGAGACGGGCGAGCCGGACCCCATCATTCAAGACTTCCTGCAATGGCCGGCGCCCTGACTCAGCCGGTCACATGGGGCTTGAAGTCGTCTACGCAGGCTGGGAGTTCGACGCCCTGTCAGTGGGCGAGCGGCGCGAAGAGGACTGGGCGGATCGTCCAGGTGATGCGTGTGCCGACGTGGGTCACTGAGACTGTGCAGAGCTCCATGCGCGCGAGGGGGCTCTCCGGGTCCGGATACGTCCCTCGTACAGCCACGCCCACGCTTCGTCCGATGCGTCGGCGTCGAGCGCCGGGGAAATAGTGCGGAGAGCGACCGCGACCCATCGGTCGGCCTGTGTGCCGTATAGGCGTCGAAGGATGCTCGGAGCTCCGGCGGTTCACCTTCGTCAGGGGCCTCCGGCCTGGGGCTCCGCCGCTGTCGTCCGTGGCTCGTCCGTGACTGTCGGTCGCCAGCGGTCCGGCGGGCCGGCGAGGAACGGACAACGCCGTGGGAGAAGCCCCGGAATCTCCTCTTCCCTCGCACAACCATTCCGGCGGTTCCGTGGTCACACCCGTGTCATAGGCATCCGAAGCATGCCGCGCCCGGCGCCCTCCAGCCTCCGGTGACGCGCGGCCTCCCACGGCTCATGGGGGTTTGAACCACCTTGCGCAACCGCAGGATCTCCACCGCGACGGCACTCGCCGTCCTCTTCAGTTCCGCGGCGCTGACGGGCCTCGGGTCCACGGCCGCCCACGCCGACGGCAACGCCGTCCTGCCCGTCGCCTCCGTCGCCGACGTCGTCGTGGACAGCGTGCACCGGCACGTCTTCGTCAGCGACCGGACCGGCGGCAAGGTCGTCGCCACCGACTACAGCGGCAACGTCGTCGGGACGTTCGGATCGCTGCCGGGGGCCGACGGCCTGGAGCTCTCGGCGGACTCGCAGACGCTGTACGTGGCCGTCCCGGGCAGCGACGAGATCGCGGCCATCGACACGGCCGGCCTCACCGAGTCCGCGCGCTACTCGACCGGCACCGCCGACGCCCCGACGACGCTCGCCCGCGCCGGCGGGAAGCTGTGGTTCGGCTACGGCACGGCGGCGAGCGGGAACATCGGCTCCCTCGACCTCTCGGGCCCGGACGCCGTCCTCGCCGTGGCCCAGGACAGCCGCACCCGCTGGTACTACGCGCCCCGGCTGGCGTCCAACCCGGCCGCGCCCGGTGTGCTGGCCGCGGGCGTCCCAGGCCTCAGCCCCTCCGCCGTGGCGACCTATGACGTCTCCGGCCCGGACGCTCCCAGGCTCATGGCCCAGGGCCAGGCCGGCAGCAACCTGCGCGACCTCGCGGTGACCCCCGACGGCGACCAGGTCGTCACGGCCAGCGGCTCGCCCTACAAGCACCAGGTCCTGTCCACCAGCGACCTGAAGGAAGTCGGCAGCTACCCGACCGACCCCTACCCGAACGCCGTCGACATCGCCGCGGACGGCACCGTCGCCGCGGGCATCGACGGCATGTACGAGCCGGACGTCTACATATTCGAGCCCGGTACCACCGAGCCGGTCCGGAAGTACGAGTTCGCCGACACCGGTTCCGGCACCCTGGTCCCGGACGGACTGGCGTGGGAGCCGGACGGCGACCACCTCTTCGCGGTCACCGAAAGCGGCAACACGTACCGTCTCAACACCCTGAACGCGCCGACCAAGGCCGTCACCACGGTGACGGTGAGCGCGCCTTCCTCGGTGGTCCCCGGCAAGTCGCTGACGGTCACCGGGAAGATCAGCGGCGGCGATCCACTGCCGGCCGGGACGTCGCTGACGGTCACCCGCACCGACACGGAGTCGCCGTCGGGCAAGGAGCTCGCCCCGGTCACCACCGCCGAGGACGGAACCTTCTCCTTCACCGACACCCCGGCCGTCGAGGGCAACGCGAAGTACACCGTCTCCTACGCGGGCGACACCGGCCACGCCCCGACCTCCACCACACGCACCGTGACCGTCTCCCGCAGCACCACCACAGTCACGGTGAGCGCGCCTTCCTCGGTGGTTCCCGGCAAGTCGCTGACGGTCACCGGGAAGATCAGCGGTGGCGATCCGCTGCCGGCCGGGACATCGCTGACGGTCACCCGCACCGACACGGAGTCGCCGTCGGGCAAGACGCTCGCCCCGGTCACCACCGCCGAGGACGGAACCTTCTCCTTCACCGACACCCCGGCCGTCGAGGGCAACGCGAAGTACACCGTCTCCTACGCGGGCGACACCGGCCACGCCCCGACCTCCGCCACACGCACCGTGACCGTCTCCCGCAGCACCACCACAGTCACGGTGAGCGCGCCCGCAACGGCCACGCGCGCCAAGTCGCTGACCGTCACCGGCAAGGTCGCCGGTGCCGAGGCGCTGCCGGCCGGCACGGTACTCACCGTCAAGCGCACGGACCTGGAGTCGCCCTCCGGCAAGACGCTCGCCTCGGTGAAGACCAAGGCGGACGGCACCTTCTCCTTCACCGACACCCCGCCGGCCGGCGGCGACGTGAAGTACGCCGTCTCCTACGCGGGCGACGCGACCCACACCGCGGCTTCGGGCTCCGACACGGTGGCCGTCTCCCGGACCGCCACCACGCTGAGCCTGAACAACAACGGCACGGTGTACTCGTACGACAAGGACGTCACCTTCACCACGCACCTGGGCACCACCTACAAGAACCGCACGGTGGAGATCTGGGCCAACCCCTACGGCTCGGACAAGCCCAACGTCCTGGTGAAGAAGGCGACCGTCAACTCCAGCGGAAACGTCTCCGCTGTGGTGGACATGAAGCGGGACACCACAGTCACCGCGGTCTTCGCCGGTGACGCCCGCACGGCCCCGAAGTCGGTCAAGGTCACCGCGTACGCCAAGGCGAGTGTCTCCACCTCTCTGGCGAAGTACTACAAGACGGCCAAGGTCAGCGCGAACTCCCCGACGTACTACTGGTACCGCAAGAACACCGGCCCGCTGTTCACCACCGCGATGAACTACTACTCGGGCCGCCACTACCGGCTGGACCTCGACGTCTACGTCAATGGCCAGTGGCTCCGCGGTTACGAGGAGTACTTCGAGCTGGGCGCCAGCGGCAAGAGCGTCATGGACCTCGGCGCCTCCGACGAGGCGGGCCTGCGCGTCCGGGTCCGGTCGGCCTACATCAACGACTCCTCCGGCGACGACGTCAACTCCACCGCCTACAGCTCCTGGAAGTACATGTACTTCACCAACTGACCCGCGTCTCCGGACCGTCGGTCACGCCCACGACGGCCCGGAGACGGCCCGGAGACGGCCCAAGCCGCCCGACACGGCCCTTCATCGACGGGAAACCCGCTGGTGAGGGGCCGTTTCCGGTAGCTGTTTCCGGTAGCTGTTTCCGGTAGCCGTTTCCGATAGCCGGACGTCACCGACCGCCGTCGCCGCACAGGCACGGACGCGCCACCCCGTGTGACCCCCCGCGCCCTCGCCTCGTGCCCGGCCCGCCCGAGGAGGACACTTCTTCTAGGGGCTCATCCAGTCCGCTCTTCCAGGGGCTCAACCAGTCCGCTGAGGGCTTCACCAGGGGGCAGCGCCTTCGGAGGTGATCGCGATGACACAGACGACAGCGATGCAGGCACGGACCACGGTCGGCTGGCATGTCGAGATGGAATTCCAGGAGGACGACCACCGCACCCGCGCGGCCGCCCTGCTGCGGCTCCCCGACGGCAGCGAGGTACGCGCCCACGGATACGCCAGCCGCCACCCCTCCGACTCGAACCAGCCCAGGGTCGGCGAGGAGGTCGCGGGCGCGAGGGCCCTGAACGAGCTCGCCATGCAACTGCTGACCAAGGCCCACGACGAGATCGACGCGGCATCGGGCAGGACGTCCCACACGCTGAGGTGACCGGGGCCCGCCCCTCCGCTCCCCCGGAGCCGTCGGGACTCCCGGAGCCGTCGGGACTCCCGGAGCCGTCGCGCGAGCACGATCCGTCACTAGCCGTTCCGCTCCGTACCCCTGGACCTGCCGGAGTCGTGCGGGGGGGGTGTCCGGGGGTCGTCGCCTGCCCCGAGGCCGACCAGGGCGGACAGCTTAAGGACGTTTCCACGAATCCCGCACAGATTCCGCGCGGCTCCTCCATATACGGTTTCGTGGGCACTACAGTCACCCGCGCACCGATCACCGCGCGGCGCCGGGCACCATGCGGCCGGGTGGGGGTGTCGGCACACCGAGTTGCGTTGTTCTGGGGGGATTCATGCGTGAAATGGTCAAAGGGTCGAATGTTTCGCTCGGCGCTCTGAGCGAGAACATCGACTCGGTGATCGTCAGCCTGGGCTGGGGAAGCTCGACCGGCGAAGGGGACGCCGATGTGTCCGTCCTCCTGCTGGACGCGAACGGCAAGGTCCGCAGCGACGCCGACTTCTGCTTCTACAACAACCCGGTCGCCGCGGACGGAAGCGTGCAGCTTCTGGGCAAGACGCCGACGGCGGACGGCGACGAGGACCGGATCGGCTTCGACCTGACCGCGGTGTCCCCCGAAGTGGATCGCATCGTCCTGGCCGCCAGCCGCTACGAGGGCGCCCGGTTCGGTGAACTGGACCGCGTGAGGCTGGCGTTGGCGGACGGTGGGGGTGAGGAACTCCTCCGCTTCGCCATCGGCGACGCCGACTCGGTGAGCGCGATCATCTTCGGCGAGCTGTACAGGCGGGCCGAGGAGTGGAAGTTCCGCGCCGTCGGCCAGGGTTACGACACGGGTCTCGCCGGTCTGGCCGCGGACTTCGGGGTCGACATCGACGACGACGCGGCGGCCGAGGCGGCACTGGACGCGGCGGCCGACGACGATCAGCCGGACACGACGGCGGAGGCACCGGAGCCGGTATCGCCGTCGGCGGCGGCTTCGGTATCAGCGTCGGCGTCGGCGTCGGCCGGCGAACCCGAGCCGCGAGAAGCGCCGGCGGCGATCCCCTCCCCCCGCCGGCCGGAAGGCGAGACCCTGCCGACGAAGGCGGCGGCGCGGCCTCGTACGGCCAAGAAGAAGGTCACCCTGCCCAAGGCGGCCAAGAGGACGCTGGCCGAGAACGAGTCGTGGAGGGACGCGCGGCTCTTCCCGGCGTCGGCGCTCAAGAGCGACCGGGAGCGCGAGACGCGTGCGACGTCGGTGCTGCTGTCCGTGATGGCTCAGGTGCCGGAATTCGGCAGGAGACTCACCGCCGCCTTCGGAGCGCCGGCCGGCCGCATGGAGACCTTCACCGAGGTCACCCTGCCGCACGGCGACACCCCCCGTCGCCCCGACGGAGTGATCCGGGTCGAACGGGCCGGCAAGCTGTGGACGGCACTGGTCGAGACGAAGACCAACGGCAGCGCGCTCAAGGCCGAGCAGGTCCAGGCGTACATGGACATCGCCGCGCGCCGTGGCTACGAGGCCGTGATCACCCTGTCGAACGACGTCGCGCTGGAGGGCAGCCCGCTCGTCGAGGTCAAGATCGACAAGAGGCGCAAGCACAAGGTGGCCCTGTGGCACCTGTCGTGGGCGGAAGTCGCCCATCAGGCGCAGCTGTTGATCCGGCACGAGGGCGTCGGCAACGCGGCGCACGCCTGGCTCCTCCAGGAACTGCTGCACTACCTGCGGCACGAGAACTCCGGCTGCCACGGTTTCCAGAACATGGGGCCGGCCTGGGTGCCGGTACGCAACGGGCTCGACGACGAGACCCTGTGCCAGGGAGACTCGCGCGCGCTGGAGGTCGTCGAGAGCTGGGAACGCCTCGTACGCCAGGTCTGCCTGCGGCTGGGCGGCGAACTGGGCCAGAAGGTACTGCCCGTCCAGCGCACCGGACGCGGAACCGATCCGAAGGCGCTGCGCGGTCTTCTCGCGGACCGGCTCTGCCGCGACGGGCGGCTTCAGGCGGAGCTGCGCATCGAGGGGACACCCGGCGTCCTGGCGATCAACGCGGACCTGCGTACGGGCAAGCTCCGCACCTCGATCGAGATCCCGGCACCCGAGCAGGGCTACCCGTTGTCGTGGGCGAAGCGGCTGGTCCGGCGGCTGGCCGAGGCGCCGGCGGATCTTCACGTCGAGACCCTCGTCGAAGGGGAGGCGTCCGGCCCCCGGGGAACGCTCGAACGCCTCCGCCCCGAGCCGGCCGACATGCTGCCCAAGGAGCCCGCCTCCCGGATCACCGGGTTCCGGCTGTCCCTCCTCAAGAGCATGGGAAGCACGCGCGGGAACGCGGAGTCGGGCTTCATCCGCAGCGTCGACGACGCGGTACACCGCTTCTACACCGGGGTGGTGGTCCACCTGGACGGCACGACATCTCGCCGGACGCCTTCCAAGGACGGCGCGACGACGGGCTGAGCCCGGCGACCGGACGGGGCGGACCGGCGACGGAGGCACACGCGCCCGCTGCCGCCCGGGTGAACCGGCCAGGCATGTCCGGGACGGGAAGGGGGCCCGGCCGGGAGAACACGGCCGGGCCCCCTTCCCGTCCGCATCCACGACGCCGAGGACGACCGGCTCCTGTGCGACGACGTCCACGATCCGAACGCCGAAAACTTCGCCACGTATTCGACGCGGCCACCCGCGAGAACCCGGTGACAGCCGGACGGCCCCGGACCTTCCCCTTGATCATCAGAGAGGCGTTCGGGGCTTCGCCGTATCGAGTGAGACCTGTCTTGACCAGCAAAAAGCCCTCCCCAAAGGGAGGGCGGAGACTGGCGCCCCCGGCAGGACTCGAACCTGCGGCCAAGCGCTTAGAAGGCGCCTGCTCTATCCACTGAGCTACGGGGGCCGGGTGTGTCGGCCTGTGTCCTGGTGCCCGGGTGTGGGCGGATCCGTGACCTTGCCGGGGACAAGGATAGGGCTCCCGCATCCCTGCCCCTCATACTGCGCCTCCGTGGCTCGATGTGGAGGTTCAGTGAAGCGGTCCTGATAATCGCAGGCGGGTACGAATCGTGCACCGCTTTTGGCGTCTCGCGCATCGGGTGTTGTGCACTCGTTATGCCTGCGCCCCAGTCATCCCTTCCGCCCCGTCTGTCCTGTCGGCGCGCAGGCATACCCATATGCTTCAGAAAGACTCCAAAATTGGGCATTCTTCGCATGTGGTGACCTTGGACGTACGGCCTCAACTGCTCGACGCACTTTCCGCCCTGCGCGACCGTGTCGCCGCCGCACGCTTTCCGCTGCCCCTGGCAGGGGCTCCACGAGCGCGTGCCAACCGCGACGAACTGCTCGCACAGCTCGACGACTATTTGGTGCCCCGGTTGAGGGAACCCGAAGCACCCCTTCTCGCCGTCATCGGAGGGTCCACCGGTGCCGGCAAGTCCACCCTCGTCAACTCCCTTGTGGGGCGCCGGGTCAGCGAAGCGGGCGTACTGCGCCCGACGACCCGTACCCCGGTGCTGGTGTGCCATCCGGAGGACCATCACTGGTTCAGCGGCATGCGTGTACTGCCCCAGCTCACGCGCGTGTGGATGCCCCACCGGGAACCCGGCGACGATCTGCCCGCCGACGCCGAACGCGGGGAGCGGGTGCTGCGTATCGAGACCGCCGACACGCTCCCCCGCGGCCTCGCCCTCCTCGACGCGCCCGACGTCGACTCCCTGGTGGCCGAAAATCGGGTGCTGGCCGCCGAACTGATCTGCGCGGCCGACATCTGGGTGATGGTCACGACGGCCGCGCGGTACGCCGACGCGGTGCCGTGGCATCTGCTGCGTACCGCCAAGGAGCAGAAGGCGACCCTGGTGACGGTCCTGGACCGGGTGCCGCACCAGGTGGTGTCCGAGGTCGCGCGGCAGTACGGCGCGCTGCTCGCCAAGGCGGGACTCGGTGAGGCGCCCCGCTTCACCGTGCCCGAACTGCCCGAGTCCGCCTGGGGCGGCGGCCTGCTGCCCGCCACGGCCGTCGCACCGCTGCGTACGTGGCTCACGTACCAGGCCCAGGACCCGGGAGCCCGCCACGGGGCCATGGCCCGTACGGCCCATGGCGTCCTCGACTCCCTGAAGGCGCGGATGCCGGAACTGGCCAGTGCCACCGCCGCGCAGTACGCCGCGGCGACACGGCTCACCGCGGCCGTCGACGGGGCGTACGACAGCGAGCACACGCGCGCTAAGGGGCGTCTGCAGGCCGGGGCCGTGCTCTCCGGGGACGCTCTCAAGCGCTGGCGCGCCTATCCCCTCGACTGCACCGCCGAGGAATTGCTGGACGCGCTCGTGGAAAGCCTGTCCGCCCTGCTGCTGTGCTCCGTCGCGGCCGCCGACGAACGCGTGGACGACGCCTGGCGCCGTGAACCGGCCTCGGGAGCTCCGGGGCTGACGGACCGTGATCCGGCGCTGGAGAGCGCGGAGCACCGGATCGGCCTGGCCGTACGACGCTGGCGACGCGTCCTGGAGGAGTACGCCGAGGACGAGGTGCGCGACCTCGACAAGAGTGTCGCGCCGGACTCCGCGGTGGTGGCCGCGCTGGTCGCCACCGCGCTCCTGGGCGGCCGCAGGGCGCGCAGCGCGGGCGAGGGACTGGCCGAGCGGATCGGGGCCCACGGCGCGCTGCGGCTGCGCGACAAGGGCGGCCGACTGCTCACCGACCTCATCGACAGGGCCCTCCAGACCGAACGCGAGCGCCGGCTCGCCCCCCTCGAAGCGCTCGACGTCCATCCGGAACCCCAGGCCGAGCTCATCGCCGCGCTGTCCGTACTGCAGAAGGAGAGGTGACCGCGGTGACTGCCGTCACTGACCGCACGGATCAAGCCGACCGTCCCGGAGACGGACGTCCCGAGGACAGTCGTCCGGAGAACGACCGTCCCGCGGAGGACCGCCCCGAGGACGGCGTCGGCGAAAACGCCCCCTCACCAGCAGACTCCCCTTCCCGAGCGGGCGCCTCGGGCGGCGAACGCACCGACCTCGACGGCCGCGACGACCGCGACGGGGCGACCGGGGGCTCCAGGGGTACTCAGGAAAGCCGCCCGGACGACGGTCGGGCCGGTGCGGCACGTTCCGGGGCACGGCCCCTGGAGGGCACCAGGGAGGCCGGAGGGGGTGATGAGGGGGCCGACGGCGGCAAGGCGGCGCGGAGCGACGGTACGGCCGGACGGGGAGGCTCCCGGGACGCGTCCGGAACGGAGTCCCGCGCGCGTGGGGAGGACGACGACCCGGCGCACGCGGAGGACGGCCCGGTCTGGGACGACGGCCTCATCGCGCGACGCGTGACCGAGGCGGCCCCGGCCCGGTACCAGGCATCGCCGGCGGAGACCAAGGCCGCCGTTCCGTCGATGCCCGCGCCTCTCGCGTACGACGGGCCGCTGCGCTCGCGCCTGGACGCGCTCCGTGAACTGGTCGGCCTCTCCCGCGCCCGGCTCGACAGCGGAACGCTCGCCGAGGCGGGCCGGGTCCTGGACGAGGCGGCGGCCCGCCGCAGGCTCTCCGGGGAACACACCGTCGTCGCGATCGCCGGAGCCACGGGCAGCGGCAAGTCGCAGCTCTTCAACGCGCTCGCGGGCGTGGCGATCTCGGAGACCGGCGTACGCAGGCCGACCACCTCGGCCCCCATCGCCTGCACCTGGAGCGACGGCGCGGCCACCCTGATCGACCGGCTCGGCATCCCGGGGCGGCTGCGCAGACGACCGTTGCAGAGCGCGGAGGCGGAGGCCCAGCTGCGCGGCCTGGTCCTGGTGGACCTGCCCGACCACGACTCGGCGGCCGTCCAGCACCGCGAGCAGGTGGACCGGGTTCTCAAGCTGGTCGACGCGGTCATCTGGGTGGTGGATCCGGAGAAGTACGCGGACGCCGTCCTCCATGAGCGCTATCTGCGGCCGCTGGCCGGGTACGCGGAGGTCACCTTCGTGGTCCTGAACCAGGTGGACCGGCTCCCCGGCGAGGCCGC
Source organism: Streptomyces sp. NPDC002698 (assembly GCF_042888945.1). Classification (NCBI taxonomy): domain Bacteria; kingdom Bacillati; phylum Actinomycetota; class Actinomycetes; order Kitasatosporales; family Streptomycetaceae; genus Streptomyces; species Streptomyces sp. NPDC002698. Next base: position 72,468 of record NZ_JBIAQM010000003.1, read on the forward strand.
CGATCAGGTGCTCGACGATCTGCGGCGGCTGCTCGACGAGGACGGCATCGCGCTCGGCGAGTACGGCGAGCCGGGCGCCACCGTCCTCTCGCTGTCCGCCCTCACCGGGGCCGGGGTCCCCGAACTGCGTGAGTGTCTCGGCCAGTTCGTGGCGGAACGCGGAGCCGCCGCACGACGGATCTCCGCCGATCTCGACGCGGCCGCCGCACGGCTGCGGCCCGTCTACGCGACGGGACGGCGGGTCGGGCTCAGCGAGGAGGCGCGGGACGAGTTCGCGGACCGGCTCGCGGACGCGGTCGGCGCCGTGGCGGCCGGCGAGGCCGCCGAACGGTCCTGGCGGCGCAACGCCAACCGCGCCTGCGGCACTCCCTGGCTGCGGCTGTGGCGCTGGTATCTGGAGCGGCGCGAACCTCCGACCGGGCGTCTGCCCGTGCGCGCTCCGGCGGACGAGGAGGCCACCGCCCGCCAGCGCGTCGAACAGGCGGTGCGGACGGTGGCCGACCGGGCCGCGTACGGACTTCCCGCGCCCTGGGCGCTGGCGGTGCGCGAGGCGGCCGTACGGGGCGCGCAGGGGCTGCCCGAGGCGCTGGACGACATGGCGGCGCGCGCGGCGGCACCGGCGGGACGGCCGCCGAGGCCCGGCTGGTGGCCCGTCGCGGTGCTGGCGCAGGCCGCGATGACGATCGTCCAGGTCATCGGCGGGCTCTGGCTGGTGGGCCAGATCGTCGGGGTCATGTCTCCGAACCTCGGGGTTCCGGTGCTGCTGATGGTGTCCGGCATCGTCGGCGGCCCGGCCGTCGAGTGGGCCGGCAGGATGGCGGCCCGCGGGCCGGCGCGGCGCTACGGCCTGGAAGCGGAGAGACGGTTGCGCGAGGCGGCCGCCGGTTGCGGAAGGGCCCGGGTGCTGGATCCCGTGGCGGCGGAGTTGCTGCGGTACCGCGAGGTGCGGGAGCAGTACGGGCGGGTCATGGGGACGGCGACGGCGGGTACCCCGGTCGGGTGACGCGGTTTTCCACAACCGTCCCTCGGCCCACAGCGCCCAGCGGGCCCGGCCGGGCGGAGGCAGTCTGATCCCGCGGCGATCGCAGCGCATGCGTTCGCCGCGGCAGACGCATCCGCACGGGAGGGATTCACGATGAACGAGACGATGGTGTGCGCGGTGGGCAACGTGGCGACACGGCCCGTGTACCGGGAACTGGCGAACGGCGCGTCGGCGCGGTTCCGGCTGGCGGTGACCTCGCGGTACTGGGACCGCGAGAAGAACGGGTGGACGGACGGGCACACCAACTTCTTCACGGTGTGGGCCAATCGCGCGCTCGCCACGAACGTGGGAGCCTCGGTGTCGGTGGGGGATCCCGTCATCGTGCAGGGCAGGCTGAAGGTGCGCACCGAGACCCGCGACGGACAGAGCTGGACGTCGGCGGACATCGACGCGGTGGCGATCGGCCACGACCTCTCCCGCGGTACGTCGGCCTTCCGGCGTCCGTCCAAGGAGGGCGAGCCGGCTGCGGCACAGCGCCCCGAGCCCAGTTGGGAGTCGGTCCCGGACGCCCCGCCGGAGGGCGTGTCCCCATCGCGTCCGGAACCGGCCGGGGTGACGTGATGTCAGCGAGGGCCACGATCTGACCGAACTGCGGCCTATCGACAAATACATGACGAACAATCCTTGTGGATTTGTCGATAGGCGCAGCTCACGAAGTGATCGCGATAACGATTCCGAGTCAGATCGGTTATCGGACGACAGGACCGGGGGGAGCGATGCGGCGCTTCTTTAGGATGCCGAACACAGCTCTCGGGGCTTCTGATTCTGCTGGCGGGACCGTCCCCCATGTCAAAGGGTCCTGCGCGAAGGGGAATTCTGTGTCATCTGCGTTCTCGGTGTTGTCCGCGCGCGGACGAGGGGCAGCCCGTCTCGCCGCGGCGGCCCTGGTGTGGGGGCTCGCCGCAACGGGAACGATCGCCGCAGCCGGTACGGCCGTCGCGGAGGAGATCCCGCAGGGCCAGGGCGGAGCGACCGCCACCATAGGGGACCTGAAGACGTACGGGTCGGCGGTCATTCACGAGAACGGCGAGGACTCCTGGGTCTCGGCCGGCCTGTTCGAGATGTCCGTCGAGAACGGCGGCATGCTGCAGACCTACGGCATCGACCTCCACAACCCGACCCAGCGGGACGCCAGATACCAGGAGACCCCCTGGAGCGGCACATCACTGAGCGGCAACAAGGACGCGGGCCGGATCCGCTGGATCCTCGAGAACTCCTACCCGCAGGTGAACGACCTGGCGGCGCTCGCCGGGAAGGCCGGTGTCACCGGTCTCACCGAGCAGGACGCGGCGGCAGGCACCCAGGTGGCGATCTGGCGGTACTCGGACGGCGCCGACGTGGACGCCGCGGACCCGCAGGCGGAGAAGCTCGCGGACTACCTGCAGAAGAACGCGCGGGACCTGGCGGAGCCCGAGGCCTCGCTGACGCTCACCCCCGCCGCGGTGTCCGGCCACCCCGGTGAGCGGCTCGGCCCGGTCACGGTGCACACCAACGCGGGCAGCGTGACGGTGACACCGCCGACGGACATCGCCGCCGGCGGAGTGAAGGTCGTCGACCAGGACGGCAGGGCGATCACCTCCGCGACGAACGGGAGCCGGCTCTTCTTCGACGTGCCGAAGGACGGCGCGGACGGTTCCACCTCCCTCACCGTGCAGGCCTCGACGACGGTGCCGGTCGGCCGCGCCTTCACCTCGGAGACCCGCAGCCAGACGCAGATCCTCGCCGGCTCCAGCGAGTCCACCGTCTCCGCGACGGCGAGCGCGAAATGGGCGGCGAAGGGGGCGATACCCGCCCTGTCCGCCCAGAAGAACTGCTCGAAGGGCGGTGTGGACATCACGGCCGCGAACAAGGGCGACGCGGCGTTCACGTTCGAGCTGATGGGCGTCGAGCACACCATCGCGGCGGGCATGTCCGAGACGCTCACCATTCCGCTGCAGGAGGACCAGGCGTACGACTTCACGATCGGCGCCACCGACGGCGGCGGGCAGCGGTTCAAGGGCATTCTGGACTGCAGGACCCAGGGCGGTACGAGCGACATCTCGGCCCAGACCCTCAGCGAGCCGAGCCCGGCGTCGGTGGGAGGCGCCGGCGGGGGCACCGACCTCGCCGAGACCGGCGGCTCCGGACTGACTCCGGTCATCGCGGGCGCGGCCATCGCCCTCGTCGTGATCGGCGGCGCCGTGGTGGTCCTCGTCGGCAGGAAGCAGACACCGCCGCAGGTCTGACGTCCCGGCACCTGGACCGGGACCGCGGTGATCAGCCGTCCCGCCGACGGGAGCCGACGGGACGGCGGCCGCACCGAGGAAGCGGCGTCAGTACGGGCTAGGGCTGGGCCTTCCGGATGCGTACGACGGCGAAGGCCGCCGCGAGCAGACCGAGAACGCCGACGATCAGACCCGCTGTGCCCAGGGCGCGCGCCGTGGAGTCACTGCTCTTGTCGCTCGCGGTCGATTCGGCGGCGGCCGAGGACGAAGAGGAGGACGACGAGGACGAGTCGGATCCGGAGGCCCCTGTCCCGGCCGAAGCGGGCTTCTCCGCCGCGCCCTCGGCGGTGAGGGCGAGCACCGGAGCCGGGCTCTCCGGCTCCTCCTCGCCCTTCTGCGGCTGCTCGATCCAGCGGACCACCTTGCCGTCCGAGTAGGTCTGGAGCGTCTTGAAGGTCAACTGGTCGACGTCGTCCGGGAGCTGGCCGAAGGCGACCTGGAAGTCCTGGAACTCGCCGTGGCGGATCCGGCCACCGGTCCAGGTGATCTCGGAGACCGTGTCGGTGATCGTGCCGTCGTCCGTCTTGACGGGCTTCTTCAGCTTGACGGTCGTCGCCCTGGCGGTCCAGCCCGCCTGCGGGGTGACAAGGACACCCAGGACCGGGTGATCGGTGGGCAGGAAGATCTGCACCTTGGTGGTGCTGGCGGTGTCCTCCTCGTTGGGGACACGGAAGCTCAGGAGGCCGTCCGTGGCTCCCTTGGCGTAGCTCTCGGGGTGGACCGTCACGTGCGCGAAGGCCGCGCCCGCGGCGGTCAGGACGCCGGCGGCGGCGAGGGCGGCGACGGTGCCGGTGCGGCGCAGGGTGGTGCTGATCGGGGACATCCGGGGAACTCCGTACTGAAGGGAAACGTGGTCAGGGCGTGTGAGCGAGCCCTGCCGGCGGTCCCCGGCGCGAGACGGCGTGACGCAGCAGCGGCCGGCCGAGCGGCCACGGCTCGGCGGCCTTCCGGCGCACGACATCTCCGTACGGCCGTACCGGAGACAGTCCCGTCCTCGTCCTCCACCATGCGGCGAGCCCCGGGACGAACGTCACGGCCCGGCGCAGCAGGGACCACAGGGCGGCCTCGCCGCGCCGCAGCCACCACGTCGCCAGCAGGGCGGCGGCGACATGCGCGGCCGTGGCGTGCGGGGTCAGGGCGTGTGCGGCCGGGTGCGCCATGTGCATCCCGTGCATGTTCATCGCCGTGCGCGGCCGGGCGGCCTCGAAGCCGAGGTGGAGTCCGGCCTGCGCGACCAGCATGGCGCCGCCTATCCCGGACAGGGACCGTTCGCGGCCGCCCAGCACGCAGCCGGTGGCGAAGACGGCCAGCAGTCCGGCGCCCTCCGCCCACAGCGGGGGCACCTGCCCGGTGGCGAGCGCGTGCCCCCCGGCGGCCAGCAGCACGCACAGGACGGCGAACACCGCGGCGCGCAGACTCCGTACCGCCGGCGACGCATTCATAGTGCCCAGATACTGCCATGGGGAGGGAGTGACCGTCGCGGCTTCCCCCCGCGGTCCGCCGTCGTGGTCCGTCCGGCTCCGCGTGCCACGGCTCGGATAGGGTCCGGCTGAGCCTGGGAGGGACCCGACATGCGTCTTCGCTGTGCCGTGCTGGACGACTACCAGAACGTCGCGACCCGGATCACCGACTGGTCGCCCGTCGCGGACACCGTGGAAGTCACGGGTTTCGACCGGCACTTCGGTGACGAGGACGCGCTGGCGGCCGCGCTGGCGGACTTCGACATCGTGATCACACTGCGCGAACGCGTGCCCTTCCCGGCGTCCTTGCTGGCCCGGCTGCCCCGGCTGAAGCTGCTGATCGCCTCCGGGATGCGCAACTCGGTGATCGACTACGCCGCCGCCCAGGCGCACGGGGTGACCGTGTGCGGCACGCCGAGTTCCTCGACGCCGCCGGTCGAGCTGACCTGGGCCCTGCTGCTCGGCCTCGCGCGGGGGATCGTCACGGAGAACAACGCCCTGCGGGAGGGCGGTCCTTGGCAGAGCACCGTCGGCGCCGATCTGCACGGCCGGCGGCTCGGACTGCTCGGGCTGGGCAAGATCGGCGGCCGGGTGGCCCGGGTGGGACTCGCCTTCGGCATGCGGGTCGGCGCGTGGAGCCAGAACCTCACCGCGGAACGGGCCGAGGAGGTGGGGGTGGACCTCGCGGCCTCCAAGGAAGAGCTGCTGGCGGACAGCGACTTCGTCTCCGTCCACCTCGCGCTCGGCGACCGCACCCGGGGGCTCGTCGGCGCCGCCGAACTGGCCCTGCTCAAGCCGACCGCCTACCTCGTCAACACCTCGCGCTCGGCGATCGTCGACCAGGACGCCCTGCTGGCCGCGCTGCACGCGGGGCGGATCGCCGGGGCGGGCGTCGACGTGTTCGACGCCGAACCGCTGCCCGCCGGCCATCCGATGCGCTCGGCCCCTCGCCTGCTCGCCACCCCGCACCTCGGCTATGTGTCGCGGTCCAACTACGAGACGTACTACGGGGCGGCCGTCGAGAACATCCAGGCGTTCCTGGCGGGCACACCCCTGCGCCGCCTCGGCTGACCGCGCCCGCCCGATCACCGGCCCGCCCGATCACCGGTCCGCATGCTCACCGGCCCGGACGAACGGCCGTCCGTCCGGCCCCCGTTCGAACAATGATCCCCTGGTGGAACGCCCGTGACCAGGTGCGGACGGACGCGTTGAACGGGAAGTGCGGTCGCGTCCGAGCCATCGCACTCATCGAGTCGAAGGAGAACGTGATGTCTCGCATCGCGAAGGCCGCCGCAGTCGTCGTTGGCACGGGTGCCGTTGCCCTCAGCGGGGCCGGAATGGCCATGGCTGACGCCGGCGCCCAGGGCGGGGCCGTCGGCTCGCCCGGTGTTCTGTCGGGCAACGTCATCCAGGCCCCGATCCACGTTCCCGTCAACCTGTGCGGCAACACGATCAACGTCATCGGTCTGCTGAACCCGGCCTTCGGCAACACCTGCGTGAACGGTGACGCCGACTTCAAGGAGCACAAGGCGGACAAGAAGCACCACGGGGCCAAGAAGCACCACGGGGCCAAGAAGCACCACGGGGCCAAGAAGCACCACGAGGCCAAGAAGCACCACGAGGCCCGCGGCTACGGCAACTGAGCCCAGCACACCGAGCCAGCACGCGCGAGGCCCCCGGCGGGACGTCACCGCCGGGGGCCTCACCGGTGCCGGTGCCGTGACGCCGGTGCCCGCGCTGTGGCTATGGCTATGGCTATGGCTATGGCTATGGCTATGGCTATGGCTATGGCTATGGCTATGGCTATGCGTACCGGTAGATGTGGCTGTGGTCCTCCATCGATTCCGGCGTCACGCCCCACGGGGGCATCTTCTCGCGCCGGGCGACGATGCGCCGGTACTGGGAGTCACGTGGGCCCGGGGGCCGCTCGGGCAGATAGCGGGCACCCCTGTGCAGCTTCTGCCAGCGGGACCACTGAAGGTCGACGAAGGCGTGGTGCAGCCAGAAGGCGGGGTCGTTGACCGAGGCGCCGCCCAGCATGTGACCGCCGACCCAGCGGTGGACACGGTTGTGGTTCTCCCAGGTGGCGTTCCCCGTCCCGTGTCCCCACCCCTCCAGCCTGTTCCGGAAGCCGCGCGTGGTCGTCGAGTCGTAGGGGGCCGTGTCGTAGACGGGGTCGTTCAGGGCCGTGTTCAGCGCGGCCCGTGTGGGCAGTTGGATCGGCTTGCGCGGGCGGCCGAACTCACGCATGAGGAACGTGCCGTCGGTCACCCCTTCCTTGATCGTCCACTTGCCCTGCGCGTAGGCGAAGGGTCCGGTCATGACCTGCCGGTCGGAACGCCGCCCGTCGCCGCCGAGCAGGTCCTTGGTCCACGGGGCGGAGGTCGGCGTGCGGTCCCGCGTCCAGTCCCAGTACGGCACGCTCACCCCGGCGTCCACGCGCTGCAGCGCCTGCTCCAGGTCCAGCAGGAAGCACCGGTGCCAGGGCAGGAACGAGGGCGCCATGTGGGCCGCGCGCAGTCCGCCGTCGCCGTCGGAGACGTAGTAGTCGATGTGCCTGCGGACGAACTCGTCGTATTCTCCGCGGCGTTTGACCTCCAGCATCGCGGTGACGAAACGGCGCCGCTCCGCGCTCGTGAGGGTGCTGACGTTCTTACGCGTGTACACCATGGCGGTGACCGCTCCCCTCCGTACCGTTCATCCCTGTGCCGGTCCCCCGCCCGCCCACGCCGGCCGCCATGCCGTCCATGCCGTCCATGCGCCTGAGCTGCTCGGCCGGGCCCAGCTGCTCGACGGCCGCGCGGACCGCCGCCAGCGGTGTCGGATACGACTCGTAGTGGTCCACCATGCTGAGATAGCTGCCGTCCGCCCGGCGCATCAGATGGAGCGGCCGGCCGTCCACCGTGACCTGCCACTCGCCGCCCGCGAACGCGGCCCTGCCGTCCGAGCGGCTCTGCGTGCCGAGGATGTGCCGGCCGCGGTACACCTCGTCGAAGGAGAGGTCCCGGGGATGGCGGCGCGGCGGCCGTGAGGCCGCGACGACGGGGGCCAGCGCCACGCCGACGGCCGACAGGAGCAGTCCCCGCATCGCACCGCGCCGGGTCAGCGCCAGCCCGCCCGCCACACGTTCCGTCCCACGACCGCGCGCCGGGGCGCCCGGCGCCGGGCCGCCACCCCGCCCACGCCTCGGTACTCTGCCCGGCATCCAGCTGGCGAACATGCTTCTCTCCTCGGCGAATTGATGCTGTTTCGGTCGTTTTCGGGAAGGCCGGCGGCGGCGAGGTCCGGCGGACGACGACGGGGCGGACGTCGCCTCTCGGGGCACTAGGCCCCGGACCCCGTCTCCAGGTCCGACGTCGGGACGGTCCTCACCAGCGGTGCGAACACCGCGGCCTGGGGCCGCTTCGGTCCGGGAAGGCCGAGGTGGTCGGGGTCCGGTGCGCCGAGCGGGCCGTCCAGGCTCACTCCGGGGGGCGGCGTCCGCAGACCGGCCGCCGACGCGGCGAGAATCCCTCGTGCGGTCGGCTTCATCTCAGGTGCGGTCCCTTTCAGGATTCGGGGCTCGGCGTCCGTATCACGTAACGATTCCGGGAACGTCATCAGCTCAAGATTCCCCAGACGGACTCATTAGTCGTCCGATAGGGAGATCTCAGCTCGTCCAGAAATCCCACCAGCGGGTGAGGATCAGCATTCCGATGACGCCGATGTGCAGCGCCGGAACGACCCAGGTGAACTCCGCGAGAAATACCTTCAGCCATTCCGGGGCGGGTAGAAACGCGTTCCGCACATTGAAGGATGTGACGTACCAGAACATGATGATCGTGGCGGCCCACGCCAGACAGCACCACAGACACAGCGCGTTGATCCGGTAGAACGACTGGAACTGGAGCCAGCTGCAGAATCCGACTCCGAACAACATCCCCGCGTTGAAGGTCAGCCAGTACCACCGCGGGAATCCCGCACCGGTCAGCAGACTCACGCCGACACAGATCACCACGCTGTACGCCACCAGGCCCAGCATCGGGTTGGGGAAGCCGAAGGCCGACGCCTGCCCGCTCTTCATGACGCTGCCGCACGAGACCACCGGGTTCAGGCTGCACCCCGGAACGAAGTTCGGGTTCTCCAGCAGCTTGAACTTGTCGATCGTGATGATCCACGCGGCGAGAAGACCGGCCGCCCCGGTGATCACCAGCAGCACGGCCAGGGCACGGCTGCTGCCGACGGTGTGGCCGCGCGGACCGTTGCCGCCGCTCGTCCCCGATCCCGCGGCGGCCGCCATCAGCCGCGCAGCCTGCGCGCGGGCAGCAGCACGTGGGAGGCGCTGAGGAGAGTCTCCTCGTCGCCCGCGAAGGCCGTCAGGTCCTCGGGCGCGACGGGCTCGCCGGGCCGGGCCACGGGCCAGGCACGGGTGGCGAACAGGAAGTAGGCGTAGCCGCGTTCCCCGACCGCCTCGAGCCACTCCGGCGGCGCCACGCACCGGGCGTTGAGGTACGGCATGCTGACGACGGCCTGGCCTGCCTCGACGAGCAGGGTGAGCGGCAGGCTCGGCTGCCCGGATCCGTCGATGAGCTTGTCGCCCACGGGCAGTCCGTTGTCGATGAGCAGCTGCCGGATGGCCGCGGCGGAGCCCTCGGGGCCTCCTTCACCGTCTCCCAGCGAGTAGGCGAGGAGATAGGGCATGTCGCCGTCGGGGGCCTCTCCGCTGAATGCCATGACGGCGAGCGTGCCGAGATCGGCGCTCCGAAGTGAGCGCTTTTCGCTTGAGGTTGAGGTCACCGCGGAACCTTATCGATGCGCCCGTTCGGGTTCTGACCCGATATCACCCGACCGGGGGATGCCAGGAAGTGCGACCACACGAACGAGGTACGCGGCTCGAACAGCGCGAAGGACCGATTCCGCGTTTGGGGAATCGGCCCTTCTCACCACATCGGCCGCGCGATGTCAGTGGTTGAGGCAGGCGTTGCCGAAAGTCGGGTTCAGCAGGGCGATGACGTTCACGGTGTTGCCGCAGACATTGACCGGAACGTGAACGGGAACCTGGACGACATTGCCCGACAGAACGCCCGGGGAATTGACCGCGGCACCTTTGGCCCCGGAGTCCGCGGCGGCGCTTCCCGCGGCGGCACCCGCGGCCATTCCGGCGGTGGCGAAAATAAGAGCGGCCTTCTTGGCGGTGTTCATTGTGAGCCCTTTCATCGGAGATTTTCTCCAGAGCCTAGGGAAATGCCCGCGGGCATTGGGGAAAGACACGCACGCAAGGGATACGACTAACCCCGGGGAGGAAGTCCGCCGAGGAGCTGCGCGGGGGAGGCGGTCGTGTTCAGCGTCTTCGCCGCGCCGTTCACGCCGCTCAGCGCGGAGTCCTTGTTCTCGGTGTCGAGCGCGTTCGACTGGTGCTGGAGAGGAAGGACGTCCTGCGCGTCGAGCGAACGCTGGCTGGTGACGGTCTCCAGGGCGCCGTTGAGGCTGGAGGGCGCGAATCCGGAGGCTCCGGCGGCGAACGCGGGCGCGGCGGCGCCGGCGACGACCAGGGACCCGGCGACCACCGCGGCGGCCTTGAGAGACTTCATCGTGTTCCTTTCTTCGGCGACGGATGTCACCGGAGGGAATTCCTGTGCGCTGCCTAACGAGCCCCGAACGCAACGGAAACTCCGCGTGCGGAGAATTCCTGTGCCCCGCCGGGAGCCCGGGGGCGTCACGCCGGACGGCACGGCCCGTGCCGGGCTCTCGCGCGAACGGCCGGCGCCGGGCGTGCCCACGCGGACCGGCCGCCCTCCGTTTCGGGAGGACGGCCGGCCGGAAGGGTCCGCGACGGCGTCAGTCGTTGACGCAGGTGTTCCCGACCGCGGGGTTCAGCAGGCCGATGACGTTCACGGTGTTGCCGCAGACGTTGACCGGAACGTGAACGGGAGCCTGGACGACATTGCCCGACAGGACGCCCGGGGAGTGGGCGGCCGCGCCGTGCGCGCCGCTGTCGGCGGCGGCGATGCCGGCGGTGCCGGCCACGGCGGCGGCGGCAACGGAGGTCAGGGCCAGGCCCTTCGCGATACGCGACATGGGGAAGTGCTCCTTGGAAATCGACACAACATCCGGGCGGAATGCCCGGCTCTGGTGCAACGCGTGAGGCTCACGCGGGTTGTGCCTCCAAAGGGGTGATGTCTCGGACGACCGGACCTCATGATTCCGACACACATCACAGCTTTCGATGACAAAGGGGGACACCGGCTAGAGTCGGGCTCTCCGAGGACGGCTGGAAGCGGGCGTCCAGGGGCGCCGGGGGCTCGCGGGGAGTCGACGCGCGCATGCCCGATTCATCCGATTCTCGGATTTCCGCCCGTCTTCTCGTCCAGAACCTTTCCCCGAAAGGGCACCGCCGGTCATGCGTACTTCCCCGGGCCTGCTGCCGCGCCGTGCGATCGTGGGCGGCTCCGCCCCCGCCGCCTTCCGGACACCCGGCGGCCCCGCGTCCGCGGAGCCGCCCGCCGACAGACCGCCCGCCGCGCGGGCACAGACGCTCCCGTCCACCCGGCGGTACCGCGCGCTCCGGCACGGCGGAATCGTACGGCCCGCCAACTCCTCGACGAGCTGCCGGAGTTCGGCGAAGGCGGCGCTGGGCGACGCGGCCGACCCCCGCGACGACGTGCCGAATTCCACGATCGGCGGGACCGGACCCGACACCCCGAGGCGGGTGCCCTCGTACGCGAACGCCCCCGGTCACGACTCGGACGCCCTCGAAGTCGGCGAGGGGATCCGCGGCGGGGGTGACCAGTTGGCCTTCCGGATCGTTTCGCAGCGGGACGCGGCCTGGATCGGAGCACTGTTCGCCGCCGTCGACGCGAAGCAGTGACGCGCGCCCCGGTGCGCCGCCCGTGAGCAAGGAACCGCGCATGCATCTGCCAACAGACCCTCCGCCGCAGGTCCTTCATGTCACGCAGCCGGTCGACGGCGGTGTCGCACGCGTGGTCACCGACCTCGTCCGTGCCCAGATCGCCGCCGGGACGCGGGTGACCGTCGCCTGCCCGGACGGCAACGTCTTCGCCCGGGAGCTGCGGACGCTCGGAGCGGACGTACGGCCCTGGCACGCGACGCGGGCGCCGGGGCCGCAGCTCGCCCAGGAGGTACGGCGGCTCGGCCGGGTCCTGGCGCGGGTGCGGCCCGACGTGGTGCACGCGCACAGCGCGAAGGCGGGGCTCGCGGCCCGGCTGGCGCTGCGCGGACGGGTACCGACGGTGTTCCAGCCGCACGCCTGGTCGTTCGAGGCCGTCGACGGTGCCGCCGCGGCGCTCGCGCTGCGCTGGGAGCGGTGGGGGGCGCGCTGGGCGTCCCGGGTGGTGTGCGTCAGCGAGGCAGAGCGCGCGACCGGCGTACGAGCCGGAGTGCACGCCCTCTGGAGGGTGATCCCCAACGGCGTCGACCCCGGACGGTTCCACCCCGCCGCCGCGGACGCCGTACGAGCCGGGATGCCGCTGCTCGCGGGGGTCGGTCCGGCCGCTCCCCTGGTGGTGTGCGTGGGACGGCTGTGCCGGCAGAAGGGGCAGGACGTCCTCCTCGACGCGTGGCCCTCGGTTCTGCGGCGGGTGCCCGCGGCGCGGCTCGTGCTCGTCGGGGACGGACCGGACTCGGCGCGGCTGCGCGCCGTGGCACCGCGTGACGTGCTGTTCGCCGGGGCCGCCGCCGACGCGGTGCCCTGGTACCAGGCCGCCGATCTGGTGGTGCTGCCGTCCCGCTGGGAAGGCATGGCGCTGGCCCCGCTGGAGGCCATGGCCTGCGGGCGTCCGGTCGTCATGACGGACGTGGACGGCGCCCGCGAGAGCCTGCCGCCGGGCCACGACGCCCGCTGTCTGGTGGCCGCGCCGGAACCGGAGCCGCTGGCGGCGGCGATCGGCGCGCTGCTGGCCGATCCCCCGCTGCGCGCCTCGCTCGGCCACCAGGGGCGCCGCCACGTACTGACCACGCACGACGTGCGCCTCACGGCCGACGCGGTCGCGGCGGTGTACCGCGAACTGCTGGCCGGCCGAGAGCCGCAGCACGCCGGAAGAGTCATGTGCGCGGACCACACCGAGTGCAGGGAGTCCATCCACTCGTGACTGCGGAAAGCACCGTTCCCTCCCCCGGCGGACAGCCCCGGGAGTACGGATTCTCACCCGTCTCGGTCATGTCGTCGCACGAGAGCGACGGCGGTTTCAGGTTCCCGGCCGGACAGCGGAACACGGTCCGGCGCGTCTCCTGGCTGCCACTGGCCGCCGTGGACGCCGTCGCGGCGCTGGCGGCCGGACAGGCGCTCACGGAGATCCAGCGGCACCCGCTGTCCGTCGTCGCGCTGCTGCTGGTCGTGGTCCTGCTGAACGCCCGGGCCTCCCTGTACCGGCCGGCGCCGCTGCCCGCCCTGCTCGACGAGCTGCCCGCCGTCTGCGCGCGGATCGCGGTCACCTGGTGCGCGCTGGCCGCCGTCTTCGCCGCGTTCGCCCCGGACGAGGCGCTGACGGCCCGGACGCTGGCCCTGGGATGCGCCACGCAGTCGGTGATCAGCTGCACCGGCCGCGGGATCGTGCACTGGCGGCGTCGCCGGGCCCTCGCGCAGCACCCCGGCGCCGCCCTGGTGATCGGTCCCGCCGGGACCGCGCAGCGGGTGGCCGCGGCCTTCCTGCGCCACCCGAACTGCGGGGTACGGCCGGTCGGTGTCGTCGCCGACCGGCCGGCCGGCCCCGACGGACTTCCGGTCCTCACCACCGGTGAGGAGGTGCAGCGGGCGCTCATCCAGAACGGGGTGCGGGCCGTGCTGGTGGTGGAGCCGCCGGTCAGGCGCGGGCCGATGCTGCGGGCGCTGGCCCTCGCGGGCTGCGAGCTGTGGGAGGTCGATCCGGACTCCCCGTCGTACGACCGCGCGGGCCGGCACACGCTGGCCGGCTTCGCCTGCCGCCCCCTGTCGATCGGCGCCCGGCGCACCGCGTTCGGGAAGCGGTTCCTCGATGTCGCCGTCTCCGGCACGCTGTTGCTGCTGGTCAGTCCGCTGCTGCTGGTGTTCGCGGCCGTCCTGCGGCTGACCGACGGACCCGGTGTGGTGTTCCGGCAGGAGCGCATCGGCAAGGACGGACGGCCGTTCACGCTGCTGAAGTTCCGCACCCACCGCCCGGTCGACGCGCACGAGGCCGCGACCCGCTGGAGCGTGGCGGGCGAGCAGGAGATGAGCCGCTTCTGCGCGTTCCTCAGACGCACCTCGCTCGATGAACTGCTCCAGCTCCTGAACGTCCTGTGGGGCGACATGAGCCTGGTCGGACCGCGCCCCGAACGGCCCTACTTCGTGGCCAAGTTCAGCCAGACCTACCCCGGCTACGCGGCCCGTCACCGGATGCAGACCGGCATCACCGGACTCGCCCAGGTGCACGGGCTGCGCGGCGACACCTCGATCGAGGACCGGTGCCGGTTCGACAACGCGTACATCGACAACTGGTCGATGTGGCAGGACATCTGCATCCTGCTGCGCACGGCCGCGGCGCTCGTGCGCCCGACGGGGAGCTGAGCCGGTGAGCCAGGTCCTGCCCGTCACCCCCCTGGACACCGTGACCGCCGCCCTGCGGCGCGCGCTGCCGGTCCTGCCCGTCGTCGCGGTGATCGCGCTGCTCGGGCTGCCGGTCGCGCCGAGCGACGAGGGCGGCGCGAACATCGCGGACGCCGTGTCCGGTCTCGTGGTGCTCTGCTGCGCGATCCGTCTCGTACGGACCCGCCGGCGCCCCCTGTCCGCGACCGCCGCCCTGGTTCTCGGTCTGCCCGTGGTCGGCATCTCGGTCGCGGCGGCCGGGGCGGCGGACCCGGGCGCGGGGGTCACCGGACTCGCCCGCTATCTCCAGGTCTTCGTGCTGGTGCCGGCCGCGGTCCTGCTGCTCGTCCGCGACCGGCGCGACCTCAGGCTGCTGGCCTGGTCGTTCGTCGGGCTGGCGCTGTGGCAGGGGGCGGTCGGGGTACGGCAGTACGTCACCGGGACCGGCGCCTCGTACCAGGGCGAGGACGTCCGGGCGGTCGGCACCTTCGGGCCGACCGATGTGATGGGCATGGCGACGGTGGTCGCGTTCGGGGTGGTGTGCGCGGTGGCGCTGGCCCTGGGGGCCGGTGAGGCGCGGCAGCGCTCGGTCGCCGTGCTGTGCGCGCTGGCCCTGCTGCCGCCGCTCGCGCTGTCGTTCAGCCGGGGCGCGTGGATCGCCACGGCCGCGGCCTGCGGCGCGCAGCTCGTGCTGGCGGGGCTGCGGCGCGCGGTGAAGGCGGTCGCCGCGCTGGCCGCGGCCGGGATGATCCTGGTGGGCGGGCTGGGTCTCGGCAGCGCGATGCTCCAGGAGCGCGTCACCAGCATCACCCAGGTCACCGACGCACCGGACCAGTCGGTGACCGACCGGTACACGATGTGGGCGGCGGCCACCGACATGTGGCGCGAGCACCCGCTGACGGGCGTCGGGCTGAAGGGCTTCCCCGAGTACCGGGACGGTCACGCCTCGCTCGCGCTCTCCTCGGGCAGCGACATCGCGGGCGCGGGCACCGCCTTCCACAAGCAGGCGCTGCTCTCGCCGCACAACATGTACCTCCTCGTGCTCAGCGAGCAGGGTCTCGTCGGACTGCTCGCCCTGGGGGGCAGCTGGCTGGCGCTGCTGGTGTGCGCGCTGCGCGGACTCGTCCGCCTGCGCCGTACGGCACGGCAGACCACGGGACCCGGCCTCACGCCGGCGGGCCGTACCCCGCACGGCACGGACTGCGCGCTCGTCGCGTGCGGGCTGCTCGTCTGGCAGCTCGTCGACTTCGTGTACGCGGACATCGGCGGCCCCTCCACGGTCCTGACGGCCGTCATCTTCGGCGTGATCGGCTGGTGGGCCCTGATGGACGCGTCGGCCACGCCCGGCACCGGGGCGGCGGCCCCCGCCGCCGTACGGGAAGAGGCCGCGGCGCGATGACGATGACGCCGCCCCGGGCGGGGGAAGGCCCGGACACCACCCCGGACTTCGGGACGGGCAGGGCGACGGACACCGGCGCGCGGACCGGTCCGGCAGCGGGCACGGAGACCGGCACGGGGGCCGAGACAGGTTCGGGGGCCGAGACAGGTTCGGGGGCCGAGACAGGTTCGGGGGCCGAGACAGGTTCGGGTGCGGGCACCGGTCCGGGAGCGGGTGCGGGGACAGGCACGGGGACAGGCGCGAGGGGCGGTACGGGTGCGGGGGGCGTGGGGATGAGCACGGAGACGGAGACGGAGGCGGGAGCGGGCGTCGGCTCGGGGGCGGGTGCCGCCGCGGGAACCGGCGCCGAGCCGGCCCTCACGTTGCCACCCGCCCGTGAACCCGGCCCTCCCGGCGGTCCGCCGCCCGCGTCCGTCGCCGTGAGGACCCCCGGTTCCCGGAAGGGCCGGAAGAAGGCGGATCGGCCCGAAGTCGCCTCCGACCGGTTCCTCGCCAAGGCCGCGTTCGTCACCGTCGCCCTCTCGATCGCCGGAGCCCTGCTGGGCCTCGGCCGGGACCAGGCGCTGGCGCATCTGTTCGGTGCGGGGTCGGACACGGACGCGTTCCTCGTCGCGTGGACGGTGCCGGAGTTCGCGGCGACGCTGCTGATCGAGGACGGGCTGGCCTTCGTGCTGATCCCGGCGTTCAGCCTGGCCGTGACGCGGCGTGCCCGGGGAGCCGCCGGTGATCCCGTACGCGCCCTGGTCGCCGCCACCCTGCCCCGGCTGACGTTCGCCTTCGCGGCCTTCGGCGCGCTGCTCGTCGCGGGGGCGCCGTACCTGGTCGAGGCACTCGCGCCCGGCCTGCCCGACCCCCGGCTCGCGGTGGACTGCACCCGGCTGACCGCGACCTGTGTGTTCTCCTTCGGGCTCGCCGGGTACTGCAGCGCGGCCCTGCGGGCGCATCGGCGCTTCGTGGCACCGGCGGCGATCTACATCGCGTACAACACCGCGATCATCGGGGCGATGTTCGTCCTCGGCGCGCGCTGGGGCGTACGGTCGGCGGCCCTCGGTGTCGCGGTCGGCGGCGCGCTCATGGTGCTGGCGCAGGCACCGTCGCTGTGGCGGCGGCTGCGGCGCGGGCGACCGGAGACCGGGACCCCGGACGGTGAACCGGCCCGCCCGATGGACCTGACCCTCATCGGTACGGTCCTGCTCTTCGCGCTGTGCCGGCAGTCCCAGGTCCTCATCGAGCGCTTCCTCGCCTCCTCGCTGCCCGCCGGGGCCATCTCGCATCTGAACTACGCCCAGAAAGTGGCCCAGATGCCGATGGTGCTCTCGCTGATGCTCTGCACGGTCACCTTCCCGGTGGTCGCGCAGGCCATCGCCGAGGGCGACACCGAGCGGGCCCGCGACCGGGTGGAGCGCGATCTGACACTCGTCGCCTGCACGGTGCTCCTCGGCGCGGCCGTGGTCGTGGCGTGTGCCCCGCAGATCATCCAGCTGCTCTTCCAGCGCGGCGCGTTCACCGCCCAGGACACGGCGGCGACGGCGGCGGTCATACGGGTGTACGCCCTCGGACTGCTGGGTCACACCCTGGTCGGCGCGCTCGTGCGCTCGTACTTCTGCTCGGGGCGGCCGACCTGGTACCCGCTGTTCGCGATGACCGCCGGGGTCGTCGCGACCGGCTGGGCCGGGGCCCTGGCCGTCGGCCCGTGGGGGGTCCGCGGGATCGCCGCGGCCAACGCGGCCGGCGTCACCCTCACCGCCGTGCTCCTGCTGTACGGCATGGGTCCGCGCAGTGTGCCGATCCGCACCCGCGCGGTGGTGACCGAGATCGGCAAACCGCTGCGGGCCGCCCTGACCGCGGCGGCGACCGGTGGCCTGTGCGCGAGCGGTGTGGATTCCCCGCTGCTCGGACTGGTCGTCGGCTGCACGGTCGTGACCTTCGTCTTCGCCCTGCTGGCCTGGGCCTTCCGGGTCGAGGGGTTCGTCTCCGCACTCCGTTCCGTCACACGAAGGGTTCAGAATGCCCGTTTCCGCTGACATCAGCAGACGTACCGGTACGAGCTCCCTCGACGCGCCGCCCTGGGTGGCGATGTACCACTCCGTCGGAGACTGTTCCGACGACCCGTACCGCGTCACGGTCTCCCCGGACCGCCTCGACCAGCAGCTCGGCTGGCTGAGCC
Source organism: Streptomyces sp. NPDC002698 (assembly GCF_042888945.1). Classification (NCBI taxonomy): domain Bacteria; kingdom Bacillati; phylum Actinomycetota; class Actinomycetes; order Kitasatosporales; family Streptomycetaceae; genus Streptomyces; species Streptomyces sp. NPDC002698. The sequence continues at coordinate 90,338 of NZ_JBIAQM010000003.1, forward strand.
GGCGCGGTCTGCGCGGGGTGTGCGTCGCGGACCTGCTCGCGGCCCGTGCCCGCGGCCAGGGGCGGGATCTGGTGGGCCTGACCTTCGACGACGGGTACGCCGACTTCGTCGAGACCGCGCTCCCCCTCCTGCGGCGCCACGGGTTCGGCGCCACCCTGTTCGTGCTGTCCGGCCGGCTCGACGGCGACAACGCCTGGGATCCGCTGGGCCCGCGCAAACCGCTGCTGGGCAAGCAGGGCATCCGGCTCGCCGCCGCCTCCGAGGGCGTGGAGGTCGGCTCGCACGGACTCACCCATGTCGACCTGACGAAGGCCGACGACGCCGTGCTGCGCGCCGAGGTCGCAAAGAGCAGAGCGGTGCTCTCGGAACTGACCGGTGCTCACGTCGAGGGCTTCTGCTATCCGTACGGGAGCGTCGACCGCCGGGTCGTCGACGCCGTCCGCGAGGCCGGATACGGCTACGGCTGCGCGATCGACCCCGGCCCGCTGACCGGCCCGTACGCCCTCCCCCGCGTGCACATCGGCGAGAACGACACCTCCGTACGCCTGTTCCTGAAGCACCGCCTTCACCGGCTGCGCCGGCGCCCCGTCGAGGCGGGCCGGTGAGGGCGCTGCACATCATCACCGGCCTCGGTGTCGGTGGCGCCGAGCAGCAACTGCGGCTGCTGCTGCGGCACCTGCCCGTCGCCTGCGACGTCGTGACGCTGACCAACCCCGGCGCCGTCGCGGAGGGGCTCGCCTCCGACGGCGTGCGCGTGATCCATCTCGGCATGTCCGGCAACCGCGACCTCGCCGCGCTCCCCCGCCTGGTGAAGGTGATCCGCGCGGGCCGCTACGACCTCGTGCACACCCACCTCTACCGGGCCTGCGTGTACGGCAGGCTCGCCGCCCGGCTGGCCGGTGTCAAAGGGGTCGTGGCCACCGAGCACTCGCTCGGCGACTCGCAGATGGAGGGCCGCCCGCTCGGTCCCGGGGTACGCGCCCTGTATCTGGCCAGCGAGCGGCTCGGCCGCTCCACCGTGGCCGTCTCGCCCACGGTCGCCGAACGTCTGCGGCGCTGGGGAGTGCCCGCACCGCGCATCGAGGTCGTGCCGAACGGCGTCGACATCGCCCGCCTCCGCTTCGACCCGGACCTGCGCGAACGCACCCGCCGTCGGCTCGGGCTCCCCCAGGACGCGTACGTCGTCGGCGGGGTCGGCCGGCTCGCGCCCGGCAAGCGGTTCGACGTCCTGATCCGCGCGATGGCCGAGCTGCCCGGCGACTGCCGGCTGTTGCTGGTCGGCGGCGGCACGGAGGAGGTCGTGCTGCGGCGCGCGGCGCACGACGCCAGGGTCGCGGACCGGGTCCTGTTCGCCGGGGAACGCCCTGCGGGCGGCTCTCCCGGCGCCGATCTGCCGTCCCTGATGGGGGCCATGGACGTCCTCGCCTCGCCCAGTCCCGAGGAGGCGTTCGGACTGGCCGTCGTGGAGGCGCTGGCGGCCGGACTGCCGGTGCTGTACGTCTCCTGCCCGGCCGTCGAGGACCTCCCGCCCGGGGTGGCGCGCGGCGCCACCCGGGTCGAGGGCGGTGCGGACTCCTTAGCCCGCGCGCTCGCCGGCGTCCGAGCCGGGGGCCCCGCCCCCCGCTCGGCCCCGGAAGCGGCCCGTCACTACTGCATCACCCGCAGCGCCGCACAGCTCATGGACGTGTACGCGGCCGCTGTCTCGCGCACCTGACTGGAGTGAGTTCCACATGTCCGAAACCCTCACCAGGGGCCACCGCCCCTCGGGTTCGTCCCATTCCCGGGCGAGAACCATCCGGGCGTGGTCGCTGCTCGCGGCCACGACCCTGCTCGGCGGCGCGCTCGGCGGCGCGTACGGCGTGGTGAAACCGCCGGTCTACACGGCCACGAGCTACGTCATCGCCGTTCCGACGGACAAGGGTGATCCGTCCGCCGCGCTCGGCTTCGCCCAGGCCTACGGCCGGGTCGCCACACAGCTCGCGGTGCTCGGGGACGCGCAGGTGTGGGCCGGTGTTCCGGTGAAGACGCTGGAGGCCGACGTGCGGACGGCGACCTCCCCGGACGCGCCGATGGTCGCCGTCTCCGCGACCTCCTCACGCCCCGACCGGGCCGCCGACATGGCCAACGCGGTCACCCGCTCCCTGACCCAGCACGCCAACGCGAGCCAGAAGAGCACCCACGTCCAGCTCCTGTCGTTCTCCCGCGCGATGAAGCCGACCTCGGCGTCCTCCCCGTCCCCGACGGTGACGGGCCTGGTCGGCGCGAGCGCGGGCGGACTGCTCGGCGGCCTCGTGCTGCTGGTCCGTCCCCGGCGGACCGCCGACACGGTCCGTCCGGCCTCGGTACCGGGCCCGGCCACTGCCGCCGATGTGCACGGCCAGCGGTGAGCGCGACGGCACTCCGGGCCGGTGTGCGCGGCACCGCTCCGGCCGAACTCGTCACCGAGGAACGGGAGTTCGCCGAACTGGCGGGCGCCTGGGAGCGCCTGTACCGCCGGTGCGGCGCGGCCACCGCGTTCCAGAGCCACGCCTGGCTGCACTCCTGGTGGCTCTCGTACGGCACACCGGGGCGGCTGCGTCTGATGGTCGTGCGCGAGGGCGGTGAACTGCTCGCGGTCGCGCCGCTGATGCGGGCCCGCCGCCCGCTGCCGACGCTCGTTCCGCTCGGCGGGCCGATCTCCGACTACGCGGACGTGCTCCTCGACGACGAGCACGCCGACCGCGCGGCGGCCCTGCTCGCCGAGGGGCTGTCGGCCGCGGCCCGCACCGCGCTGATCGACTTCCGCGAGGTCCGCCCCGGCGGCGCGATGGAGCGGATCTACGAGCACTGGCGCGGACCGCGCCGCCGGGTCGGGGACTCCCTGTGTCTGGAGCTCCCGGCCACCTCGATGGACGAGCTGGTCGGCCGCCTCCCCTCCTCCAAGGCCCAGCGCGTCCGGGCCAAGCTGCGCAAACTCACCGCGCTCGGGGTCGAACGGCGGGTGGTGGGCCACGACGAGGTGGACGCGGCCCTCGGCCGGCTGCTCGAACTGCACCAGTTGCAGTGGGCGGGCCGGAAGGTGACGTCCGAGCACCTCCAGGAACGGTTCTCCGAACATCTGGTCCGCTCGGTGGGCCCGATGGTGCGGTCCGGGGACGCGGTGGTCACCGAGTTCCGGCTCGACGGCGCCGTGATGGCCGTGGACCTCACGCTGCTGTCCCGGCGCCTGGCGGGCGGCTATCTGTACGGCGCCCATCCGGGACTGCGCGAACGCAAGGCGGACGTGGCGGTGATACTGCTCGACGCCTGCTCCCGGCACACCGAGGGCGGTGACCGCGGGACGCTGAGCCTGCTGCGCGGCGACGAACCGTACAAGCACCACTGGCGCCCGGACCCGGTCGTCAACCAACGACTGCTCCTGGCCCGTCGGCGTACGGCGTTGCTGATGTCGGCGGTGATCTGCGACGTCGCCGCGCGCCGGCGGGGCAAGGAGCTGCTGCGGAGCTGGAAGGAACGCGGCGGCGGCAGGCCCTGACCGGCCCGCCGCCACCCGAGGGTCACCAGCCGCTCGGCCACCAGTCGCCGGACCACCACTCGTCCGGCGCCCAGTCGAGCCGCACGCACGGCTTCCCGCCGAGCCAGTACTCCACCCAGTCACCGAGCTCCAGCGGCGCACAGGTGGCCGGATCCGGTGTCGCGTGCGGAACGGGCTCGCGCGCGGGGGGCGGTGTCGGGGTCGGGGTGGACGCCGGCTCGGACACCGGGGTCTCGACCGGCGTCGGGACCGGATCGGGCGCCGGCGTCTTGACCGGCGTCGGAACCGGTTTCGGCGCCGACGTCTCGACCGGCGCGGGAACCGGCTCGGGCGTCGCGGCCGGCGTGGAGACCGGCTCGGACACCGAGGTCTCGACCGGCGTCGGAACCGGTTTCGGCGCCGGCGTCTCGACCGGCGCGGGAACCGGCTCGGGCGTCGCGGCCGGCGTGGAGACCGGCTCCGGTGTCGGCACAGGTTCCGGCGTCGGGGTCGGCTTCGGCGTGGAGGCGGGCTCGGTCGTCGGTGTCGAAGCCGGTACGGACGTGGGGGTCGCCTCGGATGCCGGCGTCGACGCCGGATCGGACGTCGGGGCCGGATCGGACGTCGGGGCCGGGGTCGCCGCCGGAACCGTGGGCGGCGGATCGTCGAAGGGGGACAGCGCGGCCCGGTAGGCCTCGGACGCCGACGGGTTGTCCCGGCACTGCCACACACCGTGCGGGCAGTAGTCGGTGAGCGTGTTGTACAGCGGCTTGTGCTCGTCGATCCACGCGAGCATGTCCTTCATGTACGTCACGTTGTCGCCGTTGCGATAAAGGCCCCATTCCGGATAGGAGATGGACTTGCCGTGGGCCTTGGCGAAATCCACCTGCTCCTGAAGCCCGTACGGCTCCTTCACCTGCTCGTCGAACGAGAGTCCCGACGGCTGGTCGTACGCGTCCATGCCGATGATGTCGACCGTGTCGTCACCGGGATAGCACTCGGTCCAGGGAATGGCGTCCAGGCCGCGGTTCGGGGCGAAATCGAACCGGAATCTCTGTCCCGGCACCGACCGCATGGCGGTGACGATTCTGTTCCAGTACGTCTTCCAGGCCTCCGGGTCGGGACCGCAGCGATGGGTGTACGTGATGCCGTTCATCTCCCAGCCGAGCACGATGACGGTGTCGGGCACCTTCAGCTCGACGAGCCGCTCGGCGAGCGCGCGGAAATGGTGGTCGAAGGCTCCGGTCTCGGCCTCGCGCAGCAGCCGGCGGACCTGACCGTCAGAGAGGCCTTCCTCGTTGCGCTCCATCATCGGGACGTTGAGGACGAGCATCCGGTCGTCCTGGCGGCGGCGCCAGTCCGCCCAGGCGTCCAGGAATCCGGGCGCGCCCTCGATGTTGCTCCAGCGGTCGCCGGGCAGATACGTGTGCCCGACCCGCAGCTCGGTGCCGCCGAGCCACCGGCTGAGCCGCTCGATACGGGCGACGCCCTCGGGGCCGAAGTCGAGGTAGGCACCGAAGGCAGGCGGCCCGGCCGCGCCCGGCCGGGCGGGCTTCACGCTGTCCGTGACGGGCGCCGTGGGTACGCCGGGGGCCGGGCGCGGCGTCCCGGTGGGGGCCGAGGCCGACCCCGCGGCCGGAACGCCACCGCCGGCCGGGGAGTTCAGGGGTGGTTCCGCCGTCGTGGGTGTCGGAGCCGGTGGGTCGCCGACCCGCACCGCCCCGGCGCCCACGGCATGCACCGGACCGGACGCGAGCGCGACCGACGTGACGATGCCGGCCGCGATGAATGCCAGTCTTCCGCTCCGGGGCCGCTGCCGCTGTGGGGCCATGCCTGCTCCTCCCTCTTGATCCTCGGATTTCCCTTTCCGATCACTGACACTCAGTCATATGAATACGTATTCGGCCAACCGGGCTTCCGGTCTCCCGTTTTGATGACCACCCGCACGGGTGACCCGCCCGGTCACCCCGCCCCTCTCCATTCCGAAGGAGAAGCCGTGCGGAATCTCGACGGCCGAGTCCCCGCCGCGCCGTTGCGCGTCGACCGGAATCCCTTCCACCACGGACGCCGGGAGCCGTACGCTCACCAGGCAGAACCGGTGTGGAGGTGCGCCTGGTCGCGGATTCCGAGGGAAGTCCCGTCCGCGGATCGCGCTTTGCCGGCGAGACGCGCCCTGCGCTCCCACCCGGTTCGTCGCTCGCGGACATCTCCGTGATGTTGCGCCAAGTGGCCGCCCGCGTTTCCCGGCCCGCCGCACTGGTCCCGTCGGATGACGTGAGCGCCCTCGCGGTGAGCGCTCCGGGCGGGAGGCGCGGGCCCTGTGTCCGCGCACCGCGGAGGCGGACACGCTGGGTGCGCGGAGTACGGCGGCTGCGGCTGCGACTGCGCACGAGTGCGGGCGGCAGGCGGCAGGCGGCAGGCGGATCCCGGCGCCCGGGAAGGGCCGTCGGCGGGGATCGGATCTGGAGCTCGGCGCCGGGCTCTGACGCCGGCCGCGCTCCGGGCGGACCCGCCGCGTACCAGGCGGCCCGGCTCCGGGCGGACCAGCCGCGTACCGGGCGGCGGCCGGGCTCCGACCGCGCGCCGATCGGGCGCGCGACCGGCTCCGGGTGCCGGGCGCGAGAACGCGAGCGGCACCCGGAGCGGGGTGTCACGGGCGGGACTGGGCCCGGCTGCGCCGGTACAGCAGGGCGCCGCCCGTCATCAGGGCGACACTGATCGCGGCGTTGGCGAGCACTCCCTCGCCGCCGGTCTCCGCCAGCGTGGGCGGGGTGTACTGACGGGGCACCGGGGGCTGCTCGTGGACCGTCACGGGCGGGGTGTGCACGACGGGCGTCTTCGGCGGCTGCGGAACCGTCCGCGGGGGCGCCGTCGGCGGCGTCCAGTGGTGCGGGGTCGGCGCGTGGTCGTGGGCGCACGAGTTGCCGGACACGGGGTTCGCGATGCCGATCACGTCCAGCGTGTTGCCGCAGAGCTCGACCGGGAGGTCCACGGGAGCCGCCACCTGGTTACCCGAGAGGAGACCGGGCGATCCATGCGTCTCGCCGTACGACGAGGCGCCGCTCCAACCGCCTTGGTGGGCACCCGAGTCACCGTACCCCTGGGCCATGCGACCGGAGTGACCGTGCCGGGAGTCGCCGTAGCCCGGGTCGCCATAGCCGGACTGGCCGTGCCGGGAGTCGCCGTAGCCACCCTGCCCACCGCCGTAGCCGCCGTGCTCGGCACGGTGACCACCGGCGTGGCCGCCGCGGCCCTGCGCGTGGTCGGTACCACCGTGACCGGCGCTGAGTCCCGGGTGGTACGCGGAGTCGGCTCCGTGCTGCGCGGGGTGGTGCGGCGCCGCGTGCCTGCCCTGCGAAACCGGGCCGTTGGCACAGGAGTTGCCGAACGCCGGGTTGAGGGCGGCGACGACGTCGACCGTGTTGCCGCAGACGTTCAGCGGCACGTTCACCGGAACCTGGACGTTGTTTCCCGACGCCACGCCGGGTGAGTCCGAAGCGGTCGCGGTCGCGGTCGAGTCCGCGAGGGCCGGACTGGCGTACAGGGACATGATGCCTGTCGCAGCCGCGGCCAGGACCACTCCCCTACTCAGGTTCTGTCGCACTCTTTTTGTCTTCCTGCTGGGAGAAGTGAGGAAGCCGGCCTTGGGGGCCGTGAGGCGGTCCACAGCCGGCCGTGGCACAGCCGGAGGCGGCTGAAGTGCCGAAACGTCAGTAGTTGGCGCAGACGTTGCCGATCGTCGGGTTCAGCAGGGCGATCACGTTGACCGAGTTGCCGCACGCGTTGACGGGGATGTGGATCGGGGCCTGGATCACGTTGCCCGAGAGGACGCCGGGAGAGTTGGCCGCGAGGCCCTCGGCGCCCGAGTCCGCGAAGGCGGGGGCGGCCATGCCCAGAGCCATGATCGCGCCGACGACGACGGGAGTGCTCTTCCTGAGCTTCACGTGCTTTCCCTTCTCTGCGGTCATGCCCCTTTGTCGGCCGAAACCGAGCGAGCACACCTGGGCGGCTCGCATCATGACCTGCGGGCTGTAAACGAGGGACGGACCACCGAGGAAACTGCGGAACGTCAGCCCGTGGGGAATTCACTCGAATCGCCCTGCCCGGAACGGGAATGCCCATACGACGGAAATGGAATTCATATATACGACGGGAATGCGCGTCGGGGCCCGGACCGCCCCCCGAACACGGCGTGCGGCCCGCTGTTCCCGTGTCCGGCGCGCGGGTCAGTTCCCGTACAGGGCCTCGATCTCGGCCGCGTACGCCGTCGTCACCGCGTGCCTGCGCACCTTCAGGGACGGGGTGAGCAGGCCGTTGTCCTCGGTGAACTCGCCTTCCACCAGGGCGAACGCGCGAATGGACTCGGCCCGGGAGACCGCGTCGTTGGCGTGGTCCACGGCCTTCTGGACATCGGCGCGCATCCGGGGGTCCCGGACGAGGCCGGACAGCGGGGTGTCCGCGGGAAGTCCGCGCACGGCGAGCCAGTGGGCGACCGCCTCGGCGTCGAGGGTGATCAGGGCCGCGACGAACGGGCGGTTGTCGCCGACGACGAGACACTGTCCGACGGGCGCGCGGCCGCGCAGCCGGTCCTCCAGGACGGCGGGCGAGACGTTCTTGCCGCCCGTCGTGATGAGGATGTCCTTCTTGCGGCCCGTGATGGTGAGATAGCCGTCCTGGTCCAGGGCGCCGAGGTCACCGGTGGCGAACCAGCCGCCCCTCAGGACGGCGTCGGTCGCCTCCGGGTCGTTCCAGTAGGCACCGAAGACGACACCTCCCTTGATCAGCACCTCTCCGTCGTCGGCGATACGGACGGCGGTGCCCGGGACCGGCAGGCCGACCGTTCCCGGGCGGGGCCCGAGCGGCGGGACCACGGTGGCGGCGGCGGTCGTCTCGGTCAGGCCGTACCCCTCGTGGACGACGATTCCGGCGGCGTGGAAGAACAGGTTGAGGTCGCGGTCGAGCGGGGAGCCGCCGCTGATGGCGTAGTGCGCGCGGCCGCCGAGTTCCTTGCGGATACGGCGGTAGACCAGCAGGTCGTACAGCGCCCAGGCCGCGTACAGGCCGGGTCCGGGGCCCTTGCCCGTCCCGAGGAACCGGTTCAGGTACGCCTCCCCGAAGCGCACGCCGACGCGGTGGGCGCGGTCGAAGGAGGCGGCGCGGCCCATCCTCTCGGCGGTCGCGCGCCCGGTGGCGTGGATCTTCTCGAAGAGATACGGGACGCCGACCAGGAAGGTGGGCCGGAACTCCCGCAGCGCGGGCCGGAGTTCGTCCGGTTTGATGCTCGGGCAGTGGCCCAGCTCGATCCGGGCCATCAGGCAGGCGATCTGCAGGGTGCGGCCCATGATGTGGGCGAGCGGGAGGAAGAGGAGCGTCGACGCGGTCCGGCCGGTGACCTGCTGGAAGACGGGGTGCAGCAGTTCGACGGTGTTGGCGGCCTCGGCGTACAGGTTGGCGTGGGTGAGGACGCAGCCCTTGGGTCTGCCGGTGGTTCCGGAGGTGTAGCAGATCGTCGCGACCGTCTCGGGGGTGAGCGCGGCGCGCCGCTCGGCGACCTGCTCGTCGGTGATGTCCCGTCCCAGGGCGGCGAGTTCGGCGAGGGCTCCCGCGTCGAACTGCCAGACGCGCGGGGGTTCGGGATGGTCCGCGACGCCGGTGGCGACGGTCTCCGCGTTCGCGGGGGTCTCGACGATCACGAAGCGGGCCCCCGAGTCCCGGACGATCCACTCCACTTGCTCGGCGGAAGAGGTCGCGTAGACCGGGACGCTCTGGCCGCCGGCCGCCCAGACGGCGAAGTCGAGGACCGTCCACTCGTAGCGTGTACGGGACATCACCGCGACCCGGCCGCCCGGTTCGAGGCCCGCGGCGATCAACCCCTTGGCCGTGTCGGTGACTTCGCGGGCGAAGGCGGCCGCGGTCACCGGCGTCCAGCCGCCGTCGCGCGGCCGCCGCAGCACGACGGCGCCGGGAGCCTCGGCCGCGTTGGTGAACGGCAGGTCGGCCGTGCTGCCGGCCGCGGGGGTGGGCGCCAGGGTGGCGGTACGCGCCTCGCGGACCGTACCGCTCTCGTCCCTGACCAGCTCCACCCTGCCGCGGCCCGCCAGGTCCGCGTGCCGCTTCGCCCGTTTCAGGTCCTTGCGTACGCCCATCACGGCTCCCGGTCGCAGGGTTCTTACCGCCGAGTCAACTTACCCGTGCGTAACGGAAATTCAATGGGCCGCGCACGATTCGCCGGCAGCGCTACCGGGCGCAGTCGTCGGCGCAGATGCCCAGTTCGTCGGCCTGCCCGATCGCGGTGGCGAGTGCCGCGACGTCCTTGTCCTCGGTCACGTTCGCCAGGGAGCGGGCCCGCGAGGCGAGTTCTCCGAGGGCCGGGACACCGGGCAGGGAACTCCAGCGAGCGTCGCCGGAGCGCAGCTCGTCGGCGAAGTAGGCGGCCACGGCGGTGACCTGGAAGGAGTACGGCGAGGTCCAGACACCCTCGCGCAGACCGCCGGTCTCCAGGCTGCCGGACTCCTCGTGCGGGGCGCGGGAGTCGGGGTCGAGCCAGCGGACGGTCGCGGTGGCCAGATGCCCGGAGGCGCCGGGGCGGGTGCGGACGGCGTAGAGGGCGGTGACCGTGTGGCCGGGGCCCACCTCGCCGCCGTCCACCCGGTCGTCGCGGAAGTCCTCGTCGGCGACCTTCCGGTCGTCGTAGCCGATCAGCCGGAACCGCTCGACCGTCTCGGGGTCGAAGGCGACCTGCGCCTTGGCGTCGCGTGCCGTGAGGTCGATGTTCTGCGGAAGCCGGTCGCAGAAGACGGTGAGGGCGTCGTCGCGGTCGGAGACGTACGTCGTGTGGCCGTCGCCCTTGTCGGCGAGGCGTTCCATGAGGGCGTCGCCGTAGTCGCTGCCGACACCCACGCCGAAGAGCGTGATGCCGTGTTCGCGGCGGGCCGAGGAGATCCGTTCGAGGATGTCGTCCGCGTCCGTGTCGCCGGTGTTGGCGAGGGCGTCGGAGATCAGGACGACCCGGTTGGTGGCCCCCTCGCGCAGCCCGTCGACGGCCGTCGCGTACCCGGTCCGCACGCCCGCGCCGAGGTTGGTCGAGTCGGTCGGCTCCAGACTGCCGATCGCCCGGTGGACGCGGGCGCGGTGGCCGCCGAGCCGGGTCATCGGCAGCACGGTCTCGGCTTCGTCGCTGAAGGTGACCAGGGCGACCGAGTCGTCGTCGCGCAGCCGGTCCGTCATCACGTCGAGGGATTCCCTGGCCAGGTCGAGTCGGCCCGGCTCCGCCATGGAACCCGAGATGTCGATGACGAAGGTGAGGGCGGCGGGCGGGCGTTCGCGCTCGCTGTCGGCGGGCCGGGTGGCGAGCCCGACCCGGACGAGGGACCAGCGTCCGTCGTCGGTGCGGGCTCCGTCGACGGACAAGGAGAAGCCGTTGCCGTCGGGGCGTTCGTAGTCCTGGCGGAAGCTGTTGACGAACTCCTCGGGGCGGACCGTCGAGGGGTCGGGGGCGCGGCCGTCCGCGAGAGTGCGGCGGGCGTAGCCGTACGACGCGGTGTCGACGTCGAGGGCGAACGTGGAGAGGTAGTCGGGCGACGGCGCGACGTCCGGGGCGTCCGACTGCTCGCCCTCGGCGTCGCGCTCGGCCGCGCCGCCGGTCGGCTGCGCGGGGCCCGGCAGCGGGAGGTTGCGGCGGCCGGACTTGTCCGAGCCGTCGGAGGAGTTGCTGCGGTCGCCCGCGCCGCATCCGGTGAGCAGCAGTGCGCCCGCCAGGGGCAGGGCGAGCAGGGTGCCCGCCAGCCTTCGACGGCTCGCCCTCCGTGCGCCGCTGTGTGGGCGGCCCGCGGCGGCCGCCGTCCGTGTGTGCTTGATCCCCATCTGTGCCCCCTCGGCGTACGGCCCTTGTGTGGGCCGACCTGTGTGACTGTGACGGCCGAGGGGGCCGGGACGAGCGCTCGGATGCGTTGCGGAAGGATCTCGAAGCGGCCACGACGGCGGGCCGCCGAGACCGGTAGGTGATCTTCCGGAGACCTACGACACGATGTCCTTGTGCCGGAAGCCGCGGAAGGCCAGGGCGAACAGGACCAGGGCGTAGGTCACGGAGATCGCCGCGCCCTGGATCATGCCTCCCCACTCCGGTGTCGGCTGGATGGCGTCGGCCCAGGCGAACTGCCAGTGGGCGGGCAGGAAGTCGCGCCAGTGGCCGAGTGCGGTGACCGCGTCCAGGACGTTGCCCACGATGGTCAGGCCGACCGCGCCGCCGACCGCGCCGAGCGGGGCGTCCGTCTTCGTCGACAGCCAGAACGCGAGCCCGGCGGTGACCAGCTGGGACACGAAGATGTACGCGATCACCGCGAACAGCCGCTGGGCGGCGGTGCCCGCGGAGAGCGCGCCGCCGGTGGGGATCTCCAGCGGGCCCCAGCCGTAGGCTGCGGTGCCCACGGCCAGCGCGACGACCGGCAGCAGGACCATCGCCGCGAGGCTGAGCCCGAGGGCGACGGTGAGCTTGGACCACAGCAGCCGGGCCCTGGGCACGGGCGCCGCCAGGAGGTAGCGCAGGGAGGACCAGCTCGCCTCGGAGGCGATGGTGTCCCCGCAGAACAGCGCGACCGGGATCACCAGGAGGAAGCCCGCCGAGACGAACAGGTTCACCGCGGCGAAGTTCGCGCCGGAGGCGGTGGCCGTGTCGAGCAGGGTGATCCGGCCGTTGCGCGCGCCCGGCTGACCGCCGATGGCGAACGCGATCAGCAGGACGAAGGGAAGGGCCGCGAGGACCGCCCCCATCACCAGGGTGCGGCGGCGCTTGAGCTGGCGGACGAGCTCGACGCGCAGCGGCAGGGTGCGGCTCGCCCGGTACCCGTCCGCGGTCTCGGTCCGCTCGAGGAGCGTGCTCATGCGGAGCCTCCGATCAGGGTGAGGAACGCGTCTTCCAGACGGCGGTGGGGTCCCACCGACGCCACCGGTACTTCGAGGCGTACGAGTTCCACGACCAGGCGTTGTGCGCTGCCGCCGGGGTCGAGGCGGACCAGCAGTCCGTCCTCGGTCGCGACGGCCGACAGGACGCCCGGCAGTGCGCCGACCTTCTCCACGACCGGCGCGTCGACGGGTGTCCCGGTGCCGACGAGCAGGGTGTCGCCGGAGCCGATGATCTCGGACACCGGGCCGGCCTGGACGAGCCGGCCGCGGTCCATGACCACGAGGTGGGTGCAGGACTGCTCGACCTCGGCGAGGAGATGGCTGGAGACGATGACCGTGCGGCCCGCGGCGGCGTAGCGGATCATCACCTGACGCATCTCACGGATCTGCGGCGGGTCGAGGCCGTTGGTGGGTTCGTCCAGGATCAGCAGGTCCGGGAGGCCGAGCATGGCCTGGGCGATGGCGAGGCGCTGGCGCATGCCCTGGGAGTAGGTGCGCACCGCGCGGGCGAGGGCGTCGCCGAGTCCGGCGATCTCCAGGGCTTCTTCCAGGTGGGCGTCCTCGCGGGGACGGCCGGTGGCCCGCCAGTACAGCTCCAGGTTCTCGCGGCCGGTCAGGTGCGGGAGGAAGCCCGCGCCCTCGACGAACGCCCCGACCCGGGAGAGGACCGGCGCGCCGGGGCGGATCGCGTGCCCGAAGACGTGGATCTCGCCGTCGTCGGGCTTGATGAGGCCCATGAGCATGCGCAGGGTGGTGGTCTTGCCCGCGCCGTTCGGCCCGAGCAGGCCGAGGACCTGGCCCTTCTCCACGCGGAACGACAGGTCCCGTACGGCGTACCGGTCGGCGGACCTGGCGTAGCGCTTGCTCAGGCCGGTGATCTGGAGCGGGACGTCGGCCAGTTCGGGGTCGGGTGCCGGGGCGCTCGTACGGCGGCGGCCGGTCACCAGCAGGGCCAGGGCGGCGAGCGCGCCGGCGAGCGGCAGCCACCACACCCAGGAGGGCAGCGGCGCGGCGGCGGTCTTCACCGCGGGGGCCGTCGGCACCTGGAGGGTGCTCTCGAGGGACACCGTGTACGTGGCGGGGGCCGCCGGGGAGGCGTAGCCGAGGTCGGTCGAGGCGAGGACCAGGCGCAGCCGGTGGCCCTTCCGGACCGCGTGGTCGACGGCGGGAAGGGTCAGGGACACGTCCTTGCCGTTCCTCGCGCCCTCGACGCGGACCGGGGTGACGAGCTGGGAGGGCAGTACCTGCTGGGTGCCGCCGGGACCGACGTCGTACACCTTGCCGAAGAGGACCGCGTCGTCGGTGCTCGACTCGACGTGCACGGTGACGGTCGGCGAGCCGGTGATCCGCAGGTCGTCCCGGAAGGGAGCGGACTCGAAGCGGGCGTACTGGCCGGGGAAGTCCAGGGAGACCCCGAGGCCGAGACCGGAGAGCTGGGCGAGGCCGCCGGAGCCGCCGAGCCCCGGCAGGGCCGAGATGGCGGGCGGACTGGCGCCCGCCGGGTTCTGGAAGCGCTGCTCACGGCCGGTCAGCTCGATCGTGCGACGGCCGCTGTCCAGTCCGGGATAGGTGTCCGAGCTCGCGCCGCGCAGCAGGGCGGCGCCGTCGGTGGAGTCGACGCCTCCGGTGCGGGTGACGCGGAAGGCGGGGCCGGTGCCGGCGCCCTTGTCGTCCTTCAGGTAGCGGTCGAACCAGGAGACGACGCGGGAGGTGACGCGGTCCGTCTCCATCTCGCCGCCGTCGTGTCCGCCCGCGATCCAGTCGACGTCGACGGGAGCGCCGTTGGCCTTGACCGCCCTGGCCATCGCGTCGGCCTGGCCGAGCGTGAAGAGGGAGTCGGACTGGCCCTGGGTGATGAGGGTGGGGACCTTGATGCGGTCGCCGACGGCGGAGGGGCTGCGCTCCTGGAGCAGCTTCGTCGCCGCCGCGTCCGGCTTCCCCGACTCCGCGACCCTGTCGTACATGGCGCACAGTTCGGGCTCGAAGCGGGCGCAGCCGCCGCCGGAGTTGATGAAGATGCCCGCCCAGAGCTTCTTGAACACGCCGTTCGGGAACAGGGCGTCCGCGAGGTTCCAGTACGTGATCGACGGGGCGATGGCGTCCACGCGCGGGTCGTTCGCGGCGGCCAGCAGGGAGATCGCCCCGCCGTACGAGGCTCCCGCCACCCCCACGCGCGGGTCTCCGTTCCCGTCGAGCCGGACCTCGGGGCGCCGGGCGAGCCAGTCGAGGAGCCGGGAGACGTCGGCGACCTCGGCCTCGGGGTCGTTCAGCCCGATCTTTCCGGTGGACCTGCCGAAGCCGCGCGCCGACCAGGTCAGGACCGCGTATCCGTCGCGGGCGAGTTTCTCCGCCTCGGCGCGTACGTCCGCCTTGCTGCCGCCGAAGCCGTGCGCGAGGAGGACGGCGGGGCGGCGGGACGAGGACGGCCCCGCGGTGAAGTACGAGGTGTCGAGCCGTACTCCGCCGTCCATGGCCATGACGCGGTCGGAGCGGTGGACGGCGGGCGCGCCGTCGGAGGCGACGGCCGTCCAGGTGCCCGCGCCGGCGAGCACCACGAGGGCGGCGGCCGCGGCCGACAGCCTCCCGCGGGCTCGTGCCGTCGTGCGGCCGGAGAGTTGTCCCCGGCGCGGCCCGCGCGGCCGGGGCAGTCGAAGATCCATGGCTCAACGGTACGGGCGCGCGCTGGCGGCAGGGACAGCCGCCGGGTTGAACCGGCACCCCTCCCGGGGAAGTACGGCGGGGGCCGCGTGTACCGCGTCCGTGGTACGAACGGGCCATGGAGCTGCGCCGCGCCGCCACCGCCCTGGAACTGACCGCCGCCGAGTACCTCTTCGACTCCCCCGTGCGTCCCGAGTGGGCGCGGCGGTTCCTGGAGGCGCAGGGACATCATCTGTTCCTGGCCTACGAGGGCGAGGTGCCGGTCGGCTTCGTCAGCGGGGTCGAGACGGTCCATCCGGACAAGGGCACCGAGATGTTCCTGTACGAGCTGGCGGTGGCGGAGCCCTTCCGGAGGCGGGGCACCGGGCGGGCGCTGGTCCGCGGACTCGCCGCCCTGGCCCGGGAACGCGGCTGTCACGGGATGTGGGTGGCGCTGGACGCCGGGAACGACGTCGCCCTCGCCACGTACCGCAGCGCGGGTGGCAAGGACGACGGGATGTGCACGGTGGTGACGTGGGAGTTCGGCTGAGGCCCTCGTGAGGGGGCGGGGTCCGGCGGAAGGGAGCCGGGCGGTGTGCCGCTCCGGTTACGCCTGCGCGTCCTCCGGGATCGACACCAGCCAGCGGGTGTCGCGGCGCGGGCGCAGGTAGAAGGCCCAGTACAGGGTGGCGGCGGCGGTGATGCCGCCGGTCCACAGCAGGTACTGCGTCTCCTGCTGGGTGAGGACGTAGGCGAGGACGACGATCAGCAGGATCGGCATCGCGGGCCACAGCGGCATCCGCCAGGCGGGGGTGTGGCGGTGGTGGCCGCGCCGGGCGAGCAGGGCGGCGACCGCGACGAGCAGGTACATGGCGGTCACCGACACGCCCGTGACGCCGTACAGGGTGTCGAGGTTGACGAAGCAGAGGGCGGCGCCGGGGACGCCCACGAGCAGGGTGGCGACCCAGGGGGAGCCGAACCGGCCGAGCCTGGACAGGCCGTTGTTGACCGGCTCGGGCCAGGCCTTGTCACGGGCCGAGGCGAACAGGACGCGCGAGTTCTGGATGACCATGACGATGCCCGCGTTGATGATCGCGAGGGCGACGCAGAGGCTGACGAAGGTGCCGACGGCCGAGTTCGACCAGGCCGTGACCATGCTGCTGATGTCGCCGCCGGTGAGCTCCCCGATGTCGGAGGCGCCCATGGTGATGGCGACGACCGGGACCAGGATGACGACCGTGGAGATGGCGAGGGTGGCCAGCACCGTGCGGGCGACGTTGCGGCGCGGGTTCTCCAGCTCCTCGGAGAGGTAGACGGCGGTCGAGAAGCCCTGGGTGGCGAAGAGGGCGATGGCGAGCCCGGAGATGACGAGCATGCCCGTCACGGCGTCGGTGTGTCCGCCGGTCCCGGCGACCTGCAGGGAGGTCAGGCTGCCGAGGCCGCGCTGGCTGTGCGTGAAGCCGAGGAGGGCCACCACGCCGGCGGCGACGACTTCGAGGACCAGGAAGATGCCGGTGATCCAGGCGTTGGCGCGCAGGTCGAGCAGTCCGGCGAGGGTGGCCAGCAGCATCACGCCGGCGCCGGTCATCGCCGGGTCGAGGTGCACCAGCGGGGCGAGGTAGTCGGCGGTGCCCATGGCGATCACCGGCGGGACGATCATCACCACCAGCAGGGACATCACGAAGACGAGCCAGCCCGCGAGCCGTCCGGCCAGCGTCGAGACCATGGCGTACTCGCCGCCCGCGCTGGGGATGAGGGTGCCCAGCTCCGAGTAGCAGAACGCCACGGCGATACAGAGGAGCGAGCCGATCGCGATCGTGAGGGCGGTCGCGGTGCCGAGCGAGCCGAAGAGGTCGGGGATGACCACGAACAGCGTCGAGGCCGGGGTCACGCAGGACAGCGTCAGCAGGGTGCCGCCCACGACGCCGATGGAACGCTTGAGCGTCTTGGGGTTCCCGGTCTCCGTCGATACTGCGTCGTCCAGGACGGCGGTCTCGACGGGACGGAGCGTGTCGGTCATGAAGCGGTTCCGATCGACTCGTGCAGCAGATGTTCGGTCGGGAGCGATATCGCCTCCGGCGGCTGGTGTCGTACTTCGTTCTCGTCCGCTCCCGCGCCGATGGAACCTTGGCGGAAACCGTTGCGTCAATGGCCGTTTACCTACGGAATCCGCAGCAGCGGAGCGACGCACGTCACATAACTTTCCCAGGCCGTAACACGCCCGTGTTGCAATCCTCAATACTCCACAGACTTTGACCTTGCTTTCAAAGGGCATGGAGCCGAAAAACCTGCACTACCCGTTTCGTCACGACGTGACGGGAACCGCAGCCCGAGCTCCGAAACTCACCGGAATCGGTCCGCATTCCGGACGCTAATCTGTGGTGGTCATGTCAGTCCCTGCCACTAGAGTCCTGCCGCACGGACGAAGCACGGACAGGGGTGGGGAACATGCGGTACATGCGGGGCGTGGTCTGGGCGGGGGTGGCCGCGGCGGCGCTGGCCGGGACGGCCGGATGCGGTGCGGAGACGACGAAGAAGGCCGCCGAGGCGGTCAGCCACGCCGACACGATCATGGCGGCGCTGGGGCGGGCCACCGACCGGACGGAGGCCCTGGGCTCCGCCGAGGTCAAGATGACGACCGAGGCGAACGGCGCCACTCCCATCGCCATGGAGGGCACCTACTCCTGGGGCCACGGTTACGCGTACGACGTCCGCATGGACACCGAGGCCGCGAAGATGCAGACGCTGACGGCCTCCCCGACGATCCGCACGCTCCTCGTCGACGGGGCCTACTACTACGACGTCGACCCGCAGCCCTCCGGCCCGCTCAAGGGCAAGGAGTGGATGAAGGTCGACGGGTCGGCCGTCTTCGGCACGGCGGGCGCCGAGGCGATGCGCGGAAACTCGGGCGCGGGCAGCCCGGCGGCGAGCATGCGGAACCTGAAGTACGCGAGCGACGTCGAGGACCTCGGCAAGGAGACCGTCGACGGCAAAAGCGCGACCCACTACCGGGCCGTGATCGACAAGAGTCACATGGGCAAGTACAAGGACGCCCTCGCGGGCGGGGACGACACGCTCTTCGGCTCGGCGACCGGCACCGTCGACGCGATCACCATGGACATCTGGGTCGGCTCCAAGGATCTGCCCGTCCGCTTCAAGGAGGTCATCGGCACCATGACGGTGACCATGGACTTCGAGAAGTTCGGCGCCACCGCCGATGTGAAGGCCCCGCCGGCCGCACAGACCGGTGATGTCACCGAGCTCATGAAGAAGGCGGCCGCGCAGCAGCAGTAGACCCCGGTCACGACGGTGCCCCGCCCCTCGTGCGAGGGACGGGGCACCGGGGGCGCGGACGCCTCAGTGGTTGCGGGGGAAGCCCAGGTCGACGCCCGCCGGCGCCTCCGACGGGTCCGGCCAGCGGGTGGTGACGACCTTGCCGCGGGTGTAGAAGTGCGTGCCGTCGTTGCCGTAGATGTGGTGGTCCCCGAAGAGGGAGTCCTTCCAGCCGCCGAAGGAGTGGTAGCCCACCGGCACCGGGATCGGCACGTTCACGCCGACCATGCCCGCCTCGATCTCCAGCTGGAAGCGGCGGGCGGCGCCGCCGTCCCGGGTGAAGATCGCCGTGCCGTTGCCGAAGGGGGACGCGTTGATCAGCGCCACGCCCTCGTCGTAGGTGTCCACGCGCAGCACACACAGCACCGGGCCGAAGATCTCGTCCTTGTACGCGTCCGCCGTCACCGGCACACGGTCCAGCAGCGAGAGGCCGATCCAGTGGCCGTCCTCGTGGCCCTCGACCGTGTGGCCCGTGCCGTCGAGGACGACCTCGCAGCCCTGGTCGGCGGCACCCTTCACGTACGACGCCACCTTGTCGCGGTGGGCCGCCGTGATGAGCGGACCCATCTCGGACGTCGGGTCGTTCCCCGGGCCGATCTTGATCTTCTCGGCGCGCTCGCGGATCTTGGCCACGAGTTCGTCGCCGACGGAGCCGACCGCCACGACGGCGGAGATCGCCATGCAGCGCTCGCCGGCCGAGCCGTAAGCGGCCGAGACGGCGGCGTCGGCCGCGGCGTCCAGGTCGGCGTCCGGCAGGACCAGCATGTGGTTCTTGGCACCGCCGAGAGCCTGGACCCGCTTGTGGTTCGCGGCGGCGGTGGTGTGGATGTAGCGGGCGATCGGGGTCGAGCCGACGAAGGACACCGCGGCGACGTCCGGGTGCTCCAGGAGCCGGTCGACGGCCACCTTGTCACCGTGCACGACGTTGAAGACACCGTCGGGCAGGCCGGCCTCGGCCAGCAGTTCGGCGAGCTTCATCGCGGCCGACGGGTCCTTCTCCGACGGCTTGAGGACGAAGGTGTTGCCGCAGGCGATGGCGATCGGGAACATCCACATCGGGACCATCGCCGGGAAGTTGAACGGCGTGATGCCCGCGACGACACCGAGCGGCTGCCGGATCGACGCCACGTCGACCTTGGAGGCCACCTCGGTCGACAGCTCGCCCTTGAGCTGCGTCGTGATCCCGCAGGCCAGCTCGACGATCTCCAGACCGCGCGCGACCTCGCCGAGCGCGTCCGAGTGCACCTTGCCGTGCTCGGCGGTGATCAGTTCGGCGATGGCGTCGCGGTTGGCGTCGAGCAGCGCGCGGAACCTGAACAGGATCGTGGTCCGCTTGGCCAGCGAGGACTGTCCCCAGGTCGCGTAGGCGTCCTTCGCGGCGGCGACCGCCGCGTCGACCTCGTCGACGGTCGCGAAGGCGACCTTCGTGGTCACGGCACCGGTCGCCGGGTCGGTGACCGGCCCGTACGTACCCGACGCACCCTCGACGGTCTTGCCACCGATCCAGTGGTCGACGGTCTTCGTCATGGCCATGCACTCCTTCACAGATGGCGGCGTCGGGCGGCGACGTGCCGGTCGTACTCCTCACGTGCCTTGACCGCCGACGGTCGGGTCGCGGTCTCGGCCACAGGTACATCCCACCAGGCCTGGGCCGGGGGCGCGCCCGACACTGTGTCTGCCGTTTGGGTCTCCACGTAGACACAAGTGGGAGTGTCCGCCTCGCGCGCCTCGGCCAGGGCCGCCCGCAGGTCACGCACGGTCCTCGCGCGCAGGACCCGCATCCCCAGACTGGCCGCGTTGGCCGCGAGATCCACCGGCAGCGGCGCCCCCGTGTACGTACGGTCCGCGGCCAGAGCGCGGTACGCCGTGCCCAGGCGCTCGCCGCCCACGGACTCCGAGAGCCCGCCGATCGAGGCGTACCCGTGGTTCTGGAGGATGACCACCTTGATCGCGACGCCCTCCTGGACCGCGGTGACGATCTCGGTCGGCATCATCAGATACGTGCCGTCGCCGACCAGCGCCCACACCGGCCGGTCCGGGGCCGCCATCCGCACCCCGATCGCGGCCGGGATCTCGTAGCCCATGCACGAATAGCCGTACTCGACGTGGTACTGGTCCCGCGACCGCGCCCGCCACAGTTTGTGCAGGTCGCCGGGGAGCGAGCCGGCCGCGTTGATCAGGATGTCGTCCTCGGTGACCAGCTCGTCGAGGACGCCGAGGACCTGCGGCTGGGTGGGCGGGACGTCGATGTCCTCGGCCTCGTAGGCCGTGTCGACGCGGTACTCCCAGCGCTCCTTGCCGTCCGTGTACTCGGTGACGTACGCGGGCTCCGCGCGGTGGCGGTGCGGTAGCAGCGCCTCGGTGAGCGCCTCCAGACCCGCGCGTGCGTCGGCGATCAGCGGAGAGCCGGCGAGTTTGTGACCGTCGTACGGAGCGATGTTGAGGTTGAGGAAGCGGACGCCCGGGGCCGTGAACAGCGTGCCCGAGGCGGTGGTGAAGTCGGTGTAGCGGGTGCCGACCCCGATCACCAGGTCGGCGGTCCGGGCGAGCTCGTCGGCGGTCGCCGTGCCGGTGTGCCCGATGCCGCCGACGTCCTGGGGGTGGTCCCAGCACAGCGAGCCCTTGCCCGCCTGGGTGGAGGCGACGGGAATGCCGGTGGCCGAGGCGAACGCGGCGAGCGCCTCCTCGGCACGGCTGTGGTGGACACCGCCGCCCGCGACGATCAGCGGACGCCGGGCGCCGCGGACCGCCTCGACGGCCCGGGACAGCTCCACGGCGTCGGGCGCCTGGCGCCGTACGGTCCAGGTCCGCTCGGCGAAGAACTCCTCGGGCCAGTCGTACGCCTCCGCCTGCACGTCCTGGGGCAGTGCGAGCGTGACGGCGCCGGTGTCGGCGGGGTCGGTGAGCACGCGCATCGCCTGGAGGGCCGCCGGGATCAGGGCCTCGGGGCGGGTGATCCGGTCGAAGTACTTCGACACCGGGCGCAGACAGTCGTTGACCGAGACGTCCCCGGCGAAGGGGACCTCCAGCTGCTGGAGCACCGGGTCGGCGGGGCGGGCCGCGAAGACGTCGCCGGGCAGGAGGAGCACCGGCAGGTGGTTGACGGTGGCGAGCGCGGCGCCCGTGACGAGGTTGGTGGCGCCGGGCCCGATGGAGGTGGTCACGGCGTGCGCGGAGAGCCGGCCGCACTGGCGGGCGTAGCCGACGGCCGCGTGCACCATCGCCTGTTCGTTGCGTCCCTGGTGGAACGGCATCACGGGGGGTGTGGAGGGTGTCCCCCCGCCGGGCACCGTGGCGTACTCGACGAGCGCCTGGCCGATCCCGGCGACGTTGCCGTGGCCGAAGATGCCCCAGGTGGCGCCGATCAGCCGGCGGCGCGCGCCGTCCCGTTCGCTGTACTGCGCGGCCAGGAACCGCACCAGCGCCTGCGCGACCGTCAGCCTCGTCGTCGAGGTCATCGGTATCCCCCTGTGCCCTTCGCGTGTCCCGGGTGGAAGCGGATCCGCCACTCCCTGTCCCCGCCCGGACCCGCCATGACGTTCAGGTAGTACATGGTGTGACCGGGCTGGGCGATGGACGGGCCGTGCCATCCGTCGGGGACGAGGACGGCGTCGCCGGTGCGGACCTCGGCCAGGACGTCCGAACCGCCCTCGCGGGAGGGGAACACGCGCTGATAGCCGAAACCGTCCGGTCCGTCGATCTCGAAGTAGTAGATCTCCTCCAGCAGGGACTCGACGCCGGGCAGGTGTTCGTCGTGCTTGTGCGGCGGATACGAGGACCAGTTGCCGCCGGGGGTGATCACCTCCACGGCGATGAGCCGGTCGCACGCGAAGACGTCCGCGGCGGCGAAGTTGCGCACCTGGCGGGCGCAGTCGCCGCTGCCGCGGTCTTCGACGGGAACCTCCGGCGCGGGGCCGTAGCGGGCGGGGAGTCGGCGCTCGCACTTCGCTCCTGCCAGGGCGAAGCGGCCTCCCGCGCCGGAGGCGATCTGGGCCCGGGCCTCACGGGGAACGTACGCGAAGTCGGAGACTCCGTCGAACACGCTCCTCCTGCCCAGGAGTTGGAACTCCTTCTCGTCCATACCGTCCTTGGCGCGCACCGTGCAGCCGCCGTCGAGCGGGAGCACGATCCACTCGCTGTCCCCGGTGGTGAACGTATGGGTGCCGCCGGGTGCCAGCTCCACGATCCGCAGGCTGCTGTGGGTCCAGCCGGCCCGTTCGGGGTCGATGTCGAGGGCGTAGTGGGCGTCGGCGGCGGTGCCCGCGGGCACGTACAGCTCGTTGCTCGGACGACTCATGCGGCCCTCACAGAAGTCCTACGGCGGTGTCCACGGCCGCGGCGACATCGCCGTCCGCGGGGTACAGCAGCGAACGGCCCACCACCAGGCCCTGCACGGTGGGGAGTTGGAGCGCCCCGCGCCATTTCTCGTACGCACCCTCCTGGTCCTCGCCGACGTCGCCGCCGAGCAGGACGGCGGGCAGCGTGGAGGTCTCCATGACCCGGGCCATGTCGTCGGGGTTCTCGGTGACGGGGACCTTCAGCCAGGTGTACGCCGAACTGCCGCCCAGGCCACCGGCGATGGCGATGGACTTGGTGACGGCCTCGGCACTCAGATCGTTGCGCAGGGAACCGTCGTCCCGGCGACGGCAGAGGAACGGTTCGACGAAGACCGGAAGCCGCCGTTCGGCCATGTCGTCGATCACGCGGGCGGCGGACTCCAGGGTGCGCAGCGACCCGGGATCGCCGTAGTCGACGCGCAGCAGCAGTTTGCCGGCGTCGAAACCGAACCGTTCGATGTCCCTCGGACGGTGGCCGGTGAACCGGTCGTCCATCTCGAAGGCGGAGCCCGCGAGTCCGCCCCGGTTCATCGAGCCGATGACCACCTTGCCGTCGAGCACGCCGAGCAGCAGCAGGTCGTCCAGTATGTCGGCGGTGGCGAGCACCCCGTCGACCCCGGGGCGCGAGAGCGCGACGCACAGGCGCTCCAGCAGACCGGCGCGCCCCGCCATGGCCAGCTTCCGGTCCCCGACGGCCAGCATGCCGCGTGCCGGATGGTCCGCGGCGACGATCATCAGCCGCCCTGAGCCGTCGACCAGCGGCCGCCGGACCCGCCGGGCGGCGGCCTCCGCGACGGCCTCGGGCCGGCGGGCGCGGGTCCGGGCGAGGGCGGAGACGTCGACGCGCACGGACGCGGGTCCGTCGCCGCCCTGTTCGGGGCGGGCTCCCCCGACGTGGCCGGCCCTCACCGCACCGCTCCGGCGGCGAGGGCCTGTTCGATCTCGAGCGGGGTGGGCATCGCGGAGGAGCACTCCAGCCGGGAGGCGACGATGGCGCCCGCCGCGTTCGCGTGGCGCATGGTCTTCTCCAGGTCCCAGCCGGCGAGCAGCCCGTGGCAGAGGGAGCCGCCGAACGCGTCGCCGGCACCGAGGCCGTTGAGGACCTCGACCGGGAGGGGCGGGACCTCGGCGGTGGTGCCGTCGCGATGGACGGCGAGGACGCCCTTCGGGCCCTGCTTCACCACGGCGAGCTCGGCGCCGGCTTCGAGGAGGGCGGCCGCGGCGGCGTGCGGCTCGCGTTCTCCCGTGGCGACCTCGACCTCGTCGAGGTTGCCGACGGCGACGGTGGCGTGGCGCAGGGCCTCGGCGTAGAAGGCGCGCGCGGAGGCCGGGTCCTCCCAGGCCGCGTCCTTCCAAAACATCGGGCGCCAGTCGAGGTCGAAGACCGTCGTACCGGAGCGGGCCCGGTGGGACAGGGCGGCGAGGGTGGCCGTGCGGCTGGGCTCCGCGCTCAGGCCCGTGCCCGTCATCCAGAAGACACGGGCGTCGCGCACGGCGTCGAGGTCGAGTTCGCCGACACGGATCTCCAGGTCGGGGGCCTTGGGCTCGCGGTAGAAGTACAGCGGGAAGTCGTCCGGCGGGAAGATCTCGCAGAAGGTGACCGGAGTCGGCAGTCCCGGGACCTCGGTGACCCAGCGGTCGTCGACACCGAAGTCGCGCAGCGCCTCGCGCAGATAGGTTCCGAAGGGATCGGCACCCGTTCGGGTGATGACGGCCGTACGCCGTCCGAGCCGCGCGGCCGCCACCGCGACGTTGGTCGCCGAGCCGCCGAGGAACTTGCCGAAGGAGGTCACCCGGGACAGCGGGACACCCGTCTGCAACGGGTAGAGGTCCACACCGATCCGCCCCATGGTGATCAGCTCGTACGCCATCGAGTTCCCTTCTCCGCGGTCCCTGCGGCTGCCCCCAGGTCTAGTCCCGCGAGGGGACCCTGTCAACGTTTTGTCCAGACATTCGGACCAGGGCTTGACACCTCCCGGGAGCCGCCGGAAGCTGACGCCCATGACGTCGTCGCCGCCGCAGTCATCGCCGCAGCCGCCCCCCGGACCCTCACCGAGGTCGTCACCGCGGTCGTCACCTCCCTCCTCACTGTCGCGCATCCGGATCGGTTCGGCTCCCGACTCCTGGGGCGTCTGGTTCCCCGACGACCCCGGGCAGGTCCCGTGGCAGCGCTTCCTCGACGAGGTCTCCGGATCCGGCTACGAGTGGATCGAGCTCGGCCCGTACGGCTATCTGCCCACCGATCCGGACGTCCTGCGGGAGGAGACCGCCCGGCGCGGGCTCAGCGTCTCGGCGGGCACCGTCTTCACCGGGCTGCACCGGGGTCCCGACGTGTGGGAGTCCACCTGGGCGCACGTCTCGGACATCGCGGCGCTCGCCCAGGCGATGGGCGCCGGGCATCTCGTGGTCATCCCGGCCTTCTGGCGGGACGACAAGACCGGCGCGGTGCTGGAGGACAGCGTGCTGACGCCGGCCCAGTGGCGCGATCTGACCACCCAGACCGAGCGGCTCGCCCATGAGGTGCGCGAGCGCTACGGGCTGCGCGTCGTCGTCCATCCGCACGCCGACACGCACATCGACAGCGAGGAGAACGTCACCCGTTTCCTCGACGCGACCGACTCCTCGCTGGTGTCGCTCTGTCTGGACACGGGCCACTACGCCTACTGCGGCGGTGACAGCGTCAAGCTCATCGAGACGTACGGCGAACGCGTCGGCTACCTCCACCTCAAGCAGGTGGACCCGCAGGTGCTGGCCGGGGTGCGGGCCGAGGAGCTGCCGTTCGGGCCCGCCGTCGCACGCGGCGTGATGTGCGAACCGCCCTCCGGCGTACCGGCGCTGGAACCCG
Organism: Streptomyces sp. NPDC002698; assembly: GCF_042888945.1. Classification (NCBI taxonomy): domain Bacteria; kingdom Bacillati; phylum Actinomycetota; class Actinomycetes; order Kitasatosporales; family Streptomycetaceae; genus Streptomyces; species Streptomyces sp. NPDC002698. The sequence goes on from NZ_JBIAQM010000003.1 coordinate 115,884, forward strand.
TCCTCGCCGCCGCGCAGGACCTCGGCGTCGAGCTCTTCGCGATCGTCGAGCAGGACATGTACCCGTGCCCGCCGGACAAGCCGCTGCCCATCGCCCGGCGCACCCGGGCTTTCCTGCGGTCCTGCGGGGCCTGACGCCCGCCTCCCGGACACCCGGCCCCCCGATCCCCGGCCCGCCGGCCCGCCGGGTGCTCGGGGTCCGACAGGCCGTCAGCACCACCGGGCCGCCCCGCCGGGCGGCGGCCGAAAAGCACCGGCGCCTCCGCCCCCTCCACCCCTCTGCCCCCTCCACTCCCTCCGCCCTCCCCGGCCCGCTACCGCCAATGCGTCACTCGTGTCACAAAGAACACCCCTGTGTCACACATGTCGCGTTTACGCGGGTCTTGGGTCACACCCGGTCGACAGTCACAGCCCGGCGCTCACGCTGCGTCGTTCACCGGGCACACGCTTTGTGATCACCAGCGCAGCGCCCGGCTCCCCCGACGACCGTCCCAGGCCGCCGCCGCGGCGCGCGCGGGGAGGTACCACTCATGACCGACCGCACGCTCTGGTCGTACAAGGAGATCGCCGCGCACATCAAGGTGCAGCCGGACACCGTCCGGTCCTACCGCAAGCACGGGCTGCTGCCGCCGCCCGACCACGTCGAAGCCGGAAAGCCCTACTGGTACGCCGACACCGTCCGTGCCTGGGTCGCCGCCCGCCCGGGAAACCGGGGCCGCAGCGACAGATGACCCTGCTACGGGGTTCCCGCGCGTCGGGCACCTCTCCTGGCGGCGCCTCACCTCCGGGTGGGGTGCCGCCCCGAATTCGATTGCCGTCGCGCCGGCCGCCCGTCGATGATCCACCGATGAGCTTCTCCGAGAAACCCGTCCTCAGCGGCGAGAAGACCCTGCTCCGGCCGTTCACGCCGGACGACGTCCCCGTGATGACCGAGATCCTCGGCGACCCCGAGGTCCTGCGGCTCACCGGCAGCCCCGACGAGGAGTTGGGGCCGGAGCGGCTGCGCTCCTGGTACGGGACGCGCAACGACCAGCCGGACCGGCTGGACCTCGGCGTGGTGGACCGCGCCACCGGTGAACTGGTCGGCGAGGCCGTCCTCCACGAGTGGGACCGGCACAACCACAACTGCGTGTTCCGCATCCTCATCGGGCCGCGCGGCCGGGACCGGGGGCTCGGCACCGAGGCCACCCGGCTCATCGTCGGACACGCTTTCGAGCGACTGGCCCTGCACCGCGTCTCGCTGTACGTCTTCGCCTTCAACCACCGCGCCCGCCGCGCCTACGAGAAGGCCGGCTTCGTGGCCGAGGGGATCGAACGCCAGACGCTGCTCCAGGACGGCGAGTGGATCGACGCCGTACGGATGTCGGTCCTGGCCCACGAGTGGGCCGCCCACCGGGGACATCCCACCGGCCCGACGGCCGTCAGCTCCACGGCTCGATGACCGTCACCCCCGATCCCGGTGCCGAGCCCATCGCCGCCAGTGCCGCCGGGGCCGCGTCCAGGGTGATGGCGGACGTCACCAGGAGGTCGGGCCGGAGGGTCCCGGCGCGGACCGACTCCAGCAGCGGCGGATAGGCGTGGGCCGCCATCCCGTGGCTGCCGAGGAGTTCGAGTTCGAGGGCGATCACCCGGGCCATCGGGACCGGGGTGACACCGGTCGGTGAGGGCAGCAGGCCGACCTGGACGTGCCGGCCGCGGCGGCGCAGGCCCTCGACCGAGGCCGCGCAGGTGCCGGGCGATCCGAGGGCGTCCAGCGACACATGCGCGCCGCCGCCGGTCAGTTCACGGACCGCCCGCGCCGGGTCGGCCACGGCGGAGGCGTCCACGCACTCCTCCGCCCCGAACCTCCGCGCCAGGCCGAGCGCCGCGGAGGACACGTCGACGGCCACGACCCGCGCCCCGAAGGCCGCCGCGATCATCACCGCCGAAAGGCCCACACCGCCGCAGCCGTACACCGCGACCCACTCTCCCGGGGCCGCCCTCCCCTGTGCGACCACGGCCCGGAACGCCGTGGCGAACCGGCATCCCAGCGAGGCCGCCGTCGCGAAGGACAGCTCCGGCGGCAGCGGGATCAGGTTCACCTCCGCGTGGTCGAGCGCCACGTACTGGGCGAAGGAGCCCCAGTGCGTGAACCCCGGCTGGGTCTGGCGCTCGCACACCTGCTGGTCGCCCGCCGCGCAGGCGGGGCAGCTTCCGCAGGCGCAGACGAACGGGACGGTGACCCGGTCGCCGGGGCGATGGCCGCTCACCCCGGCGCCCACCGCCTCGATCACCCCGGCCAGTTCATGGCCCGGCACATGCGGCAGCGTGATGTCCGGGTCGTGGCCCATCCAGCCGTGCCAGTCGCTGCGGCACAGTCCCGTGGCCTCGACCCGCACCACCACGCCGTGCTCCGCGGGCGCCGGGTCCGCCACCTCCCGGACCTCGGCCGGCTCCCCGTACCGCTCGAACACCACTGCCCGCATCCGCTCCCGCCCTCCACTCGGAGATCAGCTCCCGCGGAAACGCTATCCGCGCGCCTCGGCCCTGTCCCGGCCGGACTCCGCCGGCTCTTCCGGCACCGCGTCCGGGGCCGGCCCGGCCTTGGACACCGCGTCCGCGACCGGCTCGGCGGCCGGGGCCGGCTTCGGTGTCTCCGCCTCGCTGAGGCCGAACCGGTCGTGAAAGCGCCGCAGGGGTCCGGGCGCCCACCAGGTGGCCGTGCCCGTCAGCCGCATGACCGCCGGGACCAGCAGGCTCCGGACGACCATCGCGTCCATCAGGACGGCCAGCGCGACGCCCAGTCCGAGCATCTTGGTGTTGGCCACCCGGGAGGTGCCGATGGCGACCATCACCACCGCGAGGATGACCGCGGCCGCGGTGATCAGTCCTCCGGTGCGCTGGAGTCCGAAGCGGACCGCCTCCCGGTGGTCGCCGGTGTGGTCGTACTCCTCCTTGATCCGGGAGAGGAGGAAGACGCCGTAGTCCATGGAGAGACCGAAGGCCACGCAGAACATCAGGACCGGGAGGGTCGTCTCGATCGACCCGGAACCGGTGAAGTCGAGGAGTCCGGAGAGATGGCCGTCCTGGAAGACCCAGACCACCGCGCCGAACATCGCGGTCAGACTCAGCGCGTTGAGCAGGACCGCCTGGACCGGGATCAGCACGCTGCCCGTCAGCAGGAACACCAGGAACAGCGTGACGATCGCGATGAAGCCGGCCGCCCACGGGAGCCGGTCGGCTATCGCGTGCTTGGAGTCGACCAGGACGGCCGCCGTGCCGGTCACGGAGGTCTTGAACGGAGCGTCGGCCGCCCGGAGTTCGCCCACCAGCCGCTGGGCTCCCTCGTCCACGGCCTCGCCCTCGGGCAGCACCGAGAAGTAGGCGGCGTCGCCCTTCACCAGCGGGCCGTCCACACGCAGCACCTCGGGCAGCGCGGCGATCCGCTCCCGGTACCGGGCGTACTCCGTCCGCGTCGCGCTCCCCTCGGCCAGGACCTCCAGAGCGCCGCCGGGGCTGCCCGGGAAGCCGTCGCGGATGTGCTGCTGGACGATGTGCGACTCCGCGCCCGAGGGCAGCTGACGGTCGTCGGCCGTGCCGAACTTCACGCCCAGGAAGGGCAGTCCGAGCACGATGAGGCCGGCCGTGGTGGCCACCGCGAAGAGCGGTGCCCTGCGCATGACGAGGGCGGCCATGCGGCCCCACGCCGCCCCGCCGTCGGCCGGGTCCTGCCTTCCGCGCCGGAACAGACGCCTCAGGTCCAGGGAGTTCACCCGGTCGCCGAGGAGCATGAGCGCGGCGGGGAGCAGGATCAGGGCGGCGGCCGCGGCGAGCAGCACGACGGCGATGCCCGCGTAGGCGAAGGAGCGCAGGAAGTACTGCGGGAAGACGAGCATCGCGGCCAGCGACACGGCGACCGTGAGGGAGGAGAAGAGAACGGTCCGGCCCGCGGTGCGCAGGGTGACACCGATCGCGGCGCGCGGCGGTGCGCCGGTGGCCAGTTCCTCGCGGAACCTGCGGACGATGAACAGGGCGTAGTCGATGGCGAGTCCGAGGCCGAGGGCCGTCGTCAGGTTCATCGCGAAGACCGAGACGTCCGTGACCTCGGTGAGTCCGCGCAGCACGGCGTTGGTGCCGAGGATCGCGATGATCCCGACCCCGAGCGGGAGCAGGGCGGCGACGGCGCTCCCGAAGACCATGACCAGCAGCAGGAGGGTCACCGGAAGGGCGATCATCTCGGCCCGGGTGAGGTCCTCCTTGATGGTCGTCTGCATCTCGTGGCGTACGGCGACGGGTCCGCCGACCTCGACCTCGACGGGCCCGCTCTTTCCTCGGTAGGAGGGTGCGAGGCGGTCCAGGGTGTCGGCCGCGGCCGTCTCGTCGCCGGTGAGCCGGGCGGCGATCAGCGCTTCGTGGCCGTCGCGCGCCTTGAGCCCGGGTGAACCGGACTGCCAGTACGAACCGACGCCGGTGACGCCGGGCTCGGCGGCCAGACGTGCCGCGATCCGCTTCGCCTCCGCCGCGACCGACGGGTCGTCGACCGAGGCCCCGCCCGCGTCGAGGAGGAGCAGCAGATTGGGCTGGGAGGCGGGGAACTCCCGTTCCAGCGCCTTGGTCGCGTACGTGGACTGCGCGGTGGGATCCTCCCAGCCGCCGCTGCCCAGCCGGTCCGCGACGCCGCTGCCGGCGACCACGGCGAGCGCGGTCAGCAGGAGGGCGACGAGCAGCGAGAGCCGTGGCCGCGCGGTCACGAACCGGGTCCAGCCGCCGAGGCGCGCACCCCCGCCCGTACCGCCGCCCGATTCCGTGGCGCCGCCCGTACCCGTTTCCCCGCTCCCGCCGTCGCCCGGGTCCTCGCCGGGCCTCTTCGCGGGCCCGTCGTCCGCGCCGTCGACTTCGGACATGATGCGGTGTCCCCTTCACCGTGACCCGATGACCCGCATCCGTGCAGGCATCATGGATCGCCCATTGCCATAGACTGGCAAACACGAGTCGTCGCTCGCGTTTTTCAAGAATGCGAGTGACCGCTCGCGTTTGTCAATCGTGTCCCGAGAAGCTGGGGATGACCCGTGCCCGAGAATCAGCAGACCGAGGAGTCCCCGGAGCACCCGCAGCCGGCCGAGGAGAAGCCGCGCCGCCGCCAGGCCCGCGGCGAGCGCCGCGTCGCCCAGCTCCTGGAAGCGGCGGCCTCGGTGTTCTGCCGGTCCGGCTACACCGCGGCGAGCACCAACGCCATCGCCCGCGAGGCCGGCGTCTCACCCGGCACGCTCTACCAGTTCTTCCCGAACAAGGAGGCCATCGCCGTCGGCCTCAGCGACCAGCTCCTCGACCACTGGGCCCGGTCGCACGGACAGGCGCTCGCCCACGAGAACGCCGGACTCCCGCTGGACCGGATGCTCGACGCGGTCCTGGACCCGCTGATCGCGTTCAACGTCGAGAACCCGGCCTTCGCCGTCCTGATGCACGGCGCCGACACCCCGGGGGTGATCGTCGAGGAGATCGGCACCCTGCACGGCACCCTCCTCGCCCGCGTCGAGGAGATGATCGCGGCCCGCCTGCCGGACATGCCCTCCGCCGAACGCACCCGCACGGCGAACATGACGGTCCACCTGTTCAAGGCCGGTCTCACCCTGGTCATGTCCCACGAGGGCGCCGAACGGGACGCCTACATCGCGGAGCTGAAGACGGTCATGCACCGCTATCTGGAGCCGCTGCTCGCAAGCGGGTCACCCGCCGGACACTGAGCCGCGCCGGACGGGGCCGGAACCAGCGTTCCGGCCTGCGACATCAAGGACATGTGTCATAAGGTTCGGACAAATCGATCAGTGATCCGCGGCATCGATCCGTCCGCACGCCCCCGCGTCCCGCATCAGGGGCCGCCCCGACGCGCCGGAACGCGGGTCCCCCGTCCGAGCCCACGGGCCGCCCCCGAGGGACAGAGGGATGGCCGTGCCCCAGAATCAGCCACCGGGTACACCCCGGGCCCGCATTCCCGGACCGCAGCAGCCCCCGCCGCCGTACCCCCGGATCCCCGCCGGCCTCTGGAAGCGCTGCCTGGGCATCGGCCTGGCCCTCTGGGCGCTGACCGCGGTCGTCACGTACGCCACGGCGGACGTCACGCCGCTGCCGACCCTGATCCTGCTCGGCGGCTTCCTCGCGCCCGTCTCCTTCGTGCTCTGGGCGTACGAGCGGCACGGCCGTGACCTGGGCACGAGTGCGGTCCTCGGCTGCTTCCTGGCCGGCGGCGCCCTGGGCGTGCTCGGCGCCTCGGTGACGGAGTACCAGCTCACCCGCCCTTCACCGTGGACGTACGTGGGCACCGGACTCGCCGAGGAGGCCGTGAAGCTCGGCGCGCTGATGTTCCTGCTGCGTCGGCACACCCGGATCCGCGGACCACGGGCCGGTCTGGTGCTCGGCGCGACGCTCGGGTTCGGTTTCGCGGCCCTGGAGAGCGCGGGCCACGCCTTCGACGCGGCCGTGTCCCTGCGGGGCGTCGGCCTGCGCACGCTCCTGGAGACCGAGATCCCGCGCGGGGTGCTCACCCCGTTCGGACACGGCCTGTGGACCGCGGTCACCGGCGCGGCCCTGCTGGCGCGGCGCCGCGCCGACGGGCGCTTCCGCCTCACCGCACGGCTGGCCGGCGCCTGCCTCGGCGCCTCCCTGCTGCACGCGCTGTGGGACTCCACGCACGGGATCGCGCTGTGGCTGGTGGCCCGGCTCACCCGCGCCGGACTCGACGGAACGCGTTTCGCCCCGGGCCGGCTGCCGCGGTCCACCGGCGGACAGGACCACCTCTTCACCCTGCTCTCGGTGGGCGGCCTGTTCCTCGTCGCGCTCGTGGGGCTGGCCTGGGCGCACTCGCTGGCGCACCGCGACGCTGCTTGGAGAAATACCCCCTAGGGGTATAGTGTGGTGAACATCGGGGGGGAACCCTGGGTTCCCAGGGATCCCTCCCGTAAGCGCACACCCCAGAACGCCTCGACGAGGAGTAACGCCATGACCGCCCAGACCGGCACCCCGGGTTCCGTCACCACCGTCTACCAGGTGAGCGGCATGAGCTGCGGACACTGTGAAGGCTCCGTCAGCGGCGAGATCTCCGCGATCCCCGGCGTGAGCTCGGTGAAGGCCGTCGCCTCGACCGGCGAGGTCACCGTCGTCTCCGCGGCCGCGCTCGACGAGAACGCCGTCCGCGCCGCGGTCGACGAGGCGGGCTTCGAGCTCGTCGGCCAGGCCTGAGCGACCCGCAGCTCTCCCCCTCCGTACCGGGTCGTGCCGACCGGCTGATACCGGCTCCGCGCGGCCCGGCCCCTTCCTGGAGCCGCACCATGACCACCGCAGCACCCGAGACGCCGATAGGCACCGCCTCGGAGATCGAGCTCTCCATCGGCGGGATGACCTGCGCCTCCTGCGCGGCCCGCGTCGAGAAGAAGCTCAACCGCATGGACGGCGTCACCGCCACGGTCAACTTCGCGACGGAGAAGGCCAAGGTCTCCTACCCCGAGGGGGTACGGGTCGCCGATCTGATCGCCACCGTGGTGAAGACGGGCTACACCGCCGAGGAGCCCCCGCCGCCCGCTCCGCCCGAGCAGGAGGCGCCTCCCGCCGCCGACGATCCCGAGACGGCCTCCCTGCGCGAGCGGCTGACCGTCTCCGCGGTGCTCGCCCTGCCCGTCGTCCTCATGTCGATGATCCCGGCCCTCCAGTTCGAGAACTGGCAGTGGCTCTCACTGACGCTCGCCGCGCCCGTGGTGGTCTGGGGCGGGCTGCCCTTCCACCGGGCCGCCGTGACGAACGCGCGGCACGGAGCGGCCACCATGGACACCCTGGTGTCGGTCGGCACCCTCGCCGCGTTCGGCTGGTCCCTGTGGGCGCTCTTCTTCGGCGACGCGGGGATGCCGGGCATGCGGCACGGCTTCGAGTTCACCGTCTCCCGTACGGACGGCGCCTCCACCCTCTACCTGGAGGTGGCCGCGGGCGTCATCGCGTTCATCCTGCTCGGCCGCTTCCTGGAGGCCCGCTCCAAGCGGCGCGCCGGAGCGGCGCTGCGGGCGCTGCTGGAGCTCGGCGCCAAGGACGTCGGCGTCCTGCGGGACGGCCGTGAGGTCCGCCTCCCGGTGGCGCAACTGGCCGTCGGTGACCGCTTCGTCGTCCGGCCCGGCGAGAAGATCGCCACCGACGGGACCGTCGTCGAGGGCACGTCGGCGGTGGACGCGTCCATGCTGACCGGCGAGTCGGTGCCGGTGGACGTGGGCGTCGGGGACGCCGTCACCGGTGCGACCGTGAACGCCGGGGGCCGGCTCGTCGTCGAGGCCGGCCGGATCGGCTCGGACACCCAGCTCGCCCGGATGGCCCGGCTCGTCGAGGACGCCCAGAACGGCAAGGCCGAGGTGCAGCGTCTCGCCGACCGGATCTCCGGGGTCTTCGTGCCCGTCGTGCTGGTCATCGCGCTCGGCACCTTCGGGGCCTGGATCGCGGTCACCGGGGACACGGTCGCGGCCTTCACCGCCGCCGTCGCGGTGCTGATCATCGCCTGCCCGTGCGCGCTCGGCCTGGCCACCCCGACCGCCCTGATGGTCGGCACCGGCCGCGGCGCCCAGCTCGGCATCCTGATCAAGGGGCCCGAGGTCCTGGAGTCCACCCGCCGGGTCGACACCGTCCTGCTGGACAAGACCGGCACGGTGACGACGGGCCGCATGAGCCTGCACGAGGTGTACGTCGCCGGGGGACGGGCCGAGGAAGACGTCCTGCGGCTCGCGGGAGCCCTGGAACACGCCTCGGAGCATCCGGTTGCCCGAGCGATCGCGACAGGCGCTCAGGAGCGCGTCGGTGACCTTCCGGCGCCCGAGCACTTCGAGAACGTGCCGGGGCGAGGCGTGCGCGGGCGTGTGGACGGCCGCGACGTCACCGTCGGACGGTTCCCGGGCGCGCTGCCGGAAACGCTTGCGGACGCGAAGAACGCGGCCGAGGCGGCGGGCCGTACGGCCGTCGTGGTCACCCTGGACGGCACGGCGGCGGGCGTGCTGGCCGTCGCCGACACGGTCAAGGAGACCAGCGCCGAGGCCGTGCGCGAACTGCGGGACCTCGGTCTCACGCCGATGCTGCTGACCGGGGACAACCGGGCGGTCGCCGAGGCCGTGGCACGGGAGGTCGGCATCGCCCCGGGCGACGTGTTCGCCGAGGTGCTGCCCGAGGACAAGGTCGCCGTGGTCCGGCGGCTGCGGGGCGAGGGGCGGACGGTTGCGATGGTCGGCGACGGGGTGAACGACGCGGCGGCGCTCGCCACCGCCGATCTGGGCCTCGCGATGGGCACGGGGACGGACGCGGCGATCGAGGCGAGCGATCTGACGCTCGTGCGCGGGGATCTGCGGGTGGCCGCGGACGCGATCCGGCTGGCCCGCGCCACGCTGTCGACGATCAAGGGGAATCTGGTCTGGGCCTTCGGCTACAACGTGGCGGCGCTTCCGCTGGCCGCCGCCGGCCTGCTGAACCCCATGATCGCGGGAGCGGCGATGGCCTTCTCCTCGGTCTTCGTGGTCACGAACAGCCTTCGACTGCGCGCATTCGCGTGACGACAGACCACGAGTCCCCCTAGAGTCCAACGAGAGCCTCACATAAGCTCTTCACAAGGCTCGCGCATCTTCCTTACGATTGGTCCTCGATTCCCATATCGTGGCTCTTGCGTATCTTCAGGACATATGCAAGAGATCCAGATCACAGTGATGTGAACGTAACCACCGAAGGGGTTCGTCGGTCTAAGTTGGCGATGTCAGAAGCGTCTTGGGGGGCGCGACTGGCATCTGGGGATGTCTTGGGGGACGTTCCCGGAAATTGCGTCGCCGGGGCACGTACAGCGGGGAGCTTTGAGCGGCCCTCCCGATCCGTACGCGTCCCGGCAGATCGCACCGCACCACCGCAGTACGGCGAGCACCGCTCGCCCGGCTCACCGCCGGCTCGTGCCGGCACACAGCGATTCAGGCGCTGTCCACAGACGCCCGGCCGGATCCCGTGGGGGGAATCCGCACCGGGACAAGGAAAGCGCCCTGACTGCCGGCCCGTGGGGGGACCAGTAGCAGGGCGCTTTCCGTTTTTTCGTCGTCGCTCACGCGTTCACCGGGCCCCGCACGGGAGCCCGGTGGTCGTGTACGAGCCTCAGCGGGCCTCGACCGGCACGAAGTCGCGCTCGACGATGCCCGTGTAGATCTGACGCGGGCGGCCGATGCGGGAGCCGGGCTCCTTGATCATCTCGTGCCACTGGGCGATCCAGCCCGGCAGCCGGCCGAGGGCGAACAGGACCGTGAACATCTCGGTCGGGAAGCCCATGGCGCGGTAGATCAGGCCGGTGTAGAAGTCGACGTTCGGGTAGAGGTTGCGCGAGACGAAGTAGTCGTCGGAGAGCGCGTGCTCCTCCAGCTTCAGCGCGATGTCCAGCAGCTCGTCGGACTTGCCGAGAGCGGACAGGACGTCGTGCGCGGCGGCCTTGATGATCTTCGCGCGCGGGTCGAAGGACTTGTACACCCGGTGGCCGAAGCCCATCAGGCGGACGCCGTCCTCCTTGTTCTTCACCTTGCGGATGAAGGAGTCGACGTCGCCGCCGTTGGCCTGGATGCCCTCGAGCATCTCCAGGACCGACTGGTTGGCGCCGCCGTGCAGCGGGCCCCACAGCGCGGAGATGCCGGCGGAGATCGAGGCGAACATGTTCGCCTGCGAGGAGCCGACCAGACGCACGGTGGAGGTCGAACAGTTCTGCTCGTGGTCGGCGTGCAGGATCAGCAGCTTGTCGAGCGCGGAGACGACCACCGGGTCGAGCTCGTAGTCCTGCGCGGGGACCGAGAAGGTCATGCGCAGGAAGTTCTCGACGTAGCCGAGGTTGTTGCGCGGGTACACGAAGGGGTGACCGACCGACTTCTTGTACGCGTAGGCCGCGATCGTCGGAAGCTTGGCGAGAAGCCGGATGGTGGAGAGGTTGCGCTGCTTCTCGTCGAACGGGTTGTGGCTGTCCTGGTAGAAGGTCGACAGCGCCGAGACGACCGAGGAGAGCATCGCCATCGGGTGGGCGTCACGCGGGAAGCCCCGGTAGAAGTTCTTGACGTCCTCGTGCAGCAGGGTGTGCTGCGTGATCTCGTTCTTGAAGGTGGAGAGCTCGTCGATGTTCGGGAGCTCACCGTTGATCAGCAGGTAGGCCACCTCCAGGAAGGTGGAACGCTCGGCCAGCTGCTCGATCGGGTAGCCCCGGTAGCGGAGGATGCCCTGCTCACCGTCGAGATAGGTGACCGCGGATTTATACGCGGCGGTGTTGCCGTACCCGCTGTCCAGCGTCACCAGACCGGTCTGGGCGCGGAGCTTGCCGATGTCGAAGCCCTTGTCGCCGACGGTGCTGTCGATCACCGGGTAGGTGTACTCGCCATCGCCGAACCGCAGTACTACAGAGTTGTCGCTCACGTCATCCCTCACCGACGTTGTGCCTCTTCTTCGAGGTGCCCTGACTGTCTCTACCATCCCCCATTTGGCCCTGGAGAGTGCACTCGGGGTCGACCATTGGGCCTATCGACGGCACTCAGTGCCGCCAACCTGCTCATCCTGCCGCGTTCGCCCCGCAACCGGAAGTGCTCTGTGACCTTCATGACTCGTTTGATCGATCATTTTTTGTGATGGAGCTCGCACCGTGTCCGAAAGGCCCCGTTCGGCGCTCGGGCGGGGCCTTTCGCCGCGCGGGGAGGCGCTGGTTCACGCGCCGGAGAGCCGGAAGTCCAGGGCCGTGCACCGGCGTCCCGCGGACACCGTACGCACCGCCTGGCCTATCGCCTTGCGCGAACCGACGAGAACGACGAGCTTCTTGGCCCGGGTGACCGCCGTGTAGAGCAGGTTGCGCTGGAGCATCATCCAGGCGCCCGTGGTCACGGGGATCACCACCGCCGGGTACTCGCTGCCCTGGGAACGGTGGATGGTCACCGCGTAGGCGTGGGCCAGTTCGTCGAGCTCGTCGAATTCGTACGGCACCTCCTCGTCCTCGTCGGTGCGCACCGTCAGCCGCTGCTCGACCGGATCCAGGGAGGTGACGACACCCACGGTGCCGTTGAAGACGCCGTTCTCGCCCTTGTCGTAGTTGTTGCGGATCTGCGTGACCTTGTCGCCGACCCGGAAGACACGGCCGCCGATCCGCTTCTCGGCGAGGTCCGGGCGGGCGGGGGTGATGGCCTGCTGGAGCAGTCCGTTCAGATGCCCCGCGCCGGCCGGGCCCCGGTGCATGGGCGCGAGTACCTGGATGTCCCGGCGGGGGTCGAGACCGAATTTGGCCGGAATCCGCCGGGCCGCCACGTCCACGGTGAGCCGACCGGCCTCCTCGGTGTCGTCCTCGACGAACAGGAAGAAGTCCTTCATGCCGTCGGTGAGCGGATGCTGCCCCGAGTTGATCCGGTGCGCGTTGGTCACCACACCGGACTGCTGGGCCTGGCGGAAGACTTTGGTGAGGCGCACCGCGGGGACGGGGCCCCGGTCGGCGAGCAGGTCGCGCAGGACCTCGCCCGCGCCGACGCTCGGAAGCTGGTCGACATCGCCGACGAAGAGCAGATGGGCACCCGGCCCCACCGCCTTGACCAGCTTGTTGGCGAGCAGGAGGTCGAGCATGGAGGCCTCGTCCACGACCACCAGGTCGGCGTCCAGCGGCCGGTCCTTGTCGTAGGCCGCGTCTCCGCCCGGCTTGAGTTCCAGGAGCCGGTGCACGGTGGAGGCCTCGGCTCCGGTCAGCTCCGCCAGGCGCTTGGCGGCGCGGCCGGTGGGCGCCGCGAGAACGACCTTGGCCCCCTTGGCGCGGGCCAGCTCCACGATCGAGCGGACCGTGAACGACTTGCCGCAGCCCGGACCTCCGGTCAGCACGGCGACCTTCTCGGTGAGCGCGAGCCGGACCGCCGCCTCCTGCTCGGGGGCCAGCTCGGCGCCCGTACGCCCCTTCAGCCAGGTCAGTGCCTTGTCCCAGGCCACGTCGCGGAAGCCGGGCATCCGGTCCCGGTCGGCGCGCAGCAGGCGCAGCAGCTGCGCGGACAGCGAGAGTTCGGCGCGGTGGAAGGGGACCAGGTAGACGGCCGTCACCGGGTCGCCTCCGTCCGGGCCGGGCACCTTCTCCCGTACGACACCGGGGTCCTCGCCGTCCTCGGCGGGGGCCGCCAGCTCGGCCAGGCACTCGATGACCAGGCCGGTGTCGACCTGGAGCAGCTTCACCGCGTCCGCGATCAGCCGCTCCTCGGGGAGGTAGCAGTGGCCCTGGTCGGTGGACTGCGACAGGGCGTACTGAAGGCCGGCCTTGACGCGCTCCGGGCTGTCGTGCGGGATGCCGACGGACCGGGCGATCTTGTCGGCGGTGAGGAAGCCGATGCCCCAGACGTCGGACGCCAGGCGGTAGGGCTGGTTCTTCACGACCGAGATCGACGCGTCGCCGTACTTCTTGTAGATGCGGACGGCGATGGAGGTGGACACCTCCACGGTCTGGAGGAAGAGCATGACCTCCTTGATCGCCTTCTGTTCCTCCCAGGCTTCGGCGATCTTTCCCGTGCGCTTGGGGCCGAGGCCGGGAACCTCGATGAGCCGCTTCGGCTCCTCCTCGATGATCCGCAGGGTGTCCAGGCCGAAGTGCCCGGTGATGCGGTCGGCGAAGACGGGTCCGATGCCTTTGACCAGGCCGGAGCCGAGGTAGCGGCGGATCCCCTGGACCGTGGCCGGGAGCACGGTGGTGTAGTTCTCCACGGTGAACTGCTTGCCGTACTGCGGGTGGGAGCCCCAGCGGCCCTCCATGCGCAGGGACTCGCCGACCTGGGCGCCGAGCAGGGCGCCGACGACGGTGAGCAGATCGCCCGCCCCCCGGCCGGTGTCGACCCGGGCGACCGTGTATCCGTTCTCCTCGTTGGCGTACGTGATGCGTTCGAGCACGCCTTCCAGCGTGGCCAGTCGTCGCTCGCCGGCCTGGGCGGCCCCCGCCTGATCGGTCATGATCCGACGGTACCGCCCGCCTCCGACAGTGTTCGGGCGCTGTGGACGACTCACCCGATCGCGGCCCGCCGAGGACGGCGCGGGCGCGGCCGCGAAAAGTTCGAGGGGCGGAGAAATTTCGAGGGGCCCGGTCCGTCGACCGGGCCCCTCGGTTTTCCCCTCCGTATCAGAACCCCCGCGATCCCCCCGGATCCCCCTCCAAAGGTCCTGATGCCACGTACGACCCGCGAAGTCGCGGAAGGGTTGTACCGCTTCCGGATTTTTTTCCGGCGGCCCTTCCTACGTGAACCGCCACCTGACACGACCTGAACCGAACAGGCCTGTGGCACATGCCAGGCGCACTAAACACCTCCGGCGGGCATTGCATCACTTGTAGTGAACCCGCAGGTCAGGCGGGTAATCGGGGTCGATCGCCGCCAATACTGTGGACGTCCCCCCACCCCTCCCACAAGGAGCGCACCCATGTCCGAGAGCACCGAGCCCGAGATCGGCCCGTTCACGATCGGCGATCCGCTTGCCTCACCCGGCAACCCGGTCGAGGTACCGGACTTCGACGACGAGTGGACCGTCCCCAAAGGCTTCACCTGGGTCTTCCGCGGCGACGGCAACAGGGAGCTCACCCGCCCGGTGATCATCGCCGACGGCTTCAACCACGGCGAGAGCGACCTCAAGAAGCTCTACCAGTTCCTGGAGGGCGAGCAGTACGGCTTCCTCGGCGAGCTCCGCCGGCGCGGCATGGACGTGATCCTGCTGGGCTTCAAGAACCGCACGGCGTCCGTCCTGGACAACGCCGAGGCCGTCGAGGCGACCGTCCTGGAGGCCATCGCCCGCCGTGTCGGCGACCACCGACTGGTCGTGGGCGGCTTCAGCATGGGCGGGCTGGTCACCCGCTACGCCCTGGCCAGGATGGAGAACCGGGCCATGGACCACCAGACGGGGGTGTACTTCTCCTACGACACCCCGCACCGTGGCGCCTCGATCCCCACCGGGGTCCAGGCGTTCTCCTACCTGCTCCCCCGGGGCCTCGACCTCAGGCCCCACCCCTTCACCCAGCAGATGGACAGCCAGGCCGCGCGGCAGATGCTGTGGCAGCACTACGACAACAAGACCGGGAAGACCGGCGTCGCCCCGGAGCGCGAGGCGCTGCTGAGCGAACTCGACCGGGTCGGCCAGTGGCCGCGGATCCCGCTCAAGGTGGCCGTCGCCAACGGCCGTGGCGACGGCGTCGGGCTGCCCGGGATCGAGCCCGGCGAGGTCGCGCTGCGGCTGGACGTCCGCTACCCCGGCACCACCTTCTACACCCAGGCCCAGGGTGACGACGTGACGGTCGCCTATCTGAAGCGGACGTTCCCGGCGGCCGAGAAGACCATCACGACCGACGGCTTCCCCGAGCTGGACGGCGCACCGGGCGGCACGCTCGCGACGTACGGGATCCTCGCCCAGTCGATCGAGACGGCGGGCGGGGAGGCCGATCTGCGGCACGCCGAGGTGTGCTTCGTCCCCTCCGTGAGCGCGGTCGACATCCTGGGCTTCGAGAAGCAGGCCGACCTGTACGCCGAGGTCGACGGCCTGGACCCGGACAGGAGCGGCCTGGACGCGTTCCTCTGTTCCTCCACGACGACGGCGCACACCCTCCCGACCGAGGAGCTGTGCACCTGGCTGATGGACCACTTCGAGAAGTGACCGGCAGACCCGTCGCCCGTCTCCCCCACGGGCGGGCGACGGCCCCTCCTCCATCACCTCCTCGGACCGGGGTCCGGGGCCGGGGCCGGAGCCGGAATCCGGACCCGGTCTCGATCCCGGTCCCGGTCCCGCCGTCATCGCACCACGTGCTCCACGTGCTCCACGTGCTCCACGAACCGTGCCGCCGTCTCCGCCAGCACCTCGCGCCCGTCCCTGGCCCACAGCTCCTCGTTGAAGAGCTCGACCTCGATGGATCCGGTGTAGCCCGCCGCCTCGACCAGGCCGCGCCACACGCGGAAGTCGACCGAGCCGTCGCCGAGCTGGCCGCGGCCGTTGAGGACACCCTCGGGAAGCGGGGTGGTCCAGTCGGCGAGCTGGAAGCTGTGGATCCGGCCCCCCGCCCCCGCGCGGGCGATCTGGGCGGGCGCCGTGTCGTCCCACCAGAGGTGGTAGGTGTCGACGGTGACGCCCACCTGCTCGGCGGGGAAGCGTTCCGCGAGGTCCAGGGCCTGGGCGAGTGTGGACACCACACAGCGGTCGGCCGCGTACATCGGGTGCAGCGGTTCGACGGCCAGGCGCACCCCGCGGGAGGCGGCGTACGGGCCCAGTTCGCCGAGCGCGTCGGCGATGCGCTCGCGGGCGCCGCGCAGGTCCTTCGAACCGGGCGGCAGGCCGCCGGAGACCAGGACGAGGGTGTCAGTGCCGAGGACCGCGGCCTCGTCGACGGCGGCCCGGTTGTCGTCCAGGGCGCGCCGCCGCTCCCCCGGGTCGATCGCCGTGAGGAAGCCGCCCCGGCACAGGGTGGTGACGGCCAGACCGGCGTCGTGGACGAGCTTCGCGGTGGCGTCGAGGCCGTACGACCGCACGGGTTCGCGCCACAGGCCGACGCCCGGGACGCCCGTCTCCCGGCAGGCCGCGACCAGTTCGGGCATCGAGAGCTGTTTGACCGTCATCTGGTTGACGGAGAAGCGGGCGAGGCTGTTCATGAGGTCACTCCGTACAGGGCCAGCAGGGTCTTCATCCGCGCCTCGGCGCGTTCCGGGCTCGGGAACAGGCCCAGCCCGTCGGCCAGTTCGTAGGCGCGCGCGAGGTGCGGCAGCGAGCGTGCCGACTGCAGGCCGCCCACCATCGCGAAGTGCTCCTGGTGACCCGCGAGCCAGGCCAGGAAGACAACGCCCGTCTTGTAGAAGCGGGTCGGGGGCCGGAAGAGGTGCCGGGACAACTCGACGGTGGGGTCGAGGAGTTCGCGGAAGCCTTTGACGTCACCGGTGTCCAGGACCCGTACGGACCGCGCGGCGAGGGGGCCGAGCGGGTCGAAGACGCCGAGCAGCGCGTGACTGAAGCCGCGCTCGTCGCCCGCGATCAGCTCCGGGTAGTTGAAGTCGTCGCCGGTGTAGCAGCGGACGCCGTCCGGGAGGCGGCGGCGCAGTTCGACCTCCCGGCGGGCGTCCAGCAGGGAGACCTTGACGCCGTCCACCTTGTCCGGGTGGGCGGCGATCACCTCCAGGAACACCTCCGTGGCCGCGTCCAGGTCGCCGGAGCCCCAGTAGCCCTCCAGGGCCGGGTCGAACATCGGGCCCAGCCAGTGCAGGATCACCGGGTCGGCGGACTGGCGCAGGAGGTGGCCGTAGACGTCGAGGTAGTCCTCGGGTCCGGCGGCGGTCGCGGCGAGCGCCCGGGAGGCCATCAGGACCGCCTGCGCGCCCGACTCCTCGACGAGGGCGAGCTGTTCCTCGTACGCGGCCCGCACCTCGTGGAGCGTGGCCGGGCCGGTGAGCTGGTCCGTGCCGGCGCCGCAGGCGATCCTGCCGCCGACGGCCCTGGCCTCGGCCGAGGAGCGCCGGATCAGTTCGGCCGCCCCGGCCCAGTCCAGGCCCATCCCCCGCTGGGCGGTGTCCATCGCCTCGGCGACACCGAGGCCGTGCGACCACAGATGACGCCGGAAGGCGAGCGTGGCGTCCCAGTCGACGGCGGCGGGCGCGTCGGGCGAGATGTCCGCGTACGGGTCGGCGACGACGTGCGCGGCCGAGAAGACCGTACGGGAGGCGAGGGGCGCGCCGTCGGGAAGGAGGGCGAGGGGGTCCCTGCGCGGCTCGTAGGTCCGCAGCCGGCCGTCGGCGCCCGGGAGCCGGATGGTCACAGCGCGATCTCCGGAACGTCGAGGCGGCGGCCCTCGGCCGAGGACTTCAGGCCCAGCTCGGCGAGTTGCACGCCGCGGGCGCCGGCGAGGAGGTCCCAGCGGTAGGGGGCGTCGGCGTAGACGTGCCGCAGGAACAGCTCCCACTGGGCCTTGAAGCCGTTGTCGAACTCGGCGTTGTCGGGGACCTCCTGCCACTGCTCGCGGAAGGAGTAGGTGGCCGGGACGTCCGGGTTCCAGACCGGCTTGGGGGTGGAACCGCGGTGCTGGACGCGGCAGTTGCGCAGTCCCGCGACGGCGGACCCCTCCGTGCCGTCGACCTGGAACTCCACGAGCTCGTCGCGGTTGACGCGCACGGTCCAGGAGGAGTTGATCTGGGCGACCGCGCCGCCCTCCAGCTCGAAGATGCCGTAGGCCGCGTCGTCGGCCGTGGCGTCGTAGGGCTTGCCCCGCTCGTCCCAGCGCTGCGGGACGTGAGTGGCGGTCAGCGCCTGCACCGAGGTGACGCGGCCGAACAGCTCGTGCAGGACGTACTCCCAGTGCGGGAACATGTCGACGACGATGCCGCCGCCGTCCTCGGCGCGGTAGTTCCAGGAGGGCCGCTGGGCGCTCTGCCAGTCGCCCTCGAAGACCCAGTAGCCGAACTCCCCGCGGACGGACAGGATCCGCCCGAAGAAGCCGCCGTCGACGAGCCGCTTCAGTTTGAGCAGGCCGGGGAGGAAGAGCTTGTCCTGGACGACGCCGTGCTTGACGCCCGCGGCGTGCGCGAGGCGGGCCAGTTCGAGGGCTCCGTCGAACCCGGTGGCGGTGGGCTTCTCGGTGTAGATGTGCTTGCCGGCGGCGACGGCCTTCCTGAGGGCCTCCTCGCGGGCGGACGTCACCTGGGCGTCGAAGTAGAGGTCGACGGACGGATCGGCGAGCACCGCGTCCAGGTCGGTCGACCAGTGATCGAGGCCGTGCCGCTCGGCGAGCGCCTTCAGCGCGTGCTCGCGACGGCCGACGAGGACGGGCTCGGGCCACAGCACGGTGCCGTCGCCGAGGTCGAGGCCGCCCTGGTCGCGCAGGGCGAGAATCGAGCGGACGAGGTGCTGGCGGTAGCCCATGCGTCCCGTCACGCCGTTCATGGCGATCCGCACCGTCTTGCGTGTCACGTCATTCCCTTCGTACGCGTCAGGCGCCGAGCACGCTCACAGGTGAGCGTGCTAGCAAGCGCTTTCTATCTGCTGAGAAGCTAGCCTCTGTGCAGCGGTCCGGACAAGACCACCGCGAAGTCGAGTTGTTCGAGGGGGCGAACGACGGGGGCCGTTGGCCGTATGGTCTGCACGGACCCTGCCCACAGGAAGCGGCGCACCCGGCCTTCTGCTCCGTGTTCGACGCCGTACGACGAGACAAGACCAGGCACGACGACGTACGAGACGTACGAAGTGGCACGACACGACGCGCGACCGGAGGACGACGAGATGACGGTGACCCTGGCGGACGTGGCGGCCCGCGCGCAGGTCTCTCCCGCGACGGTGTCGCGCGTGCTGAACGGGAACTACCCCGTGGCCTCCTCCACGCGCGATCGGGTGCTGCGGGCGGTGGACGAACTGGACTACGTGCTGAACGGACCGGCGAGCTCCCTGGCCGCGGCGACCTCCGACCTCGTCGGCATCCTGGTCAACGACATCGCCGACCCCTTCTTCGGGATCATGGCCGCGGCCATCCAGTCGGAGATCGGCGGGCCCGGGGGGCGCGCGGGCGGGGAACGGCTCGGGGTCGTCTGCAACACCGGCGGCTCCCCGGAGCGCGAGCTCACCTACCTCACCCTCCTTCAGCGCCAGCGCGCCGCCGCGGTCGTGCTCACCGGCGGCGCCATAGAGGACACCGCGCACGCGAGCGCGGTCGCGGCCAAGCTGCGCAAGCTGACGGAAGCGGGCACCCGGGTCGTGCTGTGCGGGCGCCCGCCCGCGCCGGAGGCGCCCGGGGCGATCGCGCTCACCTTCGACAACCGCGGTGGCGGCAGACAGCTCACCGAACACCTGATCGGCCTCGGGCACCGGCGGCTCGGATACATCGCGGGCCCCGAGGAACGCACGACGACCCGCCACCGGCTGGAGGGTCACCGCGCCGCGCTCGGCGCCCACGGCATCGAGGACGACCCCCGGCGCACCGTGCACGGCCGCTACGACCGCCGGTCCGGTTACGAGGCGACGCTGGAACTCCTGCGCCGTGACCCGTCGTTGACGGCGGTCGTCGCCGCGAACGACACCGTGGCGCTGGGCGCCTGCGCGGCGCTGCGCGACTCCGGTCTCGACATCCCCGGCGACGTGTCCGTCGCGGGCTTCGACGATCTGCCGTTCAGCATCGACGCGGTACCCGCCCTCACGACCGTGCGGCTGCCGCTCTCGGAGGCGGGCGCCCGTGCCGGGCGGATCGCCATGGGCCGCGAGGAGCCGCCGCCGGGCGGGATCGCCACGGTGCGCGGCGAGTTGATGGTGCGAGGGTCCGCCGGGGTTCCCCGGGGCTGACCTCTCCTTCCCGGACCCCCCTGGGCCTGGACCCACTTCCGCGGGGGTCTCCCGGGGGCCGGGTTCCCGGGGGCTCAGCCTGTCTTCGCCCCCTCCGCCCCTACCCGTCCCACCCCTGGTGGCTCCGCCCCAGACCCCGCTCCTCAAACGCCGGAGGGGCTGGTTTTCCCCGGCCGGGGCTGAATATTGCACCCGCAGCCGGGATCCGGCGTGAGGGGACGTGCCGGTACATCGATGCCCGTCGCCACCGACGCCCACCCCTCACCCAACGGCGACGGGCTGATGCACCGGCACGGCCCCGACCCACCCACCGGACCGAGACCCGCGAACGCCGACGCAAGCGAACCGGCGCCGGGAGGGTAGGCCCGGGAGTCCCGGCGGTTCTATGCTCGGGGTGGCGATTATCTCTGACTGGGTCAGGTATTCAGGAGGAACAGGCCGACCCGCGACCGTGCACAGCCGACCTTCGGGGCCGATCATGACCGTCCAGGACATCCGCTCCTTCAACCGCTTCTACACGAACGTCATCGGCGCGCTCGACTACGGCCGCCATCTCTACGCGCCGTACACGCTGACCGAGTCCCGCGTCCTCTACGAACTGGCGCACACGCCCCAGGCGGACGCCGCCGACCTCCGGACCCAGCTCTCCTTGGACTCGGGCTACCTGAGCCGGATCCTGAACAAGTTCGAGCAGGACGGGCTGGTCGAGCGGGCCGCGTCCGAGAAGGACCCGCGGCGCCGCCGGATCACGCTCACCGCGCGCGGCCGGAACGCCGCCGCACTGCTGGACGAGCGGGCCCGCCAGACCGTGGGCACACTGCTGGCGACCGTGCCGCCCGCCGACCGCCCCCGGCTCACGGAGGCGATGCGCACGGTACGGACCCTCCTGGGGGACGGACGGGCCACCCCCGGCCCCGAGGACGTCCTCCTGCGCGAACCGGGCCCCGGCGACCTCGGCTGGATCGTCCAGCGCAACGCGGCGCTGTACGCGGCCGAGTACGGCTGGAACGCCGACTACGAGGGCCTGGTCGCGAGGATCGTCGCCGACTTCGCCGAGGACCACGACCCCCACCTGGAACGGGTGTGGATCGCCGAGCTCGACGGCCGGCCCGTCGGCTGCGTGATGTGCGTACGGGACGACGCCCCCGGCACCGCCCGCCTCCGGCTGCTGCTGGTCGAGCCGGAGACCCGGGGCCTCGGCATCGGCGACCGTCTCGTCGGCGCCGTCACCGACTTCGCGCGCGGGGTCGGCTATCACGAGCTCGTCCTGTGGACCAACGACGTCCTGGCCGCCGCCCGGCGGATCTACCAGCGCCACGGTTTCGTCCTGGTCGCCGAGAAGCCGCACCGGTCCTTCGGCGCGGACCTGACGGGCCAGGACTGGCGACTGGACCTGCGCGCCGGCCAGGAATGACACGGACCGCGACGGCCTGCGCACAGGGCCTGCCGGCGGCGCGCTCCCGGGGCCCGTCCGTCGTGATCCGCCGCCCGGCCCCAGCCGCCCGCCGCCCGGACGCGCGCCGCCGTGTCCGGAGTGCGGACAGCGCGTCCGCCCGCTGAACGGATCCGCATCGCGGAGTTAACGCAACCACCCACCGTACGGATCCGCTCACGCAACCTGGGTGCGGAATCGTGCTCCCCCAAGTCACCTATTCTTTGGGGGAGTTGGCATATATGCAAGGCACCGTGGACGGCTTCGAGTTCGGAGCGGTGACTCCGGCGGCCTCCTACATCGTCGCCTGTGTGGCCAGCGCCCTGGGGCTGCGCTGCGTCGTCCGTTCACTGAACAACCGGCAGTCGTGGAAGCCCGGTTGGCTGGCGCTCGGGGCGGGGGCCATCGGCTGCGGCATCTGGACCATGCACTTCGTCGCGATGGTCGGCTTCAGGATCCAGGGGATCCCGATCGACTACGACGGCCGGCTGACATCGCTGAGTCTCGTGGTGGCGATCGCGGTGGTCGGCATCGGCGTCTTCGCGGTGGGATACCGCGGGGCCACCCCCGTCACCCTGACCGCGGCCGGGATCCTCACCGGGCTCGCCGTGGTGGCCACGCACTACACCGGCATGGCCGCGCTCGAGCTGAACGGGTCCCTGGAGTACGACTCGCTCACGGTGTCGGCCTCCGTGCTGCTCGCGGTCACCGCCGCGACCGCCGCGCTGTGGACCGCCGCGTCCTACCGGGGTTTCCCGGCCGCCCTCGGCGCCAGCCTCCTCATGGGCGTCGCGCTGACCGGCACGCACTACACCGGCATGGCCGCCCTCGGAGTACATCTGCGCGGCGCCACGGACGCGTCGTACATGACCGGGGCGTACGGCACCAGCTCGTCGGCCTCGATCCTGCTCCCCATGCTCATCGGACCGGTCGTCTTCCTGATCCTGGCCGGAGTCGTGGTGATGTTCGACCCCCAGCTCGTCCTCGGCGACGGGGAGTGGAGCCGGGCCACCCCGCGCCGGCGCCGGGCCGCGGCGGCCGTGCCCGAGCCCCCCGCGCAGCCCCCACGGACCGGCTCCCTCTTCGATCCCCGCGACCAGCACGCGGGCCGGCACGCTAACCCGCGCGGGCGGTGAGCCGCGCCGTCCCGTCCAGACACCACTCCAGCACGGCGGGCCAGGGCCCGTACCCGGCGTCCATGCCGAGATGCCCGGCCCCGGGCAGGATCTGTGCCGGCACGCCCAGGGGCTCGCCGTAGACCGTGCCGGCGCCCTCGGGGCAGTACGGGTCGTCGTCGCCGGCGATCAGCCGGGTGGGCCCGGGGAGGGTGAAGTCCTTCGCGGCCAGGGCGAATCCGGCGATCTCCGGCAGTTTGGCGAGGACGGAGGCGGAGGGCGGGGCGACGAGCAGCACCCGGTCGACGCCGGCCGCCCCCGGCAGCTCACGGGCGGCGGCGTGCAGCCACAGCACGGCCGAGAGGCTGTGGGCGACGACCACGCGTTCGGATCCGCGCAGGGCGTCCAGGTGGCGGGCCAGCTCCGCCAGCCACACCTCCAGGTCCGGATCGTCCGGGTCCGGGAGCTGCGGATAGACGACGTGCCGGCCGAGCTCGCCGAGCCGCCCGGCGAGCCAGTGCTGCCAGTGGCCCTCCGGGCGGTGGTTCTGCCAGCCGTGCAGGATCAGGAAGGACTGCGGGTCCCGCGCGTGGCCGTCGTTCGCGAGGTCACCGGTGTCGTACGTGCTCATGGCACCGATCGTTTCCGATTCCCGGCCCCTCGGTCCAGTGGCTCCCGCGGGCGAAGGCCTCCGGACCGACCGCGCGGCCCCGGCGCCACCTGATCCGAACGACGGACTCTAGGACCGCCGGACCCCAGGACCGCCGGACTCTAGGACCGCCGGACTCTAGGACCGCCGGACCCTAGGACCGCCGGACCGTCGCACCGGCCGCCCGGGACGACGCCCGGGCCACCCTCGCGGACAGCCGGTCCCGGCACTCGGGCCACTCCGCCGCCGTCACCGAGAAGACCGCGGAGTCGCGCAGCAGGCCTTCCTCTCCGGGCGTCCAGGAGCGGGACCAGTTGCGCAGGACGCCCTCCAGGCGGGCGCCGGTGCTCGCGATCGCGGCGCGGGAGCGGGCGTTGCGGGCGTCGGTCTTCAGGTCCACGCGTGCCACACCCCACTCCTCGAAGGCGTGCCCGAAGAGCAGGAGCTTGGACTCGGCGTTCAGGCCGGTGCCCTGGGCCGAGGCGGCGAGCCAGGTGAAGCCGACCTCGACGGCGTCGAGCCGGTCGTCCGAGCGCCAGGACCGCGGCTCCCAGTACGAGGTGGCACCGACCGCCCGTCCGGAGGCGAGGGAGATCTGCGCGTAGGGCGCCAGCCTGCCCGTCGCGGCGCGGGCGAGCTGCGCGTCGACGTAGTCCCCGACCTCGTCGGCCCGGGGCACCCAGGTGAACGCGTACGAGTCCCGGCGTTCCTCCGCCGCCTCGGCGAGGTCGGCCGCGTGCCGGTGGCCGAGCGGCTCCAGCCGTACCAGCGTGCCTTCGAGGACCGGCCCCTCCAACTGGAAACCCAACGCCCCGCACCCCTTCGCCGACCGGTATGTGTCCGCTGCGATTCCTATGCGGTGGGGGCGGTGCGTGTCCAGCGGTTATACGTCCTCGACGGTGCCGGCGTGCCGGGACCGCTCGGCGGCCAGGACGGTGAGGTGGCTGGTCAGGGACTCGCGCGGGCCCGACTTCACCAGGCCGGGGTTCCCGGTGGCGACGGCGGCGACGAAGGCGTCCATGAGCCCGGCGTCACCGCCCCCGTGGCCGCCCGCCGCGTCCGTGCCGCCCGGGCCCGCGAGGTCGACGGCCTCCTCGGTCCGGGTCAGGAAGTCGTAGACGCTCAGGCTCCCGCCGTCGCCGCGCAGTTCGCCGCGGGTCCCGAAGATCCGGGTCCGGCGGTCGGCCTGTTCGGTGAAGGCGGTCATGGTGAAGGTGGCGGTGGCGCCGGAGGCGAACTCCATCGACACCACCTGGTGGTCGACCACGTCGTTGTCGCAGGCGTACACGCACCGCCCGTACGGGCCCTCGCGCAGGGCGGTCTCCAGCGCCTCGGGGGTGAAGTCGTCGACGAGCACGCTCAGCGGCCAGTGGTGTTCGCCGCGGGCGAGCCGGTCGCCGTACTCGCGCCGGGCGGAGTAGGGGCAGGTGTTCTCCACCGCGCAGTCGAGGCAGCGGTCGGCGGCGCCCTCGGGCCTGTTCTCGGGCCGGAAGTGCGAGAGGCGTCCGAAACTGGAGACGCGGACGGGGGGTTGGCCGAGGACGTACTGCAACCAGTCGATGTCGTGGCAGGACTTGGCCATCAGCATGGACGTGGCCCGGTCCGTGCGGGCCCAGTTGCCACGGACGAAGGAGTGGGCCTGGTGCCAGAAGCCGACGGGTTCCAGGTGCTGGACGTTGACCACGTCACCGAGCCGGCCGGAGTCCACGACCTCCTTCACGGCGCGGGTGTACCGGGTGTAGCGCAGGACGTGTCCGACCGCGAGGATCACCCCGGCCTTCTCCACGGCGTCGACGATCCGCCGGCACTCGTCCTCGGTCAGGGCCATCGGCTTCTCCAGCAGGATGTGATGGCCGAGGGCGGCGAACTCCAGTACGGGTTCGAGGTGTTCGCGGTCGAGGGTGCAGACCAGCACGGCGTCCGCGATCCGGCCGCGGGCGGCCAGCACCCGCCAGTCGTCCACCGCGGCGTCCGGTTCCAGGCCGTGGGCGGCCGCGAACCGGTCGCGCCGGGTCTCCCGGGGCTCGGCGACGGCCACCACCCGGGCCCGCTCCGGGTGGTCCAGGGCCCAGCGCGCGTAACCGGTCCCGCGCTCCCCGGCACCGACGACGGCGAGTGTGACGACGGAGGCGACGGGAGACATCTGTTCACCGCTTTTCCGGTCGGGGCACAGGCGCGGTCGGCGCCGTCCGTCGCGAAGCTAGCCGCCCCGGATCATCCCGACAAGACGCCGACGCCGGACGCCGGGCCCGCTCAGCCGTCCTTCCCGGCGGCCGCCCAGGCCCCGAACACCTCGTGGAAGGCGGGGAACGTCTTGCGCACGCATCCGGGGTCGTCGAAGACCATGCCCGGGGCACGCAGCGAGGTCACGGCGAAGGCCATGGCGATGCGGTGGTCGCCGTACGTCCTGATCCCGGTGGCGGCGGGGACGCCCGGGTGGATCTCGATCCAGTCGGGGCCGGTCTCCACCCGGATGCCGAGCGCCCGGAGGTTCTCCGCGCAGGCCTCCAGGCGGTCGCACTCCTTGACCCGGGTGTTGGCGACGTCCTCGATGCGGACCGGACCGGTGGCGAAGGGCGCGATCGCGGCGAGCGTCGGCATGGTGTCGGAGATGTCCCGCATGTTGACGGTGAGTCCGCGCAGTTCGCCGGTGCCGCGCACGGTCGTGCGGTCGGGCCCGGTCTCCACGTGCGCGCCCATCCGGCGCAGGACGTCCACGAAGCCGAGGTCGCCCTGGAGCGCCCCCGCGCCGAGGCCGTGCACGGTGGCCTCGCGGCCGGTCAGGGCGGCCGC
This sequence comes from Streptomyces sp. NPDC002698, assembly GCF_042888945.1. Taxonomy (NCBI): domain Bacteria; kingdom Bacillati; phylum Actinomycetota; class Actinomycetes; order Kitasatosporales; family Streptomycetaceae; genus Streptomyces; species Streptomyces sp. NPDC002698. The sequence continues at coordinate 142,161 of NZ_JBIAQM010000003.1, forward strand.
CGCGAAGAAGTAGCTCGCGGTGGAGGCGTCGGGCTCGACGGGGTAGGTGGTGGCCCGGTAACCGCCGGGCGCCACCTCGAAGACGTCGCCGTCCACCGTCACGTCCGCCCCGAACGCGCGCATCATCGCGAGGGTGATGCCGATGTACGGGGCGGAGACCAGGTCGGTGACCTCGATGCGCAGGCCCGTGCGGGTCAGCGGGCCGAGCAGGAGCAGGGCGGTGAGGTACTGGGACGACTGGCCGGCGTCGAGGGTGACCGTGCCGCCCTCCACCCCGGACGCCGCGATGCTCAGCGGGTGGTGGCCCTCCGCCTCCTCGTGCCGCAGGTCCACGCCCAGGTCGCGCAGCGCCTTCGACAGGGGTCCCAGCGGGCGCCGGCGCATCTGGGCGGAGGCGTCGAAGCGGTAGGTGCCGTGTCCCGCGGCGGCGAGGGCCGGCAGGAAGCGGGCCGTGGTCGCGCCGTCCCGGCAGTACACGTCGGCCCGCGCCACCGCCGGACCCCCCGGGCGGCCGTCGACGTGCCAGCTGTCCGGGGTCCGGCCGACGCGGTAGCCGAGCCGGGTCAGGCCCTCGGCGAAGCCCTCGGTGTCGTCCGAGCGGAGCGGGCGGACCAGGCGGGTGACCCCGTCGGCCGCCGCTGCCAGGAAGAGCGCGCGGGCGGTGATGGACTTGGAACCGGGAATGTCGACGACGGCCATGGGGTCATGCTGGCGCCCCGGCCCGCTCCGGCGCCGGAACGTCCGCCGGCTGGACCTTTCGTGGCGCCCGTGAGGTGAGCGCCACCCCGCCCACCAGCAGGGCCGCCGCCGCCCACCGCAGCGGGCCGACGGACTCGTGCAGGAACAGCGCGGCCGACGACATCCCGAAGACCGGGACGAGCAGCGAGAAGGGCGCGACGGTGGACGCGGGGTGCCGGTGCAGCAGCCAGCCCCAGGCACCGAAGCCGAACACGGTCGTGATCCAGGCGACGTAGACGACGACTCCGGCGCCCTGCCAGTCGAGGGCGCGCAGCGCGTCGAGGTCGCGGGAGGGGCCCTCGGTGAGCAGGGACAGACCGAGCAGCGGCAGGACGGGGACGGTGCTCACCCACACCATGAAGTTCAGCGCGTCGGGCGGGGACGCCTTGCGGGTGAGGACGTTGGACACGCCCCAGCAGGCCGCCGCCGCGATGACCAGGGCGAAGGCGCCGAGGGGGCCGGTCGCGCCCTCGTCGACGGCGGCGAGGCCCACACCGGCGAGCGCCACCGCCATGCCGTACAGCCTGACGCGGGTGGGGCGTTCGCCGAGGAAGGCGAAGGCGACGACCGCGGTGAAGACGGCCTGGATCTGGAGCACGAGGGAGGACAGTCCGGCGGGCATCCCCGCGTCCATGCCGATGAACAGCAGCCCGAACTTCGCGACGCCGAGGGCGAGTCCGACCGCCACGATCCACTTCCACGCCACCTTGGGGCGGCCCACGAAGAACACGGCCGGCACGGCCGCCACCAGGAAGCGCAGAGCCGAGAAGAGCAGGGGCGGGAAGTGGTCGAGTCCGACCTCGATGACGGTGAAGTTCACGCCCCAGACGGCGGCGACGAGGACGGCGAGGCAGATGTGTGCGGGTCGCATACGTCGAGCATCGGACGCCACCACCGTGTAGCACCAGCGCGAATGTCTGCATGGATGGATGAAGCAACGCTTACGTAAGCTGGGGTGGCGAGCGACATCGGCGTGCGACATCGCGGACCGGGAGGCCTCCATGCTCGATCTTCAGCGCCTGCGTGCCCTGCACGCCGTCTCGGTGCACGGCACGGTCGGCGCGGCGGCGGCCGCGCTCGGCTACACCCCGTCCGCCGTGTCCCAGCAGATCGCGAAACTGGAGCGGGAGACCAGGACCGTCCTGCTGGAACGGCGCGGACGCGGCGTCCGGCTCACCGAGCAGGCCGAACAGCTCGCCGCCACCGCCCAGGAGTTGCTGGCGATCGTGGAGCGGGCGGAGACCGAGCTGGAGGAGCGCCGGGGGATGCCGGCGGGACGGCTGACGGTGGCCGCGTTCGCCTCGGCGGCCCGCGGTCTGATGCCCGCCGTCCTGGCTGATCTGGCCGCCCGGCACCCGGCCCTGGACACCCGGCTGACGGAGATCGACCCGCACCTGTCCGTCGACCTGGTCGCCAGGGGCGCGGTCGACCTGGCCGTCGCGCACGACTGGGACATCTCCCCGCTGCCCGCCCCGCCGGGGGTGGAGCAGGCGGTGATCGGGGACGACCTGTGCGATCTGCTCGTCCCCGCCGGACACCCCTTCACCGGGCGGGCCTCGGTACGGCGCGAGGACCTGGGCGGCCAGCGGTGGATCTGCCAGCCGCCCGGGCGGGTCTGCCACGACTGGCTGGTGCGCACCCTGCGCGAGGCGGGCTGCGAGCCGGACATCGTCCACCAGGCCGAGGAGAACCCGACCCTCATCGCCCTCGTCGCCGCCGGTCTCGGTGTCGCCCTCATCCCGCGCCTGGGCCGCGGCCCCCTCCCCGAAGGGGTGGTGGAGGTGCCGCTCGACCCGCTGCCGGTCCGCCGGCTGTACGCGCTGTGGCGCTCGGGGGCGGCGCGCCGGCCGGCCATCGCCGAAACGGTCCGCACGCTCCGGTCGCACTGGCCCGCGGTGGCGAGCCGCGTCTGAGCGGCCCGGCCGGCCCGCCCTCGGCCGACAGCACGTCGTCACCGGCGCGCCCCCCTCCGACTGCGCCGGTGGCGGCCCTTTCGCGGATACTGTGCACACTCTTGACTGGAAGAAACTTCCCGGATAATCGTGACTCCTCGGAAGTTTCCTTCACGAGGGAAGGAGCGCTTGTGCGCGACTCCAGCACGGGAAGCACCGCAAGACCCTCCGGGCCGGCCGAGCCGGAGGGACCGTCAACGCCCTCCCGGCGTACGGTTCTCGCCGCCACGGCGGGCATCACCGCCGCGCTGGCGGTCGGCCCGCGCGCCCACGCGGCCGACGCCCGCCCGTACGACGACAAGGCCCTGCGCGCCCTGATCTCCCGTATGACACTGGAGGAGAAGGTCGGCCAGCTCTTCGTCATGCGGGTGTACGGCCATTCGGCCACCGCGCCCGACCAGGCCGACATCGACGCCAACCTCAAGGAGATCGGCGTCCGCACGGCCGCCGAGCTGATCGCCGAGTACCGCGTCGGCGGCATCATCTACTTCGCCTGGGCGCACAACACCCGCGATCCGCACCAGATCGCCGCGCTGTCGAACGGGATCCAGCAAGCCTCGCTCGAACTGCCGCGCGGGCTGCCGTTGCTGATCTCCACCGACCAGGAACACGGGATAGTGGCCCGGGTGGGCAAGCCCGCGACACTGTTCCCGGGCGCCATGGCGCTGGGCGCGGGCGGCTCGCGGGCCGACGCCCGGACGGTGGGCCGCGTCAGCGGGGCCGAACTGCGCGCGATCGGCATCAGCCAGGACTACTCCCCCGTCGCCGACGTGAACGTCAACCCGGCCAACCCGGTGATCGGCGTGCGCTCCTTCGGCGCCGACCCGGACGCGGTGGCGGGCCTGGTGGCGGCCGAGGTGAAGGGGTACCAGTGCTCGGGGGTCGCGGCCACGGCCAAGCACTTCCCCGGCCACGGCGACACCGCCGTGGACAGCCACTTCGGCTTCCCCGTCATCACCCACAGCCGTGAACTGTGGTCGGAGCTCGACGCGGCGCCCTTCCGGGCGGCGATCCGCGCCGGCATCGACTCGATCATGACCGCGCACATCATGGTCCCGGCGCTCGACCCCGCCGGAGACCCCGCCACCCTCTCCCACCCGATCCTCACCGGCATCCTGCGCGGCGAACTCGGCTACGACGGCGTCGTGGTGACGGACTCGCTCGGCATGGAGGGCGTGCGCACGAAGTACGGCGACGACCGCGTCCCCGTCCTCGCGCTCAAGGCCGGTGTCGACCAGCTCCTCAACCCGCCGGACCTGGGCGTCGCGTGGAACGCGGTGCTGAACGCCGTGCGCGGCGGCGAGCTGACCGAGGCCCGGCTCGACGAGTCGGTCCTGCGCGTCCTGCGGCTCAAGGCGAAGCACGGGCTGCTGAGCGACCCGTACGTCCGTGACGCGGCCGTCGACCGGGTGGTCGGCGTCCCGGCGCACCTCAGGGCCGCCGACCGGATCGCCGAGCGCACCACCACCCTGCTGGTCAACAAGGAGAGGCTGCTCCCGCTGTCCCGGCGGCGCACCCCGAGGGTGCTGGTGGTGGGCGCCGACCCCGCCTCGCCGTCCCTGTCCGACGGGCCGCCCACCACCGTCGTGGCCGCGGAGCTGACCGGGCTGGGCTTCACGGCGACGGCCCTGTCCACGGGGACGGCTCCGTCGGCGGCCACGATCGCCAGGGCCGTCACGGCGGCGGCCGACGCGGACACGGTGGTCGTCCTGACGTACAACCTGACGGCGACCGGTTCCCAGAAGACGCTGGTCGAGAGTCTGGTCGCCACGGGAGTCCCGGTGACCGCCCTCGCCATCCGCAACCCGTACGACATCGCCCGGATCCCGGGGGTCGGTGCCTGTCTGGCCTCGTACTCCTGGACCGACGTCGAGGTGCGCGCCGCCGCGCGGGTGATCGCCGGCCGGGTGGACCCGCGGGGCAGGCTGCCGGTGGCGGTGCAGCGGGCGGACGACCCGGCGCAGGTCCTGTACCCGATCGGGTACGGGCTCAGGTACTAGCGGAAGAAGGCCGCGCCCGCCCGTGTGGTCACGGGCGGGCGCGGCCTTCTTCCGGTCACGGACGCAGGGTCATGTCCCGTTCGGTGTCCCGGTGGTCCAGCTTCGCGTCGAACCTCGCGAGCGGCCGGGCCGCCGAGGGGTCCGCCTGGACCGTCGCGGAGGCGACGCCCGCCCAGTCGAGGACGCGGGCGGTGGCCAGCGCCTTCTCGTCGGCGGCGAGCCCGGCGACGTTGGCGCCGTGGTTCAGGCCCGGAGCCGTGAAGACGTAGGAGTCGCGCGCCTTGGAACCGAGACGGAACCGCTCGGCGCCCCAGGGGTCGTTCTGGCCGTAGACGAACAGCATGTGGTGCGCGTTCCGGCGGACCCAGCCGTCCACGTCACGCATCGCGGAGGGCTGGAACCTCATCGGGATGGAGCGCGGCACGAAGGTGCGCGGAGCCTGGTAGCCGTAGCGGACGTACTTCTTCTCGATGTACGGGAAGTGGATGGTGGGCGCGCCCAGTTGGGTGCCCGCCTGGTAGTAGTACGGGGTGTACGGCTCCAGGCCCTGGTCGGTGTAGAACGAGAAGCCGGAGATCGCGTCGACGGAGTCCCAGATGGCGTCGTCGCTCGCGTGCGCGGCGTCCGCGGGGATCGTGTCGCAGTCCTTCAGCAGGCTGTACTGCCAGAAGCCCCAGACGTAGTCGAGCACGACCGCCTCGTACGCCTTGTCCAGGCTGCCGACCGTGGTGAAGGTGTAGCCGTTGTCGGCGGCGTAGGCCGCGTACTTCTTCTCCAGCGGCTCGCGGCGCACCAGGGCCTCGCGCTGCACGGCGTTCAGCCGGTCGCGGCACTCCTTGGTGCCGACCGACGCGAAGAAGCGGTCGTACGCCGAGTCCTCGTCGTTCACGACGTCGTTGGGCGCGACATAGGCGACGACGCCGTCCATGTCGCGAGGGTAGAAGCGCTCGTAGTACGTGGCGGTCATGCCGCCCTTCGAACCGCCGGTGGATATCCACTTCTTGCCGTAGACCGGCTTGAGGGCCCGGAAGATGCGGTGCTGGTCGCTCGCCGCCTGCCAGATGTCGAGCTTGGACCAGTCTGCCGGTTCGGGCCGGGACGGCGTGAAGTAGCGGTACTCCATGGAGACCTGGTTGCCGTCCACGATCTGGGTCGGCTCGCGCCGGCTCGGTGTGGTCGAGACGTTGTAGCCGCCGGTGTAGAAGACCGTCGGGCGCGAGGTGTCCTTGTGCAGCACGGTGATCCGCTGCTGGAACGTGCCCTTGGACGGGTGCCGGTGGTCGACCGGCTGGGTGAAGTTCAGGACGAAGAACCGGTATCCGGTGTACGGCTTCTCCTGAACGAGGCTCACGCCCGGGATCGCGAGGAGCCGGTCCAGGATGTCCTTGCCCTCGTCGGCCGTGCTGGTTGCTCCTGTGGTGCCGTGGGCCTCCGGCTGGACGGCGGTGGCCGTCCCGGCCGTGCTCAGCGTGCCGATGAGCACCGTGAGCACGAGCAGCCCTCTGAGCGCCTTGCGCATGCACCCTCCCCTGGGAATACGCGGTTGTCCGCCGGAACCTAACGGAGCAACTCCCGTGACGCCAGGGGGTCTTGGGTCATCTGCGGTTCAGCACAGGATCCAGCCGGAACTCACCGACCCCGAGCCGACCGAGCCTTTGACCCGGACACAGCGATGGCCCGCGTACAGGGTCACCGGGCCCGCGTGATGCGCGAAGCGTCCGGAGTCCACCACCGGCCGGCCGCCGCGCGCCTGCACGCTGACGGACATCGGCTTGCGCGAGCCCCGTGCCCCGGGGAAGGTCACGGCGCAGACATAGCCACTGCGCTTGTACACCTGGACGGAACCGGTCGTGAAGGGCAGGGTGCGGACCTTGCGGCCCGAGCAGGAGGAGGAGGCGGCCTGGGCGCTGCCCGCCCCCATGAAGGCGAGCAGTCCGGCCGCGGTCAGCACCGCCAGGCCGAGCGCCATCCGCCGACGTATCGCACCACTGTCCACTGTCGTCCCTCCCGCGGCAATCAGCGTACTGGTGTACGGACGCAGGACGTACGGCGGATGGTTGCGTACCGCTACGGCCTCAAGGGCGGGCGCGACTCACCCTTGCGAGGTTTTTGCCTTTTTTGAAGACAACCGCGCCTGTTTCTCCCGGGTCCAACCGACCAGGAAACGAAAGGTGGTTCTTCATGTCCGGCATCAAGTCCACTCTCACGCCCGGCCGCGCGGTCATCGCCGCGGCCCTTCTGATCGCCGCCGGCGCCTCGGTGCCGGCCGTCGCGAGTTCCACCGCCGCGCCGCCCGCGCGCAGCGGGAGCAACGGTCCCGCCTACGACCGCGTGGCCGACTTCTACGGCGCCTACGTGGACGCCGTGACCGACGAGGGCTCCGGCCGCCTCGGCACCCAGCTGCGGTCGTTCTACCTGACCCCGGGGCTGCGCACCCAGCTGGCCCGCTGGGAGAACCGTCAGCACGCGGACGGGGTGCTGCGCGCCCAGAACGTGCCGAGCGCCTGGAAGGTGACGGCGGGCGACAGCGGCGCCGGGCACACCTGGTCGACGGTCCGGCTCACCTGGGGCTCCGCCGCGCACCCGACGTACACCTATCTGACGGTGCAGTCGGATCTGGCGACGAAGAAGATCTCCGGCATCAAGCCGAGGAGCTGACCGGCTCCTCGGGCTCGGGAGCGCCCACGAAGGTCCGCCACAGCGCCGCGTAGCGGCCGTCCAGGCGGAGCAGTTCCTCGTGGGTGCCGTCCTCGGCGACCCGGCCGTGGTCCATCACCACGACCCGGTCCGCGCGGGCGGCCGTCGTCAGCCGGTGGGCGACCACCAGCGTCGTACGGCGGCCGGCCAGCCGGTCGGTGGCCTGGTTGACCAGGGCCTCGGTCGCCAGGTCCAGTGCCGCCGTCGCCTCGTCGAGGAGCAGGACGTCCGGGTCGACCAGCTCCGCGCGGGCCAGCGCGATCAACTGGCGCTGGCCGGCGGAGAGGTTGCGGCCGCGCTCGGCGACCTCGTGGAGGTAGCCGCCCTCCAGGGTGGCGATCATGTCGTGCGCTCCGACCGCGCGGGCGGCGGCCTCCACCTCGGCGTCGCCGGCGCCCGGACGGCCGTAGGCGATGGCGTCGCGGACGGTCCCCTGGAAGAGGTAGGCCTCCTGGGGGACGACGCCGAGCCGGTGCCGGTAGGCGGTGATGTCCAGGTCGCGCACGTCCATGCCGTCGACCGTCACCCGCCCGGTGGTCGGGTCGTAGAACCGGGCGACCAGCTTCACGAGCGTCGACTTGCCCGCGCCGGTCTCGCCGACGAAGGCGACGGTCTGCCCGGCGGGGATGCGCAGGGACACCGCGCTGAGCGCCTCCTCGGCCTCGCCCGCGCGGCCGTACGCGAAGCCGACGTCCTCGAACGCGATCTCGCCCCGCAGCGACGTGACGTCCCGCGGCGCGTCGGCGGACTTCGTCGAGGTCGGCTCCCGGAGCAGTTCCTGGATGCGGCCGAGCGAGACGGTGGCCTGCTGGTAGCCGTCGAACACCTGGGAGAGCTGCTGCACGGGCGCGAAGAACAGGTCGATGTAGAGGAGATAGGCGACCAGCGCGCCGGTGGTGAGCGTGCCGGAGTCGATCCGGTGGGCGCCCACGACCAGCACGGCCGCCGCGGCCCCCGAGGCCAGCAGCTGGACGAAGGGGAAGTAGACGGAGATCAGCCACTGTCCGCGGATGCGCGCCCTGCGGTAGCTGTCGCTGCCCTCCGCGAACCGCCGCCCGCTCGCGTCCTCGCGCCGGAACGCCTGGAGGATCCGCAGCCCGGACACCGACTCCTGGAGATCGGCGTTGACCACCGACACCCGCTCGCGGGCCAGTTCGTACGCCTTGACGCTCGCCCGGCGGAAGAAGAACGTGCCGACGACCAGCGGCGGCAGCGTCACGAAGACGACCATCGCGAGCTGCACGTCGATCACCAGCAGGGCGCCCATGATGCCGAAGAAGGTGACGACGGAGACGAACGCGGTGACGAGCCCGGTCTGCAGGAACGTCGACAGGGCGTCGACGTCGGTGGTCATCCGGGTCATGATCCGGCCGGTGAGCTCGCGCTCGTAGTAGTCGAGCCCCAGGCGCTGGAGCTGCGCGAAGATCTTCAGGCGCAGCGCGTACAGGACCCTCTCGCCGGTGCGGCCGGTCATCCGGGTCTCGCCGATCTGCGCGGTCCACTGCACGAGCACGGTGATCAGCCCGAGCGCGGCCGCCGCCCACACCGCGCCGAGCGCGAGCCGGGTGACGCCCTGGTCGATGCCGTGCCGGATCAGGATCGGCAGCAGCAGCGTCATCACCGCGTCGACGGCGACCAGGGCGAGGCTGATGAGCAGCGGGGCCCCGAAGCCGCGCAGCAGCCGGCGCAGTCCGTAGGAGTCCTCGGCCCGGACCGCGCGGGCCTCGTCGACGTCCGGGACGTCGGCGGCCGGGGGCAGCGCCTCGACCTGGGCGAGGAGTCCGGGGGTGGCGGGCATGCCGTCGAGGGCGTTGTCGCGGGGCTCGCGGTCGCCGGTCCACAGGCGCGGGGTCACTCCGCGCTCGGCGTCGAACTCGGCGTCCAGCTCCTCGCGTACGGAGGTGTCCTCCCGCGGCGCGGCCGGCACGGCGTGCCCCGGGGAGACGCCGCCCAGCTCGTCGGGGTCGGTGAGCAGCCGCCGGTAGAGGGCGCAGCGGTCCTGGAGTTCCTCGTGGGTGCCGATGTCGGCGAGCCGGCCTCCGTCGAGGACGGCGATGCGGTCGGCGAGGTTGAGGGTGGAGCGGCGGTGCGCGATCAGCAGGGTCGTACGGCCCTGCATGACCTGCCCGAGCGCCTCGTGGATCTCGTGCTCGACCTGGGCGTCCACGGCGGACGTGGCGTCGTCGAGGACGAGCAGCCGCGGGTCGGTGAGGATGGCGCGGGCGAGCGCGACGCGCTGGCGCTGGCCTCCGGAGAGGGTCAGGCCGTGCTCGCCGACCTTGGTGTCGTAGCCGCCGGGCAGCTCGGCGATGAACCGGTGCGCCTGGGCGGCGCGGGCGGCGGTCTCGATCTCGTCCTGGGTGGCGTCCGGGCGGCCGTAGGCGATGTTGGCGCGGACGGTGTCGGAGAAGAGGAAGGAGTCCTCGGGGACGAGCCCGATCGCGGCGCGCAGGGACTCGGTCGTCAGCTCGCGGACGTCGTGCCCGCCGATCAGGACGGCGCCGTGTGTCACGTCGTAGAAGCGGGGCATCAGCAGCGAGACCGTCGACTTGCCCGAGCCGGAGGAGCCGACGACGGCGAGGGTCTCGCCGGGCCGGATCTCGAAGCTCAGCCCGTTCAGGACGGGCCGGTCCTTGGTGTACCCGAAGGACACGTCGTCGAACTCGACGGTGGCGGGCGCGTCGGCCGGCAGGGTCTTGGTGCCGTCCTTGATCGACGGCTCGGTGTCGATGAGTTCCAGCACGCGCTCGGCGCCGGCGCGGGCCTGCTGTCCGACGGTCAGCACGACGGCCAGCATCCGTACCGGTCCGACGAGCTGCGCGAGGTAGGTGGAGAAGGCCACGAAGGTGCCCAGCGTGATCTGGCCGCGCACGGCCAGCCAGCCGCCGAGCGCGAGCATCGCGACCTGGCCGAGGGCGGGCACGGCCTGGAGGGCCGGGGTGTACCTGGCGTTGAGCCGGATGGTCCGCAGCCGGCCCGCGAAGAGCCTCCGCCCGACCTCGCGCAGTTTGCCGGTCTCCTGCTCCTCCTGTCCGAAGCCCTTCACCACGCGGACGCCGCTGACGGCGCCGTCGACGACACCCGCCACGGCGGCGGCCTGCGCCTGCGCGTACCAGGTGGCGGGGTGCAGCCGGGAGCGACTGCGCCTGGCGACGAACCACAGGGCCGGGGCGACGGCCAGCGCGACCAGGGTGAGCGGCAGGGACAGCGAGGCCATGATCCCGAGGGAGATCAGGAAGAGCAGGACGTTCCCGATGGTCATCGGAAGCATGAACAGCAGACCCTGGATGAGCTGGAGGTCGCTGGTCGCGCGGCCCACGACCTGCCCGGTGGACAGCTCGTCCTGGCGCCGCCCGTCCAGCCGGGTGATCGTCTCGTACATGTCGGTCCGCAGGTCGTGCTGGACGTCGAGGGCGAGGCGGCCGCCGTAGTAGCGGCGGACGAAGGTGAGGGCGTAGACGAGGACGGCGGCGCCGAGCAGCGCGCCCGCCCAGGGGGCCATGCCCCGGCTGTGGTCACCGATGACGTCGTCGATGATCACCTTGGTGATCAGCGGGACCACCGCCATCAGGGCCATGCCGCCCAGCGAGGAGCCGAGCGCGAGCACCACGTCCTTCGGGTACCGCCAGGCGTACCCCGCGAGCCGTCGCGCCCATCCCCGTTCCGTCGCCACTCCGGTGCCTTCCGTAGATCTCACTCCGCCGGAAGGAAGCAACACCGAGCGAAGCGGATTTCATCCCTCCGCAACAATCGTCCGCCCGGCAGCGCGACAGACGTCCGCCCGCCGGGCGCGGTGGCCGGGCGGGCGGACGACGGAGTACGGAGGTGACGGCGCGGGCTGCGCGGCCCCGGTCAGCTCGCCGGGACGGCCGGGAAGGCCTCCGTCGGCTGCGAGGTCGGCGTGAACCGCTGGGGTGCGACGGTCGTCGGCACGAGGTCCTTGTGGATGGCCTTGGCGACGGCCTGGATGGTGGCGACGCCGTAGTCCATGGTGCTGCTGCCGACGGTGAGCACCGACATCACGTAGTCGCGGCCGCCGCCGTTGAAGGTGCCGAGGCTGTGCACCCGCCACGCGTTCGAGGAACGCGAGAGCCAGCCGTTCTTGACGTGCACGGTGACCGTCGACGGCGCCCCGGCCGGGGTCCCCCAGCGCTGCGAGGAGACGACCTTGTTCATGAGCTTCAGGATGTAGGCGCGGGAGCTGTCGCTCAGCACCGTGTTCTTCGCCGTGACGAGTTTGAGCAGCTTCTGCTCGTCGGTGACGTTGATCTGCGTCAGACCCCAGTAGCCGCCGGTGCCGGGCGTGGTCTTCGTCATCCCCGCGGCGGTCAGGAAGCCCTTGATCTTCGTCAGACCGAGCTGGTTCCACAGCTTGGTGGTCGAGGCGTTGTCCGACTGGGTGATCATCTTGGTGGCGAGCGACGTCTCGGTGCTCGTCAGATAGCGGTTGTGCTTCTTCGCGTCCCACAGCAGCGCGGCGAGGACGGTGACCTTCACCGTGCTGGCCGAGTCGAACGAGGTGGTGGCGCGGAGTGTGCAGGTGGTGTTGGTCGAGCGGTCGTAGAGACCGACCGCGACCGTGCCGCGGCGGTTCGCGAGCGCCGCGGTGATGTCCTTCTGAAGCTTGGCGGCCAGACCGGCCTTGCCCGACGTGCAGCTGACCGTCGGAGCCGGCGCGGCACCGGCCGGGGCCGCGGCGATCGCGATCGGCAGGATCACCGCGGCACCGAGGCTCGTTGCGAGCACACGGGCAGCCCGGGATATCCGGTGAGTCATGGAGGCTTCCCATCCCCTTGATGCGATACGAACGCGCCCTGGGCGCGCTCGTATCGAAGACTCACAGGAACGCCCGACAGTTGTACGGGTGTTCTAGGAACTGGGATCCGGATCACCCGGGGTGCCGGAAGACCCTTCCTCGCTCACAGGCCGCTCACGGGCCGCTCACAGGGTCGGCGCCGTCCGGCCGGAAGCCGCTCACGGCGCCGGGTGAGCCGTTCCGTCATGTCCCGCGCGCGGCGGCGGAGTTGTTGAATCCCGACACAGAATCGACACTTTCCCTTAACCCCATTGACCGCATGTCCATGTCACCCTCCCCGTTATCCGCTCCATTCAACCCGCGTAGAACGGACACCCCACGATGCCCGCCACGCACACAGGCCGCTGGAAGACCCTGGCGCTGAGTACCTCCGCGATCCTCATCGGCATCACCCTTCCGACGATGACCGCGACCCCCGCGAGCGCCACCACCACCGCGTACGACAGCACGTACTACAAGAACGCGGTCGGCAAGACCGGCACCAGCCTGAAGTCCTCCCTGCACACCATCATCAGCAGCCAGACCAAGATCTCGTACTCCGCGGTCTGGAACGCGCTGATGGCCACCGACCAGGACCCGAACAACAGCAGCAACGTGATCCTGCTGTACAGCGGTGTCTCACGCGCCAAGTCCCTCAACGGCGGCGACGTCGGCGACTGGAACCGCGAGCACACCTGGGCCAAGTCGCACGGCGACTTCGGCGAGGTGACCGGCCCCGGCACCGACCTGCACCACCTGCGTCCCGCGGACGTCCAGGTGAACAGCATCCGCGGCAATCTGGACTTCGACAACGGCGGCAGCGCCGTCACCAACGGCGGCGGCAGCACCGTCGACTCCGACTCCTTCGCGCCTCGCGCCGCCGACCGGGGCGACGTGGCCCGCATGATCCTCTACATGGCCGTGCGCTACGAGGGCGACGACGGCTTCGCGAACCTGGAGCCCAACGAGAAGGTCGGCAACGGCAGCAACCCCTACATGGGCAAGCTCTCGATCCTCAAGGCCTGGAACGAGGCGGACCCGCCGAGCGCCTTCGAGGAGAAGCGCAACCAGGTCATCTACGACACCTACCAGCACAACCGCAACCCGTTCATCGACCACCCGGAGTGGGTCGAGGCGATCTGGTAGACGGGCGGGCCCGGCCCTTCCCCGTGCCCCGGGGCCTCTTCCGGACGGGAGAGACCCCGGGGTGACTCCCGGCCCCGGCGAGGGCGGGCCCTCAGCCCAGGTGGGTCGGCGCGAACATCCGCAGCAGCGCCGGGAGGACGACCACCGAGGGGCCGGGCGTGGCCAGGGCCTTGGCCAGGTCCTCCTCCAGCGTCCCGGGGGCCGTCAGGACACCCGGGACGCCGAAGGACTCGGCGAGGGCCACGTAGTCCGGGCGGGACAGCTCCGTCGCCGTGGCCTGGCCGAAGGCGTCGGTCATGTACTCGCGCAGGATGCCGTAGCCGCCGTCGTCGACGATCAGCCAGGTGACGTTCAGGCCGTACTGCCTGGCCGTGGCGAGTTCGGCGATCGAGTACAGCGCGCCGCCGTCGCCGGAGACCGCGAGGACGGGGTGGGTGGGATCGGCCGCCGCCGCGCCCAGCGCCGCCGGGAATCCGTAGCCGAGACCGCCCGCGCCCTGGGCGGAGTGCATGGTGTTCTTTCCCCGCGGGTCGAAGGCCGACCACGCCCAGTACGCCAGGATCGTCATGTCCCAGAAGGACGGCGAGCCGGCCGGCAGGGCCCGGCGGACGGACGCCAGCACGTCCTGTTCCAGGGTGAGTTCCTGGGCGGCGATGCGCTCCGCCACCCGCGCGAGGACCGTGCTCACGCGCCCGGCCGCCGACGGGTCGGGGCGTTCCCCGACCGTCTCCAGCAGCGCGGACAGCGCGAGCCGGGCGTCCGCGTGGATACCCAGCGCCGGGTGGTTGGACTCCAACTTGCCGAGGTCGGCCTCGATCTGGATCACCCGGCCGCGGGGCTTGAACGTGTGGTAGTTCGAGGACAGTTCACCGAGGCCCGAGCCGACGACCAGCAGGACGTCCGCGTCCTCCAGGAAGTCCGTGGTGTGCCGGTCCTCCAGCCAGGACTGGAGCGAGAGCGGGTGGGTCCAGGGGAAGGCGCCCTTGCCGCCGAACGTGGTGACGACCGGCGCGTTCAGCTTCTCCGCGAGGGACTTCAGCTTGCCGGACGCGTCCGACCGGACGACACCGCCGCCCGCGATGATCGCGGGACGGGCCGCCGAGGACAGCAAGTGGGCCGCCAGCGCGGTCAGTTCGGGACGCGGGACGAGGTCCTCGGGGGTCGCGTCCATCGCCGTGACCTGGGGCAGAGAGGTCTCGGCGAGCAGGACGTCCTGCGGGATCTCCACCCACACCGGTCCGTGCGGGGCGGTCAGCGCCGACTCCCAGGCCGCGGCGATGGCGGAGGGGATCTGCGACTGCGTACGGACCGTGTGGACGGACTTGACGACACCCCTGAACGACGCCTGCTGGTCGGGGAGTTCGTGGAGATAGCCGTGGCGGCCGCCGCCGAGTCCCGCGGTCGGGACCTGGCTGCTGATGGCGAGGACCGGAGCCGAGGCGGCGCGCGCCTCCTGGAGCGCGGCGAGCGAGGTCAGCGCCCCGGGACCGGTGGACAGCAGCAGCGGCGCGGCCTCGCCGGTGATCCGGCCGTAGGCGTCCGCCGCGAATCCCGCGTTGTTCTCGACGCGCAGCCCGATGTACCGGAGCGAGGAGCGGCGCAGCGCGTCGAACATGCCGAGCGCGTGCTGGCCCGGCAGCCCGAAGACGGTCGTCGCGCCGAGACCGGAGAGGGTCTCCACGACCAGGTCTCCGCCGTTGCGGCCGGGGGGCGGGTCGAGCGCGGCCTCCGTCTGCGCCGCCGAGGGACGGAGAACCAGGTCGTGGTCGTGGGTCACTTGTTCCGGGCCTCCGCGATCTGGCGGGACATGATGGTGGTCAGTTCGTACGCGGTGTGGGACGCGGCCACGGCGGTGATCTCGGCGTGGTCGTACGCCGGGGCGACCTCGACGACGTCGGCCGAGACCAGGTTGCAGGACGAGAGTCCGCGCAGGATCTCCAGGAGCTCGCGGGAGGTCATGCCGCCCGCCTCCGGGGTGCCGGTGCCGGGCGCGTGCGCCGGGTCGAGGCAGTCGATGTCGATGGAGATGTAGAGCGGGCGGTTCCCGATGCGCTGGCGGAGCTGGTCGGCGACCTCGTCGGCGCCGCGGCGGTAGACGTCCGCCGAGGTGACGATGCCGAAGCCCATCTTCTCGTCGTCGGTGAGGTCCTGCTTGCCGTACAGCGGGCCGCGGATGCCGACGTGGGAGAGCGCGGAGGTGTCGAGGATGCCCTCCTCGACGGCGCGGCGGAACGGGGTGCCGTGGGTGTACTCGGCGCCGAAGTAGGTGTCCCAGGTGTCGAGGTGCGCGTCGAAGTGGAGCAGCGCGACCGGGCCGTGCTTCTTGGCGACCGAGCGCAGCAGGGGCAGCGCGATGGTGTGGTCGCCGCCGAGGGTCATCAGGCGGGCCCCGGTGCCGAGCAGTTCGTCGGCGGCGGCCTCGACCGTCTCCACGGCCTCGTTGATGTTGAACGGGTTCGCCGCGATGTCACCGGCGTCCGCGACCTGCGCGAGGGCGAACGGGGAGGCGTCCTGCGCCGGGTTGTAGGGGCGCAGCAGCCGGGACGCCTCGCGGATCGCGTTGCCGCCGAAGCGGGCGCCCGGCCGGTACGAGACGCCGGAGTCGAACGGCACACCGACGACGGCGACGTCGGTGGTGCCGACCTCGTCGAGGCGCGGCAGCCGGGCGAAGGTCGCGGGGCCGGCGTACCGCGGGACGCGGGACGAGTCGACGGGGCCGCGGGGCGTCTCGTTGCTGCTCATGAGGTATTGCCTTCTTTCCTACGCTTTGTCGCGTATGTACAACTAAGTACAAGTAACACGACTCTACTGGTGAACCGGGACCGGTTCGGACACGGGTTCGGCGTCGCGGCCCACGAGCCGCTCCCGCCAGGTGGCCAGCACCGCGGCGTCGGTCGCCGGCGTGGCCAGCGAGACGATCACGTACGCGGCCAGGGAGAGCGACAGTCCGATGTAGACGGGCTCGTTGGCGAGGATGCCGTACGAGGCCATCAGACCGATGACCGCGACACCGCCGACGACGACGGAGGCGAGGGCGCCGTGGACCGTGCCGCGCTTCCACAGCAGACCGCCGAGGATCGGGACGAGCAGACCGCCGACGAGCAGGTTGTACGCGACGGTCAGCGCCTCGACGACGTTGTCGATCGCGATCGCCGTGCAGATCACGGCGATGCCCATGACCAGGATGAAGACGCGGTTGCCCTTGACCTCGTCGTGCTCGTCGCCCGCGTCCCGCTTCACGGCGCCGCGCAGCCGCGACCAGATGTCGTTGTTGGCGACGGTGGCACAGGCGATCAGGGCACCGGAGGAGGTGGACATCACGGCGGCGAGGGCCGCGGCGAGCACCAGTCCGCGCACACCGACCGGGAGTTCGTCCTTGACGATGGTCGCGAAGGCGGTGTCGGCGCTGGGCAGCTTCGGGTACATGACCTTGGCGGCGGTGCCGATGACGGCGCCGGCGAGGGCGTACACCAGGCAGTAGGTGCCGGCGACGGTGCCGCCCCACTTGGCGGTGCGGTCGTTGCGCGCGGTGAAGACGCGCTGCCAGATGTCCTGCCCGATCAGCATGCCGAACGTGTAGATCAGCACATAGGTGAAGATCGTCTCGCCGCCGATGCCCAGCGGGTCGAAGTACTCGGTGGGCAGCTCGGCCTTCATCGCGGAGAAGCCGCCCGCCTTGACCACCGCGATGGGCAGCAGCAGGAGCAGCACGCCGATCGTCTTGACGACGAACTGCACCATGTCGGTGAGCGTGATCGACCACATGCCGCCGAGCGTCGAGTACGCGACGACGATCGAGCCGCCGAGGACGATCGCGAGCGTCCGGTTCATGTCGAAGAGGACGTCGAAGATCGTGGCGTACGCGATGGTCGAGGTGACCGCGAGCATCAGGGTGTACGCCCACATGACGACGCCGGAGATGACTCCGGCCCGGCCGCCGTAGCGCAGGTCGAGCATCTCGGAGACGGTGTAGACCTTGAGGCGCGCGATGCGGGCGGAGAAGAAGACGGACAGGGCCAGCAGGCCGAGGCCGATGGTGAAGACCATCCAGGCTCCGGAGAGGCCGTACTGGTAGCCGAGGCCGACACCGCCGATGGTGGACGCGCCGCCCAGGACGATCGCGGCCATGGTGCCGGAGTACATGACGGGTCCGAGCCGCCGCCCCGCGACGAGGAAGTCGCTCTTGGACTTGGCGCGGCGCATGCCCCACCAGCCCATGGCCAGCATGCCGGCCAGATAGACGACGATCACTGTGTAGTCGACGGCCATGGGTCTCCTTCAGGCATTCGGTGGCGTGTCGTGCTGGGAGGGGGCGGACGAGCCGGGCCGGCAACTGATCGCGGGGACATCCGCCCGTACCCGCGGCTGCCGGTCGGGACGACACTAGGTGGCCGGAAAGCGGCTGCGAAGTGTACGTTTCATCCATTCGATCCGAACGGGATGGAGGAACTGTCCATCGTGCCGGACTCACCGCCACCGTCCGCCCCGGCCGTGTCCGTCCCGGCCGTGCCGCCGACCCCTCCGGTGCCGCTGTCGGCGCTGCTGGCCCGCGAGGACCTGGCCCTGCGCCTGATCGCCGGGCCCGCGGAACCCGACACGGTGATCCACTGGGCCCACACCTCGGAGATGGCCGACCCCTATCCGTACCTGCTGGGCGGCGAGCTGCTGCTGACAGCCGGGGTCCACGTGCCCGCCGCGGCCGGTCCCGGCGAGGACACCCCCGGCCCGGAGGACTACTTCGACGGCTATGTCTCCCGGATCGTCGCGGCGGGCGGCGCGGCCCTGGGGTTCGGGCTGGCGCCGGTCCACGACACCGTCCCGCCCGCCCTCGTCGCGGCCTGCGACGCCTACGGGCTGCCGCTGCTGGAGGTCCCGCCCCGCACGACGTTCTCCGGCGTCGCCCGCGCGGTGTGGCAGCTCATGGCCCAGGCCAGGCTGGCCGAGCTGCGCCGGGTGACGGAGGCCCAGCAGAGTCTGGCGGCCGCCGCCGCCCGCCCGGATCCGGTGCCGGCGGTACTGCGGCAGCTCGCCCGGCGGGTGAACGGCTGGGCGGTGCTGTACGGCCCGGAGGGCACGGAGCTGGCCCGGGCCGGAACCGTCCCGCCGCCCCGCCCACCGGAGGCACCCCGGCCCGGCCCGGCCGCCCCCGCACCCCACCCGGCCCCGGGAAACCCGGCACCTCCGGGAAACCCGGCGACCCCCGGCAGCCCGACGGCTTCCGCCCGACCGGCTCCGACCGACCCGCCGGCTCCCGGCAGCCCCGCGGCTCCCGGCAACCCGACAGCCCAGGCAGGCCCGTCGGCTCCCGGCAGCCCCGCGGCTCCCGGCAGTCCGACGGCTCCGGCCGACCCGGCGGCTCGCGTCGGCGCTCTCCGTGGAGGGTCTCCCGAGGACGTGCTCGGTGAGCTCGCCGGTGTCGTGCGGCCCCGTAAGGCCCAGGGCCCCGCACCGGCCTCGGCCACCGACACCGTGGGCGGTGTCCATCTCACGGCGTACGCGCTCGGCAGCGGCCAGGGCTTCGTCCTGGGCGTCGCCTCGCCGCGCCGCGACCCCGGCGACCCCACGATCGCCTCCGTCGCGTCCGTGCTGCTCTCCCTCCTCACCGGAGAGCACCAGAGCGCGAGCGGGGCCGCGCGGTCGGCGGCCCTGGTGCGGCTGCTGCTCGGGGCGGCACCCGAGGCGGTGGCCCCCCTTCTCGGCGGTGACCGGTGGGTGGTCGTGCACGCGCGCCCCGCCGGGGACGGCCCCGCCCCGGACGCCGTCTCCGCGTCCGCGCTGGCGGCCGCGCTGGGCTCCGCGCTGGTGGACGCCGGCGGCGACGTCGTCCGCGTCCTCGTCCCCGGTGACCGCGTGCCCGCCGCGCAGCCGGGCTGGACCTGCGGGATCAGCGCGCCCGCGAGCCCGCACGGGTGGGCGGCCGCCGACACCCAGGCGGCCCGCGCGCTGGCCCGCGCCCGCGCCACCCGGGCGGCCCTGGTGCGGCACGGCGACCGTCCCGCGCTCGCCGACCTCGTCCCACCGGCGGACGCCGAGGACCACGCCGAGGCCCTCCTCGCCCCCGTCGCCGGGACTCCGGCCCTGACCGAGACGCTGCGCACCTGGCTTTCCCTGCACGGCAGTTGGGACCGCACCGCGGTGGCCCTCTCCATCCACCGCAACACCGTCCGCCAACGCATCGCCCGCTGCGCCGCGTTGCTGGACACGGACCTCGACGACCCGGACGTACGGATGGAGTTGTGGTTCGCGCTCAGGGAGGACGGAACGCGGGGCGCGCCGAACGGCCCCGCGGCCCGAACACCCGAGTGACGCACGTCCCAGCGACCGGGGCGGCCGCGCCCGGGGCCCGAGAGCACCGGCACAATGGTGGTATGCCGATACCCGGGACGCCCAGCCGCGCCGAACTCGTCGACCATCTCGTGAAGACCCGTATCGCGGGGGATGTCGCCACGCCCCGCGAGAACAACCTCTCCCACTACCGCAAGCTGGCGAACGGCGAGCGCAACTGGTGGCTCGGACTGGAACTCGGCGACCGCTGGGCCGACGAGCAGGACGTGCTCGCGGTGATGGCGGAGCGGGTCGGCGTCAACGACGACCCCGAGTACCGCTACGGCCAGGACACCATCGACCCCGAGCTGACCGTGGACGCGCTGGACCGTCTCGCGGGCCGGCTGCGCAAGGCGGCCGAGGACCGTCAGCGGGTGCTGTTCGCGACCGGTCACCCCGGCGGGCTGCTGGACGTGCACCGGGCCACGGCCGCCGCCCTGCGCGCCGCCGGCTGCGAGATCGTGGTGATCCCGGACGGCCTCCAGACGGACGAGGGTTACGTCATGCAGTTCGCGGACGTGGCGGTGCTGGAGCACGGCGCCACGCTGTGGCACACGCACTCGGGCGAGCCGATGCGCGCGATCCTCACCGCGCTGGAGCGGGAGGGCCGCCCGCTGCCCGACCTGGTCGTGGCCGACCACGGCTGGGCCGGCTACGCGGGCCGGCACGGTGTGGACTCCGTGGGCTACGCCGACTGCAACGACCCGGCGCTCTTCCTCGCCGAGTCGGAGGGCACGCTCCAGGTCGTGGTCCCGCTCGACGACCACGTCCTCAGCCCGCGCCACTACGACCCCATGACGGCGTATCTGCTCGGAGAGGCGGGCCTGGCCTGAGCCCGGAGCCCTCGGACACCGGCCCGGATCCCGGCGACCGGTCCGGGGGCGCGCCCGGCGCGGGCCGGCTCCCGGACGGCGTTCGCGTGCCGCGCCACCGGACCGCGCGGCGCGGGCTCCGCTCACGGCCGGGGGTTCAGCCCTCGGACCGCCGCTGGGCGCGGCCCGGTGTCGGGTCCAGGTACACCCTGCTCACCGAGGGGAGCACCGACCGGATCCGCTCCTCGGCCCGCTCGCAGGCCCACTCGATCTGGGCCGCGGTCGACGCGTCCCGGAAGTCGACCTTGGCGGCGACGAGCGCCTCGCGCGGCCCCTGCACGAGCGTGATCAGCTCCAGTACGGCCTCCACGTGCTCCACGTCCAGCAGCGCCGCCCGGATCCGCTCCCGCATCGGCCGGGGCAGCGGCCGTCCGATCAGCAGCTCCGCGTTGGAACGGCCGAGCACCCAGGCGACGTAGAGCAGCAGGAGCCCGATGAGCAGCGAGGCGATACCGTCCCAGACGCCCGATCCGGTGAGCTGGCCTCCGAGCAGGCCGCCCGCGGCGAACACCAGGCCGACCAGCGCGGCCGAGTCCTCCATGACGACGGCCTTCACCGCGGTGTCGGGGGTGCGCCGGAGGTAGGTCCTGAAGGGGGCGTCGAGGCGGGCGGCCTCACCGCGCGCCTGCCGCAGTCCCGTCCGCAGGGAGAAGCCCTCCAGCAGGAAGGCGACGGCCAGCACGATGTACGACAGGAGCGGGTCGCCGAGCTCCTCGCCCGCGACCAGGGTGTGGACGCCGTCGTAGATCGAGAAGACCGCGCCGCCGACGAAGGTGGCGACGGCGGCGAGCAGGGCCCAGATGTAGCGCTCGGGTCCGTAGCCGAGCGGATGGTCCTCGTCCGCCGGCTTCTCGCTCCGTTTCAGCGCCGTGAGCAGCAGCAGCTCCGTGACGGTGTCGGCGACGGAGTGGGCGGCCTCCGACAGCATCGCGCTGGAGCCGCTGATGACACCGGCGACCGCCTTGGCGACGGCGATCCCGAGATTGGCGGCCGCGGCGACGATCACCGTGAAGACGCTCTCGCCGCTGCCGGAGTCCTGCGCTGCGTCAGTCATGCCCCAGTCTTACCGGGCCACGCCTACCGGGGTACGCGGACCACGCCCTCCTGGATCACCGAGATGGCCAGCCGGCCGTCCTGGGTGTAGATGCGGGCCTGGCCGAGGCCCCGGCCGCCCGAGGCGGACGGTGACTCCTGGTCGTACAGCAGCCATTCGTCGGCGCGGAAGGGGCGGTGGAACCACATCGCGTGGTCGAGCGAGGCGCCGACGACGTCGCCGGTCACCCAGCCGCCGCGCCCGTGCGCGAGCAGGATGGAGTCGAGGAGCGTCATGTCCGAGACGTAGGTCGCGAGGACGACGTGCAGCAGCGGGTCGTCCGCGAGCTTGCCGTTGGTGCGGAACCACACCTGGGAGCGCGGCTCGCGGGCCTCGCCGACGGTGGCGTACGGCGGCGCGTCGACATAGCGCAGGTCGACGGACTCCCGGGCCTCCAGGATGCGCTCCACGACCTCGGCGTCGGTGAAGACGTCGGCGTACAGCGGAAGCAGTTCGGCGGCCGTGGGCAGCGTCTCCGGGTCGGGCGCGGGCGGCATCGGCGCCTGGTGCTCCATGCCCTCCTCGTACGCCTGGAAGGACGCGGAGAGATGGAAGATCGGCTGTCCGTGCTGGACCGCGACCACCCTGCGGGTGGTGAAGGAGCGGCCGTCGCGGATGCGGTCCACGGAGTACACGATGGGTGCGCCGGGGTCGCCGATCCGCAGGAAGTACGCGTGCAGGGAGTGGGCGAGCCGGTCCTCGGGGACCGTGCGCCCGGCGGCCACGAGGGCCTGCGCGGCCACCTGCCCGCCGAAGACCCGGGGGACGACGGCGGACCGGGAACGGCCGCGGAAGATGTCCTCCTCGATCCGCTCGAGGTCGAGCAGATCGAGGAGGGACTGAAGTGCCTCGCTCATAAGGCAGTTGTACCGCGCAGTCTTTTCTCGGACCTTACAGGCCCATGTCCTTGGCGATGATCGTCTTCATGATCTCGCTGGTGCCGCCGTAGATGCGGTTGACCCGGTTGTCCGCGTACAGGCGGGCGATCGGGTACTCGTTCATGAAGCCGTAGCCGCCGTGGAGCTGGAGGCAGCGGTCGATGACGCGGTGCGCGACCTCGGTGCAGAACAGCTTGGCGCTGGCGGCCTCGGCCGGGGTCAGCTCACCGGCGTCGAGGGCCTCGAGCGCGCGGTCGGCGACGGCCTCGGCCGCGTCCACCTCGGCCTGGCAGGCGGCCAGCTCGAACTTGGTGTTCTGGAAGGAGGCGACCGACTTGCCGAAGACGGTGCGCTCCTGGACGTACTCCTTGGCGAACCGGACGGCGGCCTTGGCCTGCGCGTAGGCGCCGAAGGCGATGCCCCAGCGCTCGGAGGCGAGGTTGTGGCCGAGGTAGTAGAAGCCCTTGTTCTCCTCGCCGAGCAGGTCCTCGACGGGCACCTTCACGTCGACGAACGCCAGCTCGGCGGTGTCGGAGGTCTTCAGGCCGAGCTTGTCGAGCTTGCGGCCGATGGAGTAGCCCTCGGACTTGGTGTCCACGGCGAACAGGGAGATGCCGTGGCGGCGGTCCTCGGCGGTGGGCGCGGAGGTGCGGGCGCAGACGATCACGCGGTCGGCGTGGACGCCGCCGGTGATGAAGGTCTTGGCGCCGTTGAGGACGTAGTGCGTGCCGTCCTCGGAGAGCTTGGCGGTGGTCTTCATGCCCGCGAGGTCGGAGCCGGTGCCCGGC
Source organism: Streptomyces sp. NPDC002698 (assembly GCF_042888945.1). Lineage (NCBI taxonomy): Bacteria > Bacillati > Actinomycetota > Actinomycetes > Kitasatosporales > Streptomycetaceae > Streptomyces > Streptomyces sp. NPDC002698. Next base: position 165,444 of record NZ_JBIAQM010000003.1, read on the forward strand.
TCGGTCATCGCGAGGGCCCACATCTCCTCGCCGGAGACGAACTTCGGCAGGAACCGCTTCTTCTGCTCGTCGCTGGCGAGCATCTTGATGTAGGGCAGGCCGAGCAGCACGTGCACGCCGGAGCCGCCGAAGGTGATGCCCGCGCGGGCGGTCTCCTCGTACACGATGGCTTCGAACTTGTACGAGTCGATGCCGGCGCCGTCGTACTCCTCGTCGACGCGGATGCCGAAGACGCCCAGCTCGCCGAGCTTGTGGTAGAAGTCGCGCGGCGCCTGACCGGCGGCGAGCCACTCGTCGTAGACCGGGGCGACCTCGGCCTCGATGAAGGCGCGCAGGGTCTCCCGGAACGCCTCGTGGTCCTCGTTGAACACAGTACGGCGCACCGCCGCCACCTCCGCCTGGATACCTTGGGTTATTTCTAAGCGCTTGCTCAGATACGAGGTTACCCGTCGGTCACGAGCGCCGTCCAGGGGTCGCCCCCCGAGACGCTCGTCACGCCCCGGAAACCTCGGGAGCCTCGGAAGCCACGGGAACCTCGGAGGCCACGATCGCCGCCTCGGGAACCATGGCCGCCGCGCCGAAGGCCCCCAGCGCCATCCGGTGCAGCAGCTCGGCGGTCCCCGCGCGCCCCGGGAGCGCGCCCGGCCGTCCCAGGTGGGGGGTCGAGTTCAGCAGGCCGAAGACCGAGTGCACGGACGAACGGGCCGCGGGCTCGGTGAGCCCCGGGTACACGTCACGGACCACCTCCACCCACAGCTCGACGTACTGGCGCTGGAGCTGGCGCACGAGCTTGCGGTCGCTGTCCCGCAGGCGGTCCAGCTCACGGTCGTGCAGGGTGATCAGAGGGCGGTCGTCGAGCGCGAAGTCGATGTGCCCCTCGATGAGCGAGTCGAGGAGCGTCTCCGCGCCCCCGTCGGCCTCCGCGACGCGGCGCCGGCCGCCCGTGAGCAACTGCCCGCTGATCCCCACCAGCAGTTCGGCGAGCATCGCGTCCTTGCCGGCGAAGTGCCGGTAGAGGCCGGGGCCGCTGATACCGACCGCCGCTCCTATCTCATCCACTCCCACGCCGTGGAAACCGCGCTCGGCGAACAGCCGGGCCGCTTCCCTGAGGATCTGCTCGCGCCGGGTGGGGGCGTCGGTTCTGGTGGCCATGGAATCAATTCTAGACAGGCGGGTTAGCGGTCGTTAACCTGAAGGAGTTGCGTTAACGCTCATTAACTGGTCGACCACTGGTGAGGGGACCGCAGGATGCAAGAGGCACCGGAGCTGACGAGCGCGGCAGATCCCGCGTCGGAGGCCTGGAGGGCCAACGAGGCGGCACACCGCGCGCTGGGCGAGGAGCTGCGCCACAAGCTGGCCGCGGCGCGGCTCGGCGGCGGCGAGAAGGCACGCGCGCGGCACACCGCGCGCGGCAAGCTGCTGCCCCGCGACCGTGTGGACGCCCTGCTCGACCCCGGCTCCCCGTTCCTGGAACTGGCGCCGCTCGCCGCCGACGGGATGTACGACGGGGCGGCCCCGGCCGCCGGTGTCATCGCCGGGATCGGCCGGGTGAGCGGGCGCGAGTGCGTGATCGTCGCCAACGACGCCACCGTCAAGGGCGGCACGTACTACCCGATGACGGTGAAGAAGCACCTGCGCGCCCAGGAGGTGGCGCTGGAGAACCGTCTGCCCTGTCTGTATCTCGTCGACTCCGGAGGCGCCTTCCTGCCCATGCAGGACGAGGTGTTCCCCGACCGTGATCACTTCGGGCGGATCTTCTACAACCAGGCGCGGATGTCCGGCGCCGGGATCCCGCAGATCGCGGCCGTCCTCGGCTCCTGCACGGCCGGCGGCGCGTACGTGCCGGCGATGAGCGACGAGGCCGTGATCGTCCGCAACCAGGGGACGATCTTCCTGGGCGGGCCCCCTCTGGTGAAGGCCGCCACCGGTGAGGTGGTGACCGCCGAGGAACTGGGCGGCGGCGAGGTCCACTCCCGGACCTCCGGCGTCACCGACCACCTCGCCGAGGACGACGCGCACGCGCTGCGGATCGTGCGCACCATCGTCGCCACGCTCCCCGCGCGCGGGAAGCTCCCCTGGGAGGTCACCGCGGCGGCGGAGCCCAAGGTCGACCCGTACGGGCTGTACGGCGCGGTGCCGGTCGACTCCCGCACCCCCTACGACGTGCGCGAGGTCATCGCGCGCGTGGTCGACGGTTCGCGCTTCGCCGAGTTCAAGGCCGAGTTCGGGCAGACCCTGGTCACCGGCTTCGCGCGGATCCACGGGCACCCGGTCGGGATCGTCGCCAACAACGGCATCCTGTTCTCCGAGTCGGCCCAGAAGGGCGCCCACTTCATCGAGCTGTGCGACCAGCGCGGCATCCCGCTGGTGTTCCTGCAGAACATCTCCGGGTTCATGGTGGGCCGCCAGTACGAGGCCGGCGGCATCGCCAAGCACGGCGCGAAGATGGTGACGGCCGTCGCCTGCACCCGCGTACCGAAGCTGACCGTCGTGATCGGCGGTTCGTACGGCGCGGGCAACTACTCCATGTGCGGCCGGGCGTACTCGCCGCGCTTCCTGTGGATGTGGCCCGGCGCCAAGATCTCCGTGATGGGCGGCGAACAGGCCTCCTCGGTCCTCGCGACCGTCAAGCGCGACCAGATCGAGGCGCGCGGCGAGTCCTGGCCGGCCGCGGACGAGGAGGACTTCAAGGACCCGATCCGCCGGCAGTACGAGCAGCAGGGCAACGCCTACTACGCGAGCGCCCGGCTCTGGGACGACGGAGTGATCGACCCGATGGAGACCCGGCAGGTCCTCGGACTCGCCTTGACCGCCTGCGCCAACGCGCCCCTGGGTGACCCCCAGTTCGGCGTCTTCCGGATGTGAGGGGACCCATGTTCGACACAGTGCTCGTGGCCAACCGGGGTGAGATCGCCGTACGCGTCATCCGCACCCTGCGCGCGCTCGGCGTGCGCTCGGTGGCCGTCTTCTCGGACGCGGACGCCGACGCCCGCCATGTCCGGGAGGCCGACACGGCGGTACGGATCGGACCGGCGCCCGCGTCGGAGAGCTATCTGTCGGTGGAGCGGCTGCTGGAGGCGGCGGCCCGCACCGGCGCCCAGGCGGTGCACCCGGGGTACGGCTTCCTCGCCGAGAACGCCGCCTTCGCGCGGGCCTGCGCGGAGGCCGGACTGGTCTTCATCGGCCCGCCCGCCGAGGCGATCTCCCTGATGGGCGACAAGATCCGCGCCAAGGAGACGGTGAAGGCGGCCGGAGTCCCGGTCGTCCCCGGCTCCTCGGGCAGCGGTCTGACGGACGCGGAGCTGATCGCGGCCGCCCGCGAGATCGGCGTCCCGGTGCTCCTGAAGCCGAGCGCGGGCGGCGGCGGCAAGGGCATGCGCCTGGTACGCGACATCGGGGTCCTGGCCGACGAGATCGCCGCCGCCCGGCGCGAGGCGCGGGCCTCCTTCGGCGACGACACGCTCCTCGTCGAGCGCTGGGTCGACCGGCCCCGGCACATCGAGATCCAGGTCCTGGCGGACGGGCACGGCAACGTCGTGCACCTGGGCGAGCGCGAGTGCTCCCTCCAGCGCCGCCACCAGAAGATCATCGAGGAGGCGCCCAGCGTGCTCCTCGACGAGGCCACGCGCGCCGCGATGGGAGAGGCGGCCGTCCAGGCGGCCCGCTCCTGCGGCTACCGGGGCGCGGGCACGGTGGAGTTCATCGTCCCCGGCGGCGACCCGTCCTCGTACTACTTCATGGAGATGAACACCCGCCTCCAGGTGGAGCACCCGGTCACCGAGCTGGTCACCGGCCTCGACCTCGTCGAGTGGCAGCTCCGGGTCGCCGCCGGCGAGCACCTGCCGTACGCGCAGGAGGACATCACCCTCACCGGGCACGCGGTGGAGGCCCGGATCTGCGCCGAGGACCCGGCGCGCGGCTTCCTCCCCTCGGGCGGCACCGTGCTCGCGCTGCACGAGCCCCAGGGCGACGGGGTGCGCACCGACTCGGGCCTGACGGAGGGCACCGAGGTCGGCAGCCTCTACGACCCGATGCTCTCCAAGGTCATCGCGTACGGCCCCGACCGCCCGACGGCGCTGCGCCGGCTCCGGGCCGCCCTCGCCGACACGGTCACCCTGGGCGTCCAGACGAACGCGGGCTTCCTGCGCCGTCTGCTGGCCCACCCGGACGTGGTGGCCGGCGACCTGGACACCGGTCTGGTCGAGCGGGAGGCGGACGGCCTGGTCCCGGACGGGGTGCCCGAGGAGGTGTACGAGGCGGCGGCGGCCGTCCGGCTCGCCGCCCTGACCCCGGCGGGCGAGGGCTGGAGGGACCCGTTCTCGGTGCCGAGCGGATGGCGGCTCGGCGGCACACCGAAGCCGGTGGGCTTCTCCCTGCGCGTCCTCGACCCCGTGGAGTACACCCCGCGCGGCACCCACACGGTGACCGCCGACCGGGTCGCGGTGACGCTCGACGGGGTGCGGCACACCTTCCACCGCGCCGCCGACTGGATCGGCCGCGACGGCGACGCCTGGCACGTGCGCGACCACGACCCGGTGGCCGCGTCGCTCACCGGAGCCGCGCACGCCGGTGCCGACTCGCTGACCGCGCCCATGCCCGGCACGGTGACCGTCGTGAAGGTCGCCGTCGGCGACGAGGTGGCCGCCGGACAGAGCCTGCTCGTGGTCGAGGCGATGAAGATGGAGCACGTCATCTCCGCGCCGCACGCCGGGACCGTCAGCGAGCTGGACGTCACACCGGGCACGACCGTCGCCATGGACCAGATCCTGGCGGTCATCACCCCCGCGGAGGAGGCGGAGACGGCATGAGCGCTTCCGAACCGGGCCTGCCGATGGCCGTACCGGCTCAGGCCGTACCGGTCCAAAACATGCCCGCGCGGGTGCGGATCTACGAGGTCGGCGCGCGCGACGGGCTCCAGAACGAGAAGGCGACCGTGCCCACCGAGGTGAAGGCGGAGTTCATCCGGCGCCTCGCGGACTCGGGGCTGACCACGATCGAGGCGACCAGCTTCGTCCACCCCAAGTGGGTGCCCCAACTGGCCGACGCGGAGCAGCTGTTCCCTCAGGTGGCCGACCTGCCGGTGGCGCTTCCGGTGCTGGTGCCGAACGAACGCGGGCTGGAGCGGGCGCTGACGCTCGGCGCCCGGCACGTGGCGGTCTTCGCCAGCGCGACGGAGTCCTTCGCGAAGGCCAACCTCAACCGGACGGTCGACGAGTCGCTCGCCATGTTCGAGCCGGTGGTGAGCCGCGCGAAGGAGGCGCGGCTCACCGTCCGCGGCTATGTCTCGATGTGCTTCGGCGACCCGTGGGAGGGGCCCGTCCCGGTCCATCAGGTCGTCCGCGTGTGCAAGGCGCTGAGGGACATGGGCTGTGACGAGCTGAGCCTCGGCGACACGATCGGCGTGGCGACACCGGGCCATGTGCAGGCCCTGCTCGCCGAGCTGAACGAGGAGGGCGTGCCCACCAGCGCGCTCGGCGTGCACTTCCACGACACCTACGGCCAGGCGCTCTCCAACACCCTGGCCGCCCTCCAGCACGGCGTCGCCACCGTCGACGCCTCCGCGGGCGGCCTCGGCGGCTGCCCGTACGCGAAGTCCGCGACGGGCAACCTCGCGACGGAAGACCTCGTATGGATGCTCCAGGGCCTCGGTATCGACACCGGGGTCGACCTCGGCCGCCTCACCGCCACAAGCGTGTGGATGGCCGGACAACTGGGCCGACCCAGCCCGTCCCGCACCGTCAAAGCACTCGGTAAAACGACTCAGTCCCACCAGGAGTGATCCGCATGTCTCTGGACCACCGCCTCTCCCCCGAGCTCGAAGAACTCCGCCGCACGGTCGAGGAGTTCGCCCACGACGTCGTGGCGCCGAAGATCGGCGACTTCTACGAGCGGCACGAGTTCCCCTACGAGATCGTGCGGGAGATGGGCCGCATGGGCCTGTTCGGGCTGCCGTTCCCCGAGGAGTACGGCGGCATGGGCGGCGACTACCTCGCGCTCGGCATCGCCCTGGAGGAACTGGCCCGGGTCGACTCCTCCGTGGCCATCACCCTGGAGGCGGGCGTCTCGCTGGGCGCCATGCCCATCCACCTCTTCGGCACCGAGGAGCAGAAGCGGGAGTGGCTCCCGCGGCTGTGCTCCGGGGAGATCCTGGGCGCCTTCGGCCTGACCGAGCCGGACGGCGGCTCGGACGCGGGCGCGACCCGCACGACGGCGCGCCTCGACCCCGAGACGAACGAGTGGGTCATCAACGGCAGCAAGTGCTTCATCACCAACTCCGGCACGGACATCACGGGCCTGGTGACGGTCACCGCCGTCACCGGCCGCAAGCCCGACGGCAAGCCGCTGATCTCCGCGATCATCGTCCCCTCCGGCACCCCGGGCTTCACGGTCGCCGCCCCGTACTCGAAGGTCGGCTGGAACGCCTCCGACACCCGTGAGCTGTCCTTCGCGGACGTGCGCGTCCCGGCGGCCAACCTGCTCGGCGAGGAGGGCCGCGGCTACGCGCAGTTCCTGCGCATCCTGGACGAGGGCCGCATCGCCATCGCCGCGCTGGCCACGGGGCTCGCGCAGGGCTGTGTCGACGAGTCGGTCAAGTACGCCAAGGAGCGGCACGCGTTCGGCCGCCCGATCGGCGCCAACCAGGCGATCCAGTTCAAGATCGCCGACATGGAGATGAAGGCCCACATGGCCCGGGTGGGCTGGCGCGACGCCGCGTCCCGTCTCGTGGCGGGCGAGCCCTTCAAGAAGGAGGCGGCCATCGCCAAGCTGTACTCCTCCACGATCGCCGTCGACAACGCCCGTGACGCCACCCAGGTCCACGGCGGCTACGGCTTCATGAACGAGTACCCGGTCGCCCGTATGTGGCGCGACTCCAAGATCCTGGAGATCGGCGAGGGCACGAGCGAGGTCCAGCGGATGCTGATCGCCCGGGAGCTGGGGCTCTCGGGCTGATCCCGGCACCGTGCCCGCGGCTCCCGGACACCACCGGGAGCCGCGGGGCCGCGGGGCGTGGGGCGCCCGGCCGGATGCCGGGTCCGGCCCGGTGCGGTATGGCCTGGTGCGGTCCAGTCTGGTCCGGTCCGTCTGGATCCCGCGGTCGGCGCGGTTCCGTGACCGCCGGCGCGATCCCCCGCCCGTATCCGCCCGTATCCGCCCGCGTTCACCCGCGTTCACCCGCGTTCACTCTCCAGAACTTACGGCCAGTCAACTCTCACTGGCGCAAGGGCTGTTGGAGAACCCGTGGAAGCGGTGGAGGGAAATCGGCGACCGATTTCGGCGGGCATACGCGCTGACCTGCGACACGGCGGATCCGGCACCCGGGCCCGATGGCGGCACCCACCCTCTGGACATGGGCTGAGGTTAGGCTAACCTACCTTCGAACTGATCCGGTGGAGCTTCACGCCCCATGTCGAAAGCAGCCGCACTCATGCCCAACGCCCGTGCCACCCACCTCTCCCGTCGCGGCGTCCTCGCCGCCGGCGGCGCCCTCGGCCTCGGCGCCGTCCTCGCCGCCTGCGGCGACGACGACGCTTCGAAAAACGGTGGCTCGGACGCGACGAAGGCCGCCGCGAAGTCCGGCCCGTGGACGTTCAAGGACGACCGCGGCACGACCGTGAAGCTGGGCAAGGCCCCGGCGAACATCGTCGCCTTCACCGGTGTCGCCGCCGCCCTGTTCGACTACGGCGTCGAGGTCAAGGGTGTGTTCGGCCCGACCACGACCAAGGACGGCAAGGCCGACGTCCAGGCCGGCGACATGGACGTCAGCAAGCTGACGGTCCTCGGCAACGAGTGGGGCCAGTTCAACATCGAGAAGTACGCGGGCCTCGCCCCCGACGTGCTGATCTCCACGACGTTCGACACCGCGGGCACCCTCTGGTACGTCCCCGAGGAGTCCAAGGACAAGATCCTCAAGCTCGCGCCGAGCGTCGCCGTCTCCGTCTACGACCGTCAGATGCCACAGTCCCTGGAGCGCATGTACGCGCTGGCCGAGTCCCTCGGCGCCGACGTGAAGTCCGCGAAGAACGTCGAGGCGAAGAAGAAGTTCGAGGCGGCCGCCGAGCGGCTGCGCAAGGCCGCCAAGGCGCGCCCGGAGATCAAGGTGCTGGCCGGCTCCGCGAGCCAGGACATCTTCTACGTCTCCGGCTCCAACCTCTCCATCGACCTGGAGTACTTCAAGGCGCTCGGCGTGAACATCGTCGAGCCCTCCGCCAAGGCCCTGAAGGCCAGCGGCGGCTGGTTCGAGAACCTGAGCTGGGAGAACGTCGACAAGTACCCGGCCGACATCATCATCATGGACGACCGCAGCGCGACCATCCAGCCGGCCGACATCACCGAGGCCACCTGGAAGAAGCTGCCCGCCGTCAAGGCCGGCCAGGTCATCGCGCGGACGCCCGAGGCGATCCTGTCGTACGCCAAGTGCACCCCGATCATCGAGCGCCTCGCCGAAGCCATCGAGAACGCCAAGAAGGTCGCCTGACACCCTCCGCGGTGACCCCCTGACGATCACTCAGGAGCACACATGGCGACGGCCGTAGCCGCCCCGTTCCGTTTCTTCACCCTCCGGGTCGTACGGACGAGGCGGCTCGGCCCGTCTCTGCTCCGGGTGACCTTCGGCGGAACCGACCTGGTGGACTTCCACTCCGACGGGCGGGACCAGTCCCTGTCGCTGTTCCTCCCGCACCCCGGCCAGGACGAGCCGGCCGTACCCGTCGAGCTGGGCGACGACTGGTGGCAGGCCTGGCGCGAACTGCCCGACGACGTAAGGGCGGTGATGCGCTCGTACACCCTGCGCGAACTGCGCCGCGATCCCGACGAGATCGACATCGACTTCGCGCTGCACGGCCTGGAGCCGGGCGCGGCCGTCCCCGCCGGGCCCGCCGCGCGCTGGGCGTCCGGCGCGCGGGCCGGTGACCGCGTCGTCCTGCTCGGGCCGGCCGTGGCGGACAACCGGGCCATCCGCTTCAGGCCGCCCGCGGACGCCGACCTCGTGGTCCTGTGGGGCGACGAGACGGCCCTCCCCGCGGTGTCCGCCATTCTCGGATCCCTCCCGGCGGGCCTGCGGGTGCGGGCCTGGCTGGAGGTCCCGCACGCCGGTGACATCCAGGACCTGACCACCCCGGCCGACGCCGAGATCACCTGGCTGGTCGGGGACGACCACACCGCCGGGGATCCGCCCCTGGCGCTCGGCGCCCTGCGGGAAGCGCGACTCCCGCCCGCCGAGGCCCCCTACGCCTGGATCGCGGGCGAGTCCGGACGCGTACGGGAACTGCGCCGCCACCTGGTGCGCGAGCGCGGCATCGACCGCCGGCGGGTCACCTTCGTCGGGTACTGGCGGCAGGGCCTGACGGAGGAACAACTGCGGCAACAGGGCGAGTAGTTCCGCTCCCCCGGATGCCTCCAGCTGATCGAAAAGAGGCGTACGTCACGAAGGACGGGCCAGGGCGAGGACGCTTGATCGACTTAGGTTAGGCTAGCCTAAGTCGAACCAGCGACCTCGCCCTTTCCCGTGTCCCGCTCGGACCCCCCCCCGCACGGAGGACCCCCACATGCGCTCGCACCTGCTCAACGACACCACCGCGGACCGGTATCGCCGCTCCGTGACCGAAGGGGTCGAGCGGGTGGCCGCCAAACTCGCCGCCACCGACCGCCCGTTCACGGGTGTCACGGTCGACGAACTCGCCCCCCGCATCGAGGGGATCGACCTCGACAAGCCGCTGCACGACACCACGGCCGTCCTCGACGAGCTGGAAGAGGTCTACCTCCGGGACGCGGTCTACTTCCACCACCCGCGCTACCTCGCCCACCTCAACTGCCCGGTGGTCATCCCGGCCGTGCTCGGCGAGGCCGTCCTGTCCGCCGTCAATTCCTCGCTGGACACCTGGGACCAGTCGGCCGGCGGCACCCTGATCGAGCGCAAGCTCATCGACTGGACCAACGAGCGCATCGGTCTCGGCCCGGCCGCCGACGGCGTGTTCACCAGCGGCGGCAGCCAGTCCAACCTCCAGGCCCTCCTCCTCGCCAGGGAGGAGGCCAAGGCGGAGAGCCTCGCCGATCTGCGGATCTTCGCCTCCGAGGCCAGCCACTTCAGCGTCAAGAAATCGGCCAAGCTCCTCGGCCTCGCCCCCGACGCCGTCGTCTCGATCCCCGTCGACCACGACAAGCGCATGCAGACCGTCGCCCTCGCCCACGAGCTGGAGCGCTGCCGCCAGGACGGCCTCGTCCCCATGGCCGTCGTCGCCACCTCCGGCACCACCGACTTCGGCTCCATCGACCCGCTGCCCGAGATCGCGGAGCTGTGCTCCCAGTTCGGCGCCTGGATGCACGTGGACGCGGCCTACGGCTGCGGACTGCTCGCCTCGCTGAAGAACCGGGACCGCATCGACGGCATCGAACGGGCCGACTCCGTCACCGTCGACTACCACAAGTCCTTCTTCCAGCCCGTGAGTTCCTCGGCCGTACTGGTCCGCGACGCCGCGACCCTGCGCCACGCGACCTACCACGCGGAGTACCTCAACCCGCGCCGCATGGTCACCGAGCGCATCCCCAACCAGGTCGACAAGTCCCTCCAGACCACCCGCCGCTTCGACGCGCTGAAGCTGTGGATGACGCTGCGCGTCATGGGCGCCGACGGCATCGGCGAACTCTTCGACGAGGTCTGCGACCTGGCCGCCGAGGGCTGGAAACTGCTCGCCGCCGACCCGCGCTTCGACGTCGTCGTACGGCCCTCGCTGTCCACCCTCGTCTTCCGGTACATCCCGGCCGCCGTCACCGACCCGGCCGAGATCGACCGCGCCAACCTCTACGCCCGCAAGGCCCTGTTCGCCTCCGGTGACGCCGTCGTCGCGGGCACCAAGGTCGGCGGACGCCACTACCTGAAGTTCACCTTGCTCAACCCCGAGACCACGACGGACGACATCGCCGCCGTCCTCGATCTGATCGCCGGCCACGCCGAGCAGTACCTGGGAGAGTCCCTTGACCGCGCTTGCTGAATCCACGAACACGACCTACGACTTTGTGGGCATCGGGCTCGGGCCCTTCAACCTCGGTCTCGCCTGCCTGACCGAGCCGATCGCCGAACTCAACGGCGTCTTCCTGGAGTCGAAGCCCCACTTCGAGTGGCACTCCGGCATGTTCCTGGAGGGCGCGCACCTCCAGACCCCGTTCATGTCGGACCTGGTCACCCTCGCCGACCCGACCTCCCCGTACTCCTTCCTCAACTACCTGAAGGAATCGGGCCGTCTGTACGCGTTCTACATCCGCGAGAACTTCTACCCGCTGCGGGTCGAGTACGACGACTACTGCCGCTGGGCCGCGGACAAGCTGAGCAGCGTCCGCTTCTCCACGACGGTCGCGGAGGTGACGTACGAGGACGAGGTGTACACCGTACGGACCGAGGCCGGCGAGCTGTTCCGCGCCCGCCACCTGGTCCTCGGCACCGGCACCTCGCCCCACGTCCCGGACTCCTGCGCGGACCTCGGCGGCGACTTCATCCACAACTCCCGCTACACGCGGCACAAGCAAGAGCTCCAGGCCAAGGACTCGATCACCCTGATCGGCAGCGGCCAGTCCGCCGCCGAGATCTTCTACGACCTGCTCAGCGAGATCGACGTCCACGGCTACCGGCTGAACTGGGTGACCCGCTCGCCGCGCTTCTTCCCCCTCGAATACACCAAGCTCACCCTGGAGATGACCTCCCCGGAGTACATCGACTACTTCCACGCGCTGCCCGAGGCGACCCGCTACCGCCTCCAGTCGGAGCAGAAGGGCCTGTTCAAGGGCATCGACGGCGAGCTGATCAACGAGATCTTCGACCTGCTCTACCAGAAGAACCTCGGCGGCCCGGTTCCCGCCCGGCTCCTCACCAACTCCTCGCTGGAGAGCGCGCGGTACGACCAGGGCACGTACACCCTCGGGTTCCGCCAGCAGGAGCAGGGCAGGGACTACGAGCTGAGCTCGGCGGGCCTGGTGCTGGCCACCGGCTACCGCTACGCCGAGCCCGCGTTCCTCGCGCCGGTCCGCGACCGGCTCCGCTACGACACCCAGGGCAACTTCGACGTGGCCCGCAACTACGCCATCGACACCACCGGGCGCGGGATCTTCCTGCAGAACGCGGGCGTCCACACCCACTCGATCACCTCGCCGGACCTCGGCATGGGCCCGTACCGCAACGCGTCCATCATCCGTGAGCTGCTCGGCACCGAGTACTACCCGGTCGAGAAGACCATCGCGTTCCAGGAGTTCGCCGTATGACCACCGCCACCTCCACCGCCATCGGCACCTTCACCGTCCGCCCCCTCGACCCCGTCGAGGACGCGCCGGTGCTGCACCGGTGGGTGACCCATCCCAAGGCCGCCTTCTGGATGATGCAGGGGGCGAGACTGCACGACGTGGAGCGCGAGTACATGGCCATCGCGGCCAGCGAGCACCACGACGCCCTCCTCGGCCTCCTGGACGGCGAGCCCGTCTTCCTGATGGAGCGCTACGACCCCCGGTACGTCGAACTCGTCGGCCTGTACGAGCCGGAGCCGGGCGATGTCGGCATGCACTTCCTGGTCGCCCCGAGCGACACCCCCGTGCACGGCTTCACCCGGGCCGTGATCACCACGGTGATGGAGCACCTCTTCGCCGACCCGGCGACCGAGCGCGTCGTCGTCGAGCCCGACGTGAGCAACACGGCCGTGCACGCCCTCAACGAGGCCGTCGGCTTCGTGCCCGTGGGGGAGATCCAGAAGCCCGAGAAGAAGGCGCTGCTGAGCTTCTGCACCCGGGAGCAGTTCACGAAGGCGGTGGCCGCGTGAGTCCCGCCGAGAGCGTCGCCCACCTCTCCCCCGAGCGCTGGGCCGAAGCCAACCGCCTCCTTCTCCGCAAGGCGCTCGCCGAGTTCGCCCACGAGCGGCTGATCGCCCCGCGGAGTCTGCCGGACGGCCGCTACGAGGTCCGCGGCGACGACGGCCTGACGAGCTACCGGTTCACCGCGACCAGGTGGTCCCTCGACCACTGGCAGGTGGCCGCCGAGTCGATCACCCGGCACCGTGACGGCGGCGAACTCCCGCTGTCCGCGATCGACTTCTTCGTCGAGCTGAGGAAGTCGCTCGGCCTGAGCGACGAGATCCTGCCCGTCTACCTGGAGGAGATCTCCTCCACCCTCGCGGGCACCTGCTACAAGCTCACCAAGCCGCGGATCCCCGTGCGCGAGCTGGCCGGCTCCGGTTTCCAGGCCATCGAGACCGGCATGACCGAGGGGCACCCCTGCTTCGTCGCCAACAACGGGCGGCTCGGCTTCGGTGTACACGACTACCTCGCCTACGCGCCCGAGACCGCGAACCCGGTGCGGCTGGTGTGGCTGGCCGCGCACCGCTCACGGGCCGCCTTCACGGCGGGCGTCGGCATCGCGTACGAGTCCTTCGTGCAGGGCGAGCTGGGCGCGGAGACGGTCGAGCGGTTCGACGGGATCCTGCGCGAGCGCGGGCTCGACCCCGAGGACTACCTCCTCATACCCGTGCACCCCTGGCAGTGGTGGAACAAGCTGTCCGTGACGTTCGCGGCCGAGGTCGCGCAGCGGCGCCTGGTCTGTCTCGGCGAGGGCGACGACGAGTACCTGGCCCAGCAGTCCATCCGGACGTTCTTCAACACGACCAGCCCCGAGAAGCACTATGTGAAGACGGCGCTGAGCGTGCTGAACATGGGCTTCATGCGGGGCCTGTCCGCCGCCTACATGGAGGCGACCCCGGCCATCAACGACTGGCTGGCCCAGCTCGTCGAGAACGACCCGGTGCTGAAGTCGACGGGTCTGTCGATCATCCGTGAGCGGGCGGCCGTCGGCTACCGGCACCTGGAGTACGAGGCGGCCACCGACCGGTACTCCCCGTACCGCAAGATGCTCGCCGCGCTGTGGCGCGAGAGCCCGGTCCCCTCGCTCCGGGAGGGCGAGTCCCTGGCGACGATGGCGTCCCTCGTCCATGTCGACCACGAGGGCGCCTCGTTCGCGGCCGCGCTGATCGAACGGTCGGGCCTGACGCCGGTGGAGTGGCTGCGCGGCTATCTGCGCGCCTACCTCACCCCGCTCCTGCACAGCTTCTACGCCTACGACCTGGTCTACATGCCGCACGGCGAGAACGTCATCCTCGTCCTGGAGGACGGCGCCGTGCGGCGGGCGGTCTACAAGGACATCGCCGAGGAGATCGCGGTCATGGACCCGCAGGCGGTGCTGCCGCCCGCGGTGGAGCGGATCCGGGTCGAGGTCCCCGAGGACACGAAGCTGCTGTCCATCTTCACGGACGTCTTCGACTGCTTCTTCCGTTTCCTGGCTGCCCAGTTGGCGGACGAGGGCGTCCTCGGCGAGGAGGACTTCTGGCGGACGGTCGCCGAGTCGGTGCGCGCCTACCAGGAGGCGACGCCCGAACTCGAGGACAAGTTCCGGCAGTACGACCTGTTCACGCCCGAGTTCGCGCTGTCCTGCCTCAACCGGCTCCAGCTGCGCGACAACCGGCAGATGGTCGACCTGACGGACCCGTCGGGCGCGCTCCAGCTCATCGGCACCCTGAAGAACCCGATCGCCGGGTTCTGAGCACCGGGCTCCGCGAGGAGCCCCGAAGACGGGCGGGCGCCCCGGAGACGGTCCTCCGGGGCGCCCGTCGGCATTCCCCCTAGCCCGCGGGCCAGGGGACCTGGGGCGAGCGGTAATAGCCGATGCCCAGGGCGTCCCAGCGGGGCGCCTGGGCGGCGAGGCGCACCTTGTAGGTGTCCCAGTCGTGCGTCGAGGCGGGGGACCAGCCGAGTTCGGCGGCCCCGGGCAGCCTCGGGAAGGCCATGACGTCGATGTCCGCGGAGCTCTGGATCGTCTCCGTCCACAGCGGCGCCTCGACACCCTTGACGGCCGAGGCGGGCACGCCGGGAAGGTAGCTTCCCGGGTCCCAGTCGTAGGAGCGCCGCACTTCCACCAGCCCGGCCCAGTCCTGCCCGAGCGGGGTGTCGGCGGTGTACTTCATGTCGAGGTAGAGCCGGTCCGCGGGCGACAGCACGAGCCCGGTCCCGTTCCGCGCGGCCTCGGCGACCTGCGCCTTCTCCTCGGCACCGGTGTCGTCGAGACCCCAGTACTGCGCGAGGGCGCCCGCCGCCGGGGTGGCCCCGGTCAGCTGGTGCCAGCCCATCACCTTCTTGCCGTACCTGGCGACCAGCGGCTGCACCTTGTCCATGAAGGTCACGTAGTCGGCGTGGCTGGTGGAGTGTGCCTCGTCGCCGCCGATGTGGAGGTACCCGCCGGGGGTGAGCGCGGCCAGCTCCCGGATCACGTCGTCCACGAAGGCGTACGTCAGCGGCTTGCCCACGCACAGCGAGCTGAAGCCGACCTCGGTGCCGGTGTAGAGCGGCGGCGCGACCCCGTCGCAGTTCAGTTCGGCGTACGAGGCGAGGGCGGCGTTGGTGTGCCCGGGCATGTCGATCTCCGGGACGACCTCCAGATACCGCGAGGCGGCGTACCGGACGATCTCGCGGTAGTCCGCCTTGGTGTAGAAGCCGCCCCCTCCGCCGCCGACCTCGGTGGAACCGCCGTGGGCCGCGAGCCTCGGCCAGGAGTCGACGGCGATGCGCCAGCCCTGGTCGTCGCTCAGGTGCAGATGCAGCTTGTTGACCTTGTAGAGCGCGAGTTCGTCGATGTAGCGCTCGACCTGGGCGACGGTGAAGAAGTGCCGGGAGACATCGAGCATGGCGCCGCGGTAGGCGTAGCGCGGGGTGTCCCTGATGGTGCCGCCGGCGATCAGCCAGGGGCCTCGCTGTACGGACTTCCTCTCGACGGCGGCGGGCAGCAGCTGCCGCAGGGTCTGGACGCCGTGGAAGAGGCCCGCGGGCCTGCCGGCCGTGATGGTGACGCCCGAGGCGCCGCTGTCGAGCCGGTAGCCCTCGTCGCCCAGCCCCTTGCCGCCGAGCCGGAGCCGGATCGCTCCCGCGCCGTGCGAGCCGACCGGCAGCCGGTAGCCGGTCGAGGGCCGCAGGACGCCGGCGAGGTACTCGCCGACAGCGCGGGCCGCGCGCGAGTCGTCGACGCGGATGCGGGTGTCACCGGTGATGCGGTACGGGGCTCCGCCCGGCTCGACGGAGGCGGGGGCCGGGACGACGCGGCCCAGCGGGGCGGCGGTGGCCCCGGTGTGCGGTGCCGCGCCGACGAGGGAGAAGCCGGCCGTCGCCACGAGCAGCAGCGTACCGAGAAGGCGGGGCGTTCTGTGGTGCTGTCTCACAAGCGCTCCCTTCGGTGCCCGGCGAGAACCCCGGCCCGTCCTCGGCCGCGCGCCTTCGCCGTGCCCCTCGATCTGGTCGATACCTCTGATTGGTCGAGACCACTCTGCCGCAGACGGGGTGGAACAATCCCCCGCATGGCGGAAATCATCCAGCGGGACGGCACATGGATCTTCGACGGCGACACTCTGCGGCTGACGCCGGGGCGGGACAAGAACGTCAGCCTGCTGCGCCGGACCCTGGGTGAACTCACCGTGCCGCTCGGCGCGTTGGCGGGTGTATCGCTGGAGCAGGGCAAGAAGGGCGGGCGGCTCAGGCTCCGGCTGCGCGACGGCGCCGACCCGCTGCTCCAGGCGACCGGCGGCAAGCTCGCGGAGCCGAACGACCCGTATCAGCTCACGGTGGAGGCCGACCGTCTCGGGGTCGCCGAGTACCTCGTGGACGAGGTGCGGGACGCGCTGCTCCTCGACCAGGTCCCGGCCGGTCCGGTCGACGGCTATCTGGTGCCCGGCCCGGCGGTGCCGCTGTCCGCGTCCGCGGGTGACGGTACGGCGAGCTTCGACGGCGAGCGCGTACGTCTGGAGTGGAACTGGAAGACGGAGGAGGCGAAGTCCGCGGCGGGTGCCCGGACGCTCGCGCTCGCGGAGATAACGGCCGTCGAGTGGCGGCCGGCGGCCGGACTGGAGAACGGCTGTCTGCGCTTCACCGTGCGCGGCGCCGACACCAAGGCGCCGCCGAAGTACGACCCCAACTCCGTGGAGCTGTGGGGCTTCAAACGGGACCCGCTGATGGCGCTGGTCGCGGCGGCCGTGCAGGCGAGGCTGCCGCATCCGGCGGCGGCGGTGGAGGACCGTCCCGCCGAGGAGCCGGACGGGGCGGCGGCCCTGGGGCCGGGGCCCGGGGCCGACCACGACGCCCTCCTGCGCAGGCTGCGCGAACTGGGCGAGCTGCACAGGGAGGGCGTCCTGACGGACGAGGAGTTCGCCCTGGCCAAGCAGGCGGTCCTCAAGCGCCTGTAGGAAACGGGCGGGCGAGGACCGCCGCGCGGGGGCCGGCCGCCGGTCAGGGAGGCGGTACGCCCCGCCTTCCGGGCGTACCTGGTTCCTGGGGGCCGGCGGTACCCGGCGCGCCCGGGCGGGTGCCCGGGACTACCTGGCCCGGCGCGCGATCGTGAAGTGGTCGACCTCCGCGCCGGTCTCGGCGATACCGCGGACCTTCAGCGTGGCCAGGCGTCCCTTCGGGGCGGGCTGGACGTCGACGCGCAGGAACGAGTAGTTGAGGTAGCGCACGCGCGACCAGGCGACCGTCTCGTTCTGCCGGCCCTCCTTCAGGTTGACGAAGGAGGCGACGGACTCGACCTCGTTCTCCTTGCCCTCGTAGGACTCCGGGGCGCTGAACGCGTACAGGCTGCGGCCGGCCGCGCCCGCCGTCACGTACACGACACCGTCGGTCTCCGTGTACGCCGTGCCGCCGATCGGCAGCTTCTTGGTGACGGCGTTCGCCTTGATGACGTCCGTGCGCTCGTACTGGTGGTTGTGGCCGTTGATCACCAGGTCGACGGTGTACTTCTCGAACAGCGGCACCCACTCCTGTCGCACGCCCCCCTCCGAGGCGTGCGCCGTGGAGGTGCAGTACGCGCAGTGGTGGAAGAAGACCACCACGAAGTCGATGTCCTTCGAGGCGCGGTACTTCTTGAGCTGCGCCTCCAGCCACCTGGTCTGGGTGCCGCCCGAGATGCCGAGGTTGGCCGGGATCTCGAAGGAGACGTCGTTGGCGTCGAGCGAGATGATCGCCGTGTTGCCGTGGACGAAGGAGTAGACGCCGGGCAGGTTGGCCTTGTCGGGGCCGTTGTCCGGAAGCGTCCAGCGGGCCTCCTCGCCGCCGTAGCCGTTGGGCGAGTACCAGGCCTCCATGTCGTGGTTGCCGTACGCCGGCATCCACGGGACCTGCTTGGCGACCGTCTCCGTCTGGGCGAGGAACTGGTCCCAGATGCGCGAGTCGAAGCCGGTGTCGGCGGTCTTGCCCTGGCCGGCCGGGTCCGCGTACGCGATGTCGCCGGCGTGCAGGTGGAAGGCGGGGTTCTGGGCGAGCAGCAGGGCGTCGTTGGCGAGGCCGTGGTAGCCGACGCCCTCGTCGCCGAAGGCGGTGAAGGTGAAGGGCTCGGCGCGGTCGGGCGCGGTGGTGAAGGTGCCGAGCGTGCCGAGGAGGTGCGGCTGGGCCGGGTCGAAGCCCGCGTGGCCGACGCCGTAGTAGTAGGTCCTGCCGGGGCGCAGGTGGGTGAGCTTGGCGTGCAGGTAGTACTGGGTGTGGTCGCCGCTCGCGCCCACGCCGGCCGGGGTGTACAGGGTGCGGACCTCGGCGTCGATCTTGCGGGAGAGGTCCCAGGGGTGGGCGCCGATGCGGATGTAGGGCTTGCCGACCGCGGCCGGCACCTGCCAGGAGACGGTCATCTCGGTGCGCGGGTCGTTGCCGAAGGCGAGGTGGCGGCCGAAGGGGGCGACGAGCGCGCCGTCGACCTTCTCCGCCGAGGCCGGGGCGGAGGTCCGCTGCGCCGGGGCGGCGGCCTGTGCGACGCCGGGCACGAAGGCGCCGCCCGCGACGGCGCCGATGGTCACGGCGCCGCCTCTGATCATGTTGCGCCGCGAGAACCTGGCGCGAAGGTACTCGTGCTGCTCGGCCATGGTCATCTTCTCGGCGAGCCGCTCGGGTACGCCCATGCGTGGAGTGTCCATGGATCCAGAAGTTGCTCCGGGCAATCGACGGGACGCAGGACGCCGGATGGACAGCCCACAAACAGCACACCATGAGAGATTCAACAAGCGCTTGCCCGATATCGGGCAGAATTCTTGCGAATCGTCTTCCGGTACCCCAGGATCAACGGGTGCACGACGAACTCGTTGATCATTTGACGCGGTCGACCCCCCTGAACCGGGGTGAGGCGCTGCGGGTGATCCAGGACGTTCTCGCCTATTTCGACGAGACGGCCCAGGAGTTCGTCCGCCGCCGCCACCGCGAGCTCCAGGCCCAGGGCCTGGTGAACGAGTCGATCTTCGAACGGATCGAGGCGGACCTGAAATATCGCGCGGTCGCGCCGCCGGAGCTCACACTCAGGCAGCTCCGCCGCATCGTCTATGGCTGAGGGAATCTACCTGTATGTGCGGAATCGTCGGATACATCGGCAGGCGTGATGTGACCCCGCTGCTCCTCGAAGGCCTTCAGCGCCTGGAGTACCGCGGCTACGACTCGGCGGGCATAGTCGTGACCTCCCCGAAGTCGGCCGGCCTGAAGATGGTCAAGGCGAAGGGGCGGGTCCGCGACCTGGAGGCGAAGGTCCCCAAGCGCTTCGCCGGCACCACGGGTATCGCCCACACCCGCTGGGCCACGCACGGCGCCCCCTCCGACGAGAACGCGCACCCCCACATGTCCGCCGACGACAAGGTCGCGGTCGTCCACAACGGCATCATCGACAACGCCTCCGACCTGCGGAAGAAGCTCGAAGCGGATGGCGTCGAGTTCCTCTCCGAGACCGACACCGAGGTCCTCACCCACCTCGTCGCCCGCTCCCAGCAGGTGAAGCTGGAGGACAAGGTCCGCGAGGCGCTGCGGGTCATCGAGGGCACCTACGGCATCGCCGTGATGCACGCCGACTTCCCCGACCGCATCGTGGTGGCGCGAAACGGCTCCCCCGTCGTGCTGGGCATCGGCGAGAAGGAGATGTTCGTCGCCTCGGACATCGCCGCCCTGGTCACCCACACCCGCCAGATCGTCACGCTGGACGACGGCGAGATGGCCACGCTCAAGGCCGACGAGTTCCGGACGTACACCACCGAGGGCACGCGGACGACGTCCGAGCCGACCACCGTCGAGTGGGAGGCCGCGTCGTACGACATGGGCGGCCACGACACGTACATGCACAAGGAGATCCACGAGCAGGTCGAGGCCGTGGACCGCGTGCTGCGCGGCCGCATCGACGACCGTTTCTCGACCGTCCACCTCGGCGGCCTGAACCTGGACGCCCGCGACGCGCGCGCCGTGCGCCGCGTGAAGATCCTCGGCTGCGGCACCTCGTACCACGCGGGCATGATCGGCGCCCAGATGATCGAGGAGCTGGCCCGTATCCCCGCGGACGCCGAGCCGGCCTCCGAGTTCCGCTACCGCAACGCGGTCGTCGACCCCGACACCCTGTACATCGCGGTCTCCCAGTCCGGTGAGACCTACGACGTGCTGGCCGCCGTGCAGGAGCTCAAGCGCAAGGGCGCGCGGGTCCTCGGCGTGGTCAACGTCGTCGGCTCGGCGATCGCCCGCGAGGCGGACGGCGGCATGTACGTGCACGCGGGCCCCGAGGTCTGCGTCGTCTCGACGAAGTGCTTCACCAACACCACCGTCGCCTTCGCCCTGCTCGCCCTGCACCTCGGCCGCACCCGCGACCTGTCGGTCCGCGACGGCAAGCGGATCATCGAGGGCCTGCGCAAGCTCCCCGCCCAGATCGCCGAGATCCTGGAGCAGGAGGACGAGATCAAGAAGCTGGCCGAGCAGTACGCCGAGGCCCGCTCGATGCTCTTCATCGGCCGCGTCCGGGGCTACCCGGTGGCCCGCGAGGCCTCGCTGAAGCTCAAGGAGGTCTCGTACATCCACGCCGAGGCGTACCCGGCCTCCGAGCTCAAGCACGGTCCGCTGGCGCTCATCGAGCCGGCGCTCCCCACCGTCGCGATCGTCCCCGACGACGACCTGCTGGAGAAGAACCGCGCCGCCCTGGAGGAGATCAAGGCCCGCAGCGGCCAGATCCTCGCCGTCGCGCACCGGCACCAGGAGAAGGCCGACCAGACGATCGTCGTCCCGAAGAACGAGGACGAGCTCGACCCGATCCTGATGGGCATCCCGCTCCAGCTCCTCGCCTACCACACGGCGCTGGCGCTCGGCCGGGACATCGACAAGCCGCGCAACCTCGCCAAGTCGGTCACCGTCGAGTAGTCACCACCGGACGGCGCTCCGCCACCCCTTCGTCGCCACGCAAGTCCCTTGCCGGCGGCCGGACATGAACGATCCCCGTGCGCACCACCCGCGCACGGGGATCGTTCTTCGAGGGGCCGGAGCCGCCCAATACCCCGGCCCGCGCCGAGGTCAGCCGGTGGCCGTCACCCCCCGGCCGGCGGCGCGTCGCGGAAGCGCGGTGGGCCAGTGGGCGAGAGCCGCGGTGGCCGCGTACCAGGCGACCGCGCCGGCCGCGACGGCGAACCAGCCACCGGCCTTGCCCAGGACGGTGCTGTCCGCGAAACGGCCGACGGCGAGAAGCAGCAGGGAGACGAAGAACAGTCCGTAGGCGCCCTGACCGAGGGTGTCCCCGCCCGCGAGGGCGAGCGAGAGCACGACGAGCGCGAAGAGCAGCAGGAAGAGTCCCGCCGCGTTGTCGGAGACCTGGCCGCCGGCCGAGACGGCCCAGGTGAACCAGAGGGCGCCGATTCCCGTGAAGGCCGTGCCGTTCGCCGTGTCACGGTCGCGGAAGGCGAGCAGACCGGCGACGAAGAGCGCGACGCCGCCTACGTAGTGGGCGAGTGACACGGCGTCGGCCGCCGTCACCCCGTCGATCAAGTCGGTGTACCCGAGGCCGAAGGCCAGCAGGGTCACGCCGAGCGCGAGTCTTCCTATGACGGTGGTGGTGCTTCCCGCAGAGACGTCGTTGTCCACGGCGGGCTCCCTTCATGCCTGTGCAGTTGTGCTGCGCCGTACCGGTCGCCGCGTAGGACCGGCGTCCCGTATATGCCCTTCACAAAGGCACAAACACCTCTACGCGTCAGTAGGTTCACTCACCGCGCAGAGAACGCCGCCGGTCGCGCGCGGCGCGGCCGGACCACCCCGTAAGGGACGGGGCGTCAGGGAATGACGATGACAGGGCGCTTGGCGCGCTTGGCGAGCCGTCCCGCGACCGAGCCGAAGATGCGCCCGACGATGCCGTGCGTGGAGCCCACGACTATCGCGTCCGCCTCGTACTCCCGGCCCACTTCCTCGAGTTCGTGGCAGATGTCGCCGCCGCGCTCGACCAGGATCCAGGGGACCTCGGAGAGGTATTCGGCGCAGGCGAGTTCGAGACCCAGCACCTCGGTGCGATGGTCCGGGACGTCGACGAAGACAGGCGGCTCGCAGCCCGCCCACACCGTGGTGGGCAGCCGGTTGGCCACATGGACGATGATCAGGCCCGAACCGGAGCGATGGGCCATCCCGATCGCGTAGGCGAGGGCACGCTCGCTGGACGTCGAACCGTCGAAACCGACGACGACGCCGTGCTTGAAAGCGGGATCGCAGGACTGGCGGGGTTCTTCCGCCGCCAGGGGCTCGGCCGCCGTGGGATCGGCGAGCGGGCGCTTGCGGTCCGCGGGATCGAAGAATTCGTGACCGGCCATGGGTGTCTCGGCGTTTGGATCCTCGTGGTGGGGACGACAACGAACGGCAGAGCTGTGTCTGGGAAACATCTTCCCAACCCCATACCCCCAAGGGTACGGCGGCACGCCTCCTCTGCCCAGATCCCGCGCGCCTTACGCGGCATTCCAGGGAGCATGCACGAGAGGGTGCCCGTAACGCAATGGTTGCTGCCCCGTACAGGCGGTTTGCGCAGGGCCCCCTGTGAATTTGCACCGGCTCCCCGGGAACGGGGGGTCCGGTCGGCGGGCGGGACCGGGCGGCCCCCTTCCGGACACACACCCCCACCGGCCGGGCGGTGACCGGCGGGTCGAACGCGCGTTGAACCGGTCGCAGCCGCCGCGGAGAAGGCACGCCATGGAGATCACATGCCGTGCGGAGCGCGGAGAACACCGGAGCACCAGGGAGCAGAACGTGTCCGGACCCGACACCGCCCCCCGCTCCTCCACACCCTCCGCGCCCTCCGCCCCGCCGGCCCGCCCCGCCCGTTCCGTACCGCCCGCGGCACCCCCCGGAGCGCGACCCGGATCACACTCCGGATCGCGATCGGGAACATGCCCCGGTTCACGCCCCCCGGCTCCTCCCGCGCCGGACGCGGTGGGCGACGTGGTCCGCTGGGCGGCCTTCAGCTGCGTCCTGGTCCCGGCGGTTCTCCTCCGGTACGGCAGTTCGCTCGCCGGCGCGGCCGGTACGGGACTTGGCCTCGCGGCCGTGACGGGGGTCTGTGTGATCCTGCTGCGCCGGTCCGAACGGGGGGCGGCGCTCCTGGCCGACGAGCAGCGGAGCACGTCGCACCCGCGCCCGCGCCGACGCGCCCCGCGGCAGCGCGGACGGCACGGGAGGACCGGTGCCAGGAGTACGGGAGCCACGGGGGTCACGGGGCACGGGAGCGGAGCGGGCCCGGGGGTCGCCCCACGGGGCGGAAGCGGCACGGGAGTTCACCGAGGCGCTCGTCACACCGAGGGGAGCGAGTCGGTCGACTGACCGGTTTGCGCGCACACCTACGCTTCTTTTCAGCCAACTTCCGGCAGTGGCGCATCCCTTGCTCGAACGACCCCCCAACCCCCGTTCGACCTGCACCTAAAGGGGTACGGAGGCCGCGCGCACCCTATGTGGATTGGCCACTGCCACGAGGCGCACTTCCCTGCGGCGCCCACGAGTGCAACGCTTCGTGATCGAATGCTTCACGCCAAGTTGCCATGTCGACATTCTGCGGAGTACCGAACTGGTCACCCTGGCGTGACGGGACACAGTAGATTCGATCTTGTCTTACGGCGGGGGACTCGTGCAGGACCGAGGGGAAACGTGCAGGAGCGACACAACCGAGGAGCCGCGACCACCGAGGGGGGCTTAGCAGGATGAGCCACGACTCCACTGCCGCGCCGGAAACCGCGGCCCGGAAACTGTCCGGGCGACGCCGCAAGGAGATCGTCGCGGTGCTGCTGTTCAGCGGCGGCCCCATTTTCGAGAGTTCCATTCCGCTGTCGGTGTTCGGGATTGACCGCCAGGACGCCGGCGTGCCGCGCTACCGCCTTTTGGTGTGTGCCGGCGAGGAAGGCCCGCTGCGGACCACAGGGGGCCTGGAACTCACCGCACCACATGGCCTGGAAGCGATCTCCAGGGCAGGCACGGTCGTCGTGCCCGCCTGGCGGTCGATCACCTCGCCACCACCGGAGGAGGCACTCGACGCACTGCGCCGTGCCCATGAGGAAGGCGCCCGCATAGTCGGGCTGTGCACCGGCGCCTTCGTGCTCGCCGCGGCCGGCCTGCTGGACGGCCGTCCGGCGACCACCCACTGGATGTACGCGCCGACGCTGGCCAAACGCTATCCGTCGGTGCACGTCGACCCCCGCGAGCTCTTCGTGGACGACGGCGACGTCCTGACATCGGCGGGTACGGCGGCCGGAATCGATCTCTGTCTCCACATCGTGCGGACGGACCACGGCAACGAGGCGGCCGGCGCGCTCGCCCGGCGTCTGGTGGTCCCGCCGCGGCGCAGCGGAGGCCAGGAGCGCTATCTCGACCGGTCGCTGCCGGAGGAGATCGGCGCCGACCCCCTCGCGGAGGTCGTCGCCTGGGCGCTGGAGCATCTCCACGAGCAGTTCGACGTCGAGACGCTGGCGGCTCGCGCCTACATGAGCCGCCGCACCTTCGACCGCCGGTTCCGCTCGCTCACCGGAAGCGCTCCCCTGCAGTGGCTGATCACTCAGCGCGTCCTGCAGGCGCAGCGCCTCCTGGAGACGTCCGACTACTCGGTGGACGAGGTCGCGGGCCGCTGCGGCTTCCGTTCACCGGTCGCGCTGCGGGGCCACTTCCGGCGGCAGCTGGGTTCGTCCCCGGCCGCGTACCGGGCGGCGTACCGCGCCCGCAGGCCGCAGGCCGAGCGGACCGTGGATCCGGACGGCCCTTCGGGTCCGGTCGGACCGCCGACGTCACTGCACCAGGAGCACTCGGGCCCGGTCCCGATGCAGACCCGCCGCACCGCGGCGGCCGGCCTGGGCGCGGCGGCGTCGCTCTCCGCGGAGGCGATGCGGGAACGGGCGGAGCTGTACGCCACGGGCAGGCCGAGCCTGCCCGGACAGCGCAGCGCGCCATAGGTCCGGCGGCAGCCGGCAGGACACGCGGGGCCCGCACCTTCGGGTGCGGGCCCCTTCGTATGCGGACCCCTTCACCCGCGGGCCCGGATCCGGTGCGATGCGCCGCCCCGGCGGGGCGCACGGGCGGGTCCACCGGAGGGAGGCTGGCCGTAGGGTGAGACGCATGAACGATCGCATGGTGTGGATCGACTGCGAGATGACAGGACTCTCGCTGTCGGAAGACGCGCTCATCGAAGTGGCCGCGCTGGTCACCGACTCTGAGCTGAACGTGCTCGGCGAAGGGGTGGACATCGTGATCCGCCCGCCGGACGCGGCCCTGGAGACGATGCCGGACGTGGTGCGCCAGATGCACACGGCCTCCGGCCTGCTGGAGGAGCTCGCCGGGGGGACGACCCTGGCGGACGCCGAGGAGCAGGTCCTCTCCTATGTACGTGAGCACGTCAAGGAGCCGGGCAAGGCCCCGCTCTGCGGGAACTCCGTCGGAACGGACCGCGGTTTCCTGCTGCGCGACATGCCGACGCTGGAGGACTACCTCCACTACCGCATCGTGGACGTGTCCTCCGTCAAGGAGCTGGCCCGCCGCTGGTACCCCCGGGCGTACTTCAACAGTCCGGAGAAGAACGGCAACCACCGCGCCCTGGCCGACATCCGCGAGTCCATCGCCGAGCTCCGCTACTACCGCGAGGCGATCTTCGTCCCGCAGCCCGGCCCCGACTCGGACACCGCCCGCGCCATCGCGGCCAAGCACGTCCTGCCCACCGAATAGGCCTTTGACGGGGCCCGGATGGGCCCCGGAAAAAGCTGTGCGCGAGCACCCCTTCAGACCCTGTACACTTTTTCTCGGCCGGTCGGAGAAACCCGAAGACCGGACATGGTGGGTGTAGCTCAGTTGGTAGAGCACCTGGTTGTGGTCCAGGTGGCCGCGGGTTCAAGTCCCGTCACTCACCCTGAGTAATCAGCCGGTGACCTGTTGAACAGGTCACCGGCTGATTGCGTTCCCGGACCCCGCGGCCCGTACGCTCCCCTGGTGTCCCACCCCACGAAGCCCCTCGCCACCACCCGGCTCGATCTCCTCCCGTTGCGGGCCGGGCACGCCGAGGAGATGGCCGCGGTGCTGGCCGATCCGGCGCTGCACGCGTTCATCGGCGGGGCGCCGGACACTCCGCAGGCGCTGCGGGCCCGGTACGAGCGCCTCGTCGCGGGCTCGCCGGATCCGGACGTCCTCTGGTGCAACTGGGTGCTGCGGGAGCGGGCCCTGGGATGCCTCGTGGGGACGGTGCAGGCGACCGTCTCGAAGGAGACCGCGGAGGTCGCCTGGGTCGTGGGCACACCCTGGCAGGGCCGGGGATACGCGGTGGAGGCGGCGAGGTCACTGGTCCGGCACGCGGCCCGGGCGTTCCCCGTCCGCACGGTCGTGGCGCATGTGCACCCCGCTCACCACGCCTCGGCCGCCGTCGCCGCGGCCGCGGGACTCACCGCGACCGGCGAACTCCACGACGGCGAGGTCCGCTGGGAGCTGACGGTACGACGGTGACCCGTTCCGGTCCCGGGCACGACGGCCCGGAACCGGAACGGGGGGGGGGGGGGGGGGGGGGGGGGGGGGGGGGGGGCGCGGCGGGGGGGGGGGGGGGGGGGGGGGGGGGGGGGGGGGGGGGGGGGGGGGGGGGGGTGTGGGGGGGGGGGGGGGGCGTGTGGTGGGGGGGGGGGGGGGGGGGCGCCCCGCCGCCGCCCCCCCCCGCCGGTGTCGCGTTGAGGACCGACTGGAGCGTGGCGGGCGTGTTGCTGCGCCGGAACGGTGAGACGCCCTCGGTGGCGGCGTAGAGCACCACGCCGAGCGACCAGAGGTCGGAGGCGGGCCCGGGGCGTACTCCCAGCACCCGCTCCGGGGCGATGTACTCGGGCGAGCCGACGAAGCCGCCGGTGTCCGTCAGGCTCGTGTCGCCCTCGATCCGGGCGATGCCGAAGTCGGTGAGCACGACGCGGTCGTGCGGCCCGAGGAGCACGTTGTCGGGCTTGACGTCACGGTGCAGGACGCCCGCCGCGTGCGCCGCCTCCAGGGCTCCGAGGACCTCCAGGCCGATGCGCGCGGCCTCGCGGCTGCCGAGGGTGCCCTCCCTGAGGGCGTCGCCGAGCGAGCGGCCCCGCACCAGCTCCATGACGATCCAGGGCTGCCCGTCCACGACGGCGACGTCGTGGACGTTCACCACGGCGGGATGGTCGAGCCGCGCCGCCGCGCGTGCCTCGCGCCGCATCCGCTCGTAGGCGTTGGCCCGTTCACGCTCGGGAAGATGGTCCGGGACTCGCGGTTCCTTGACGGCGACCTCGCGGTCCACGGTCTCGTCCACGGCCCGCCACACCGTGCCCATGCCGCCGTGCCCCAGCTTGGCGAGCAGGCGATAGCGCCCGGCGACGAGCCGGCCCGCCCCCGGTTCCCCCGAGGGCGCCGACGGCGAGGCCCCGGCCCGGTCCGGGACGGTGCCGGCGGGCGTGGCATAGGGATTGCCCGGGAACGGGACGGCGACCGGAACCTCCGGCTGCCGGCCGGGCCCCGCTGCCCCCGGCTGCCGGACGTGCCCCTGGCCCTCCGGCGGCTGCCCCGGCACCGCGGGCCCCGACTGCCCCGGCACCGCGGCCCCCGGCTGCCGCTCCCGCGTCACAGGTCTCGGTGGTCGCAGACTGAAACTCGTCGGCTCGTCGCCCCCGAGAGGGACTCCCCCGTCGTCACTCATGCGTCCATCTGTATCGCGGCGGACGCCACGTCATCCAGCCTCTGCGCCCACCGGTCACAGAGCCGTGACGCGGGCATCCCTTATCTCCCGTTTACGGAATCGCTCCGTCACGAGACCGCGAAGGTGTCCAGCGCCACGTCGAAGTACTCCTTGGCCTCCGTCACCCGGCCCACCGGCGCGGAGACCCAGACGTCGTACATCCGGCCGCCCTCCTCCCAGCACAGGTCGTAGGTGTGCCGTGGTCCCTCCGCCGCGGTGAAGCCGTCCCAGGTGAACTCCCACAGGGCGGCGGTGTGCCCTTCGTGCACCGTCCGCGCGACCCTGCCGTCGCGGTAGCCGGGATTGCTGGAGGGCCCGTCGGCGTCCGCCCGCCGCATCACGCCCAGCGGCCCCCCGGTCACGGGATCGGCCACCTTGATGCCGATGCGGAAGACGTCCCCCGGCGACATGTAGAAGATCCGCTCGCCCTGCGGATCGCGCGTGAAGCCGTCGGGCACGGCGAGCGAGAAGCCGTTCGGATCCGTCGCGACGCGGTAGCCCGAGGGCGCCGTGCGGGCGGTGGCGGGCGGAGTGCGGTGGCTGGTCACCGTGACGGTGGGTCCGGCGCCCCGGGGCGGGACCGAGGGTGTGCCGGACGCCGGGGACGAGGCGGAGGAGGTGCGGGGCGTGCCCGGCGCACTCGACGAGGCCGGTCTGCCCTCTCCGCCGCCGCCCATCAGCAGCGCGGCCGCGGACACCCCCGCGCCGGCCATCGCGGCGACCAGCGCCGCGGCGACGAGGAGGCTGCGCGTGGACTGCCGGGGCGGGGTGTCGGCCACGGTGGCGGCGGAGGTCCCCGGCGCCTCGGGCGCGGATCTGCGCAGGGACACATGGGGTACGTCCCGCCGCGTCGGCGTGTACGGGACCAGCAGGCGCGGCGTACGGCCGGTGTCCCGGTAGGCGCGCAGCATCCGCTCCGCCTCCGCCGCGTCGATCCGCCGCTCCGGGTCGCGCTCCAGCAGCCCTCGTACGACGGGCAGCAGCGGCGCGGCCTGGGCCGGCGGGCGGATCTCGTCGACGACGACCGCGTGCAGGATGCCGCCGAGCGAGTCGCGTCTGAAGGGCGACGCCCCGCTCAGCACCGTGCACAGCAGCGCGCCGAGCGACCACAGGTCGGACTCGGGACCGCTCCGCGCCCCGGCCATCCGTTCGGGCGCGGTGTACTCGGGCGAGCCGACGAACGCGCCGGTCTCCGTGAGCGTCGTCGCGCCCGCGACCTGGGCGATCCCGAAGTCGGTGAGCACGATGCGGTCGGTGCCCTCCTCGACGAGGACGTTGGCGGGCTTGAGGTCGCGGTGCAGGACGCCCGCGTCGTGCGCGCGGCGCAGCGCCTGGAGCAGGTCGATGCCGATGCGGGCGGCCTCGCGCGCGTCGACCGGCCCGTTCGCGGAGATCCGTTCGGCGAGCGAGCCGCCGTCGATCAGTTCCATGACGATGTACGGGCGTTCGTCGTCCTCGACGACGTCGTGGACGACGATGATGTGCGGGTGGTGGAGCTGGGCGACGGCCCGTGCCTCGCGCAGGGTGCGGTCGCGCTGGAGCCGGGACTCCTCCGCCGAGAGCGAGTCGTCGAGGGCCAGCTCCTTCACCGCGACCCGGCGGCCGAGCAGTTGGTCGGTGGCACGCCAGACGACGCCCATGCCGCCCCGGCCGATCCTGGTCTCCAGCCGGTAACGCCCCGCGATCACACGGGCGTTCTCCCCCTCGGTCCCCATGGGTCTCATCATGCCCCACCGGACCGACCCCTTCCGTGGCACCGACCGGCCAAGTATGCCGCTGCCCCAGGACACCCGGTGGCACGCTCCCGGCGGCTCAGGCTCGGATCAGCCCTCCTGGAAGCTCCGCAGAATCGTGTCGAACTGCTTTTTGGTGGCGGTCCATTCGACGGCCGGCGAGGACTCGTAGACGGCGTACTCGGTGCCGTCGCTCTTCATGTACCCGACGTCGATCGCACGGTAGGGCCCCGGGAAGTAGTGCGGCGCGTCCTTGGCCAGGGCGTCCCAGGTGTACTCCCATCGGGCACCCGGCTGGTCCCGGAACAGCTCCTCCTTGAGGAGCAGTTGTCTGTAGTCCCGCAGCCGCTCCGAGAGCTTCCCGTCCAGGTCGCTCATGTGCTCGTACGAGGTGCTGAAGTCCGGAGCGGTGTCGACGGCGACCCGCACGAGGTGTTTGCCCTTGTCGGGTGAGTAGTCGATCTGCCGGAGGCCGTCCTGGTCGATGGAGACGGACGGCTTCCACCCCTTGGGCAGGGAGATGCTGAAGCCCGCCTCGTCGTGCCGCTCCCAGCCGGCGGGAACCGCCCCCTGACCGCCCTTGTCGCTCGGCTCGGAGCTCGGCTTGTCGCTCGGCTCGGCGTCGGCGCTCCGGGTCGACGACGCGGAGGTGGAGCCGCCGGGGCTGCCGCCCGGGCCGAAGTGCTGCAGCGCGACCGCGACACCCCCGCCGACGAGCGCCGCGAAGGCGACGACCAGGGCGAACGTACGCAGGCGGTGCCGCTTCGGCGGCGCGGGCACGGGCCCGATCGTCACCGGCCGGTACGGCGTGGTGGAGGCCGTGTGCGCGCGGGTACCGGTGCCGGTCCGCGACTCCGGGGTGTCGTACCCCGCCTGCCCCGTCGGCGCGTACGCCTCACTCGACAGTCGTCCCGACGCCGCCTCGGCGAGCATCTGCTCGGCCTGCGCCGCACCGGGCCGCTCGGCCGGATCCTTGCGCAGCAGCGCGGCGAGGACGGGCCCCAGAACCCCCGCGTTGACCGGTTCGGCGGGTTCCTCCTCGACGACGGCCTGCATGGTGCCGATGGGCGACGTGCGGCGGAACGGCGACCGGCCCTCCACCGCGGTGTACAGCGTGGCCCCGAGGGCCCAGAGGTCGGAGGCGGGACCGGGGTCGTGGCCGCGCACCCGCTCGGGCGCGAGGTAGTCGACGGAACCGACGATCTCGCCGGTGCGCGTGATCGTCGTATCGCCCTCGACCTGGGCGATCCCGAAGTCGGTGAGCAGGACACGGCGGTCGGGCGAGAGCAGGACGTTGCCCGGCTTCACGTCCCGGTGCAGCACACCGGCGGCGTGCGCCGCGCGCAGCGCGCGCAGTACCCACAGCCCGATCCGTGCGGCCTCGGCCGGTTCGAGGCGCCCCTGCTCCTTGACCTCGTCGGCCAGCGAGTTGCCCTCCACCAGCTCCATGACGATCCACGGCCGGTTGTCGTGTTCCAGCACGTCGTGGATGGTGACGACGGCCGAGTGGTTGATCCGGGCCGCGGCCCGCGCCTCGGCGTGGGTCCGGGCGAGCAGCCGGGCCAGGTCGCTCTCGGCGACGTACAGCGCGGCGGTCAGCTCCTTGACCGCGACGGCGCGGTGCAGCACCTCATCGTGTGCGCGCCAAACCCGGCCCATGCCACCGCTGCCGATGGATTCGACAAGCCGGTAGCGGCCCGCGAGGAGCAGGCCCTGCATCTGATTCACGTTTCCCCGCAATGGTCTTGACAGGGTCAGACTAAGGAGAGGTACCCACCCTGGGAACAAGCGGGGTCGTACGGAGACCTCACTGTGACGGTTGTCCCATCCCTGTACGGAAGGGAACCGTTTGGTGTTCAACGTCTCTCGCCTGGCCAAACACGGCGTGGGGAGGGCAAAAGGGTTGCTCAGCGGCTGACTTGGTACGTCGACGACGCCTGCTCGTACAGCCGCGAGACCTCGTCGCGCTCGGCGTCCGGGCCGCGCACCTGGACCACGTGGTAGTGCCCGGCGACGAGGATCGCGAGGTTGCGCACATAGAGCGAATGCCCCGCGGAGTCCTGCCAGGTGAACTGGCCCTCGGCCATCGCCCTGCCGCCCACGTCGATCCGCCGCATCCCGCTGGAGGTCGCCCAGGTCGAGTCCCGGAAGGGCTGCAACTCCTTCTCGCTCTCCCGCTGATAGGTCATCGGGTCGCTGCCGTACGTGGCCGTGCCGTCCCGCCCGGGTACGAGGATGAGCTCGAAGTCCCCCTGGGAGTAGACGACCTGGCCGCTGCCGTTCCTCGGCGAACGCGTCCAGCCGCTCGCCACGGCGACCTGGAATCCCTCGGGGTCCTTGCGGAGGGTGAACCCGTCGGCGACACCGGGATCGGCGGTGGTGTGCGAGGAGGTCGAACTGGACTTCCCCGAGGGGCTCCTGCCGGGGTCGGGCGAGGCCTGGTCGGAGCCGGGCGCGTTGCTCGCGGTCGGGTCGCCACCGGGCTGTGTGGCGGGGCCGGCCTGTCCGGCGGCGCCGGTGCGCCCGTCGCCGGTGCCGCTCCGGTCCGCCTTGGGCATGAAGACGACCGCGTACGCGACCGCCGCGGCCAGCAGGAGCAGGACGAGCAGGAGCAGGTTCCGGCCCAGCCGTCGGGGACCCGCCGTGTTCTCCCGCCTGGCCCGCTTGTGGCGGGCGTGCGGGCTGGTCGCGGGCAGTCCGGCGCGACGCCTGCGGACGAGCTCGCCCCGGCGCCGTACGATCGGCAGCCGGCTCGGGTTGACGGGCGGTGCGGGCACGACGTGCGCCCCCGCCTCGGGCTCCGGCGCGGACCGCACCAACGACCGCAGCCAGCCGCGCAGTTCCTCGAAGTCGAGCCGCTCCGTGGGGTCCTGGCGCAGCAGCGATTCGACGACGGGGCGCAGCGGCCCGCACTCCTCGGCGAACGCGGGCGGCTCCGCGCACACCAGCTGGACCAGCTCGGCGGTGTTCTCCTCCGGGTAGGGAGCGTGTCCCTGCACGGCGCGGAAGAGCAGCGCGCCCAGCGCCCACAGGTCGGTCGCCGGTCCGATCGGGGCCGCCAGCTGCCAGTTCTCGTGCACCGGTCCGGCCTGCTCGGGCGCCCAGCGCTCGGTGACCGGCCCGACCACGGCCATCCGCGCCTGCCGGGCCCGCTCGGCCGCGAGCGCGGTGGCCGGCCCTCGGCGCGGCGACGTCCCGGCGACCAGATCGCCCCAACCGCCTCCGGGACGGCCGGAGGGGTGCGGGGCGGGGGCGAGTCCCCGCGGAGTGCCGGGCGCCCGGGTGTGGTCGGGGACCGGGGAGACGCCGGACACGCGGGCGTGCCCGGCGTCGGTGAATCCTCCGGGCGGTACGGGCACCTGGGTGCCGCCGGGTGCCGGGAAACCGCCGGTGGACCGGCCGTCGTCCGGGGTCCGCTCGCCGCCGAGGGGCCGTCCGGGGGCCGGGATGCCGGGACGGCCGCCCTGCCCTGTGCCGTAGGGCGCCTGTCCGGGCGCGAACGCGGCGCGGCCGTAGGCCGTGTCACCCCCCGCCGGCCCCTCTCCGTGGGCCGCGGCAGGACGCGGCTGGACTCCGTACCTGCCGGTGCCGCCGACTCCGTACGGGTCGGCTATCTGCCCCGGGGGCGCACTGTGCGACTGCGGGCCGCCGCCCTGGCCGGGAAGGTGCGGCGGGGTGTGGCCCTGGGACCCCGGGGTGTACGGGGAGGCGCCGTACCGGCTGTCCTGGCCAGGGGGGCGCGGCGGGTTGTGGGCCTCCTGCGGGGAGTGCGGGGTGCCGTACCGGCTGTCCTGGCCGGTCTGCTCGCCGGGTGCGGAGGGCCGGGGTGCCGGCAGGGCGAGCGGGTCGCCCCGGCGCTCCCCCTGTACGCGGGCGGCGGCCCGCGCTCCGGCGCGGTACGCGGCGATGGCCCCGGCGCGCGCGGCGCGGATGTCGTCCCCGGCGTCCTCCGCCTGCCCGCCCGTCTCCGGTCCGCCGTCCGGCCCGGCCGTACCCGCCGGACGGCCCGGACCCGCCGGATCGCCCGTTTCGAGGGCACGCGGTCCCCGGCCGGCCACGGGCGCGCCGGGCACCGGTGTCCCCGGGACCGGCGTTCCCTGCTTCGCGCGGGCCTCGATCGCCGCCCGCCGGGCCGCTTCGGCGTCCGCGCCGCTCGTGGCCGCCACGGCGACACCGCGCGCGCCGCCGCCGAATCCGGTACCGCCGACGGGTCCCCGTCCGCCCGCGGCACCCTGCCCGCCTCCGGCGGCACCCGAAGGAGCGCCCGTCCCGGCCGGACCGGCGTCACCGGGCTGCCCGGCGCGGGGGAGGGATCCGTGACCGGCCGTGAAGTCGTCCTCCGGCGCGGGGACCGGGTCGTACCCGCACAGCGCCTCTTCCGCGGCCCCCGCCGCCAGTCCGGTGAGCAGGACGCGGCCGTCGTCGCAGACGAGCACCGTGCGCGCGGTGATGTTCCGGTGCACCCAGCCGTGCGCGTGCAGGACCCGCAGCGCGGTGAGGACGTCGGCCGCCACCTCCGCGGCGCGGTAGGGGCTGAGCGGCTTCTCGGCGAGCAGTGCGGCCAGCGGCCTCGCGGGCACCGACTCGCTGACGATCCACAGCGACCCGCCCTCGGCGAACACGTCGAAGACCTGGTCGAGCCGGGGATGGTCGGGGATCCGCGCGGCGGCCTGCGCCGCGTCGATCGCGCGCAGCACCGCCGGTTCGGTGGGCCGCCGGGTGGTGCGGGAGGACGCCCGCCGCACCCCGCCGTCCCGGGCCACGAACCCCTCGGGCAACCCGTCCGCGTCGAGCACCTCGGCCTCGACGACCTCGGGCAACGGCACCTGCCGTACCAGGACTTCCTGCCCGCTGTAGGTGTCGAAGGCCCGGCTCTCGGCGAGTTCGTACTCGTCGGACGGCGGCAGGGGCAGGCGGTAGCGGTCGGCCAGTACCCGTCCCGCGTAGTCGTCCACGATGCTCCCCCAGCCGACCGGTTGGTCAATTCCGTTCGCCGTGCGTTCCGTTGTGGCTTCGTTCGGTCCGCAACCACTCACGATACGTGCCCGAGGCAACCCGCAGAGCGGTGATGCGAGATCTCGGGCTCCGTTCGTCGCGGAACGTCACCTCGGCCGGCGGTACGTCATGACTTCGGCTGGAACGTCTCGGTCAGCGTGGCCCACGTGCTCTTGCGCAGCGCGCCGTTCCACGCGGAGTCCTTGGCCGTGTACATCAGCGCGTAGCCCTGATGCGCGTTCACCACGAAACCCCGGTCGATCGAGTGGAACTTCGTGCCGCCGTCCACATAGGTGAACTCCCAGTCGGCCGTGTTCCAGCCTCGGTAGCTCACGCTCTCTATGACGATCTTCTTGTACTGGGGGCGCACCATGCCGCGCTCCTGGTTGTTCCAGTCCGCGACCGGGTCGTCCTTGGGAGTCGACGTCCAGCCGACGAGGAGCTTCTGCCCGTCGGGACCGGTGAACCGGGCTCCCGCGGCGTCCTGGGACTTGTACGCCCACCCCTTCGGCAGCCCGATCGAGAAGCCCTGGCCGCTCTTGTACGTCGTCACGGAGGCGGAACCCGAGCCCGGCTCCTTGCCGTCGCCGCTCGAACCGGCCGAGTCGCTCTTGCTCGTGTCCGTGTCCGTGCCCGACGAGGTGTCCGAGGAGTCGTCCGAGCCGGAGCCCGACTTGTCGCCGCTGTCGGTGTGCGAGTCGTCGCTCTTGTCCTTGCCCCCGCCCTCGCCGTCGCCGCCGCTCTTCCCGCTGCCCCCGGCCGCTTCGCTGGAGGCGGTCGCCTTGGCGCCGGTGCCGCCCTTGGCGCCGTCGTCGTCCCCGCCGCCGATCGTGAGGGCCAGCACGGTGCCGACCACGACCAGCGCCACGACGACCGCGAGGATCACCAGGGTGCGCAGCGGCACGACATCCGTGAGCGAGGCCTTCGGCGCCGGGCGGACCGGGCGCTCGGGTGCCACCGGCCATCCGGACCCCGAACCGCCGCGCGTACCCGCGGCTCCGCCGCCTCCGGCCGAACCGGAGTTCACCGGCTTGCCGTCGGAACCGCTCGGCTGGACCGGCACGGAAGGACTCGCCGCGGCGGTCGCCCCGGAGGCGCCGCCGACCGGGCCGGACGCCGCGCCGGACCCCGGACCCGTGCGCGGGGAGGCCGTCCTGGCCGCCCCCTCCGCCGGGTCGGAACCCGGGCCGCCGGCCGTCCTGGCGCGGGAGGCGGCTGCCGAGGTGGCCGCCGCCGTGGCGGCCCCGGCCGCGGTCGCGGCCTTGCGCACCGACCGCAGGGCCCCGCGCAGCCGCGCCGGTTCCTCCGGCAGCGGCGGCATCGCCACGACCTTCGTCGCGTCCGGCGGCTCCGGCAGGCTCTTCTCGGACTCGGTCTCGCGCAGCACCTCGTTGAGCATGGCCCGGGCACCCGCGTCGTCGAGCCGCTGCTCGGGATCCTTGGCGAGCAGGCCGTAGATCACGTTCTCCAGCGGGCCCGCGTTCTTGGGCTGTTCGACCGGCTCGGTCATCACCGCGGTGAGCGTCGCGATCGCGGAGCCCTTGTCGTAGGGCGGCACGCCTTCGACCGACGCGTACAGCAGACCGCCCAGCGACCACAGGTCGGCCGCGGGGCCGGGCTTGTGACCGCGTGCCCGCTCCGGCGAGATGTAGGAGGGCGCGCCGACGAGCATGCCGGTAGAGGTGATGGACGGGTCGCCCTCCACCTGGGCGATGCCGAAGTCGGTGAGCACGACCCGGCCGTCATGGTCGATCAGCACGTTCGACGGCTTCACGTCCCGGTGCAGGATGCCCTCACGGTGCGCCGACCGCAGCACGTCGAGGATGGCAAGACCCACCTCGGCGGCGCGCTTCGGCGTGAGGAGCCCGTCCTCACGGATGGCCTCGGCGAGGGACTTGCCCTCGATGAGCTCCATGACGATCCACGGCCGGTTGTCCTCGTCGACCACGTCGAAGACCGTCACCGCGCCGTTGTTGCGGATCCGCGCGATGGCCTTGGCCTCCCGCAGCGTGCGCGTGATCAGCCGGCGCTTCTCGTCCTCGTCGATGGCCGACGGGAACCGCAGCTCCTTCACGGCGACCGTACGGCCCAGGGTCTCGTCCTCGGCGCGCCACACCGTGCCCATGCCGCCGCGGCCGAGAACATCCCCCAGCCGGTACCGCCCGGCGAGGAGACGATCGCTCTTGTCCTGACGGGATGCTCCCGCCCGCTCTGCCTCCGACATGCGTCCCCTCATGCAACCCGCCCTGACAGAGCCTTCATTGTCCCCTACCCGACAAGTGCCCAGCGCCCTGGGGGCCCCTGGAACCGCAACAGCTCAGCCAGTGAGACGTCCGGACCCCGCCGAAGACCCTCCCACGGCCGTACGCCGCGCGTGCCGGCCGCCCCGCGACCGGGGTCCCGCGGGTCCGCCGCGCCCGCTTCCAGGACCGGCCCCGTGAGGGTCCCCCTCACAGCGGCGTGCCTCATCATGGGCCGCGACGAGGAAGGACCCCACGATGCCACCGCCCTGGACACTTCGGACGCTTCTGGCCATACCCGTGTCCCTGACGCCGCTCCCGACGGTCCGGGCCGACCTGCCGGAGCAGGCGCCGGCCGCCGCGCGAACGGCCGTCACCCGGGTCCCGGACACCGCGCTCGCCCGCCTCGCCACCCGCCTCGTCACGCACGGCGGCGCCCCCGCGGCCGCCCTGCTCGCCGACGACCGGTCCGGTTCACGTTTCACGAGCGCCGGAAACGGAATCAGTCGCTCCGATCATTTCCGTGCCGGGAGCATCACCAAATCGTTCATCGCGACGGTCGTCCTGCAACTCGCCGCCGAACACCGGCTGTCCCTGTCCGACTCCGTCGACGACCATCTGCCCGGCCTGGTGCGCGGCGCGGGCAACGACGGCCGCCGCATCACGCTGCGCGCCCTGCTCCGCCACACCAGCGGCCTCCGCGACTTCACCACGGCCACCCGGGGCACCGTCCCCGTGACTCCTCCTCAGGCCCTGCGCATCGCACTCGCCCGCCCCCCGGCCACCCGCGGCCGCTTCGCCTACTCGAACACCAACTACGTGCTGCTCGGCATGATCGTCGAACAGGTCACCGGCCACTCGTACGCCACCGAGGCCGAGCGGCGCATCATCACCCCCCTGCGTCTGACCGGTACTTCGTTCCCCGGCGCCCGCACGTCGCTTCCCGCGCCGCACGGCCGCGCGTACGCCGCCGACGGCTCCGACGTCACCGAGCTCGACCCGCGCGTGGCCGGCGCGGCGGGTGAGCTGGTGAGCACGCCGGCCGACCTGAACCGCTTCTACGCGGCCCTGCTCGACGGCACGCTGCTGCCCTCGCACTGGCTGCGCGAGATGCTCGACACCCGGGCCGCACACGGCTCGTACGGCATGGGGCTGTTCCCGGTGAAGCTGCCGTGCGGCACCACGGTGTGGGGCCACAACGGCCGGATCTCCGGCAGCTACGTGCGCAGCGCGGCCACCGTCGACGGCCGCCGTGTCCTCACCTTCCGGGTGAACACGGACGGGGTCACGGACCCGGCACTCGAACCGGCCCTGCTCGCCGCCGAGTTCTGTCCCCGCACCTCGTAGAACGGCCGGGCCGCGGGCGAGGACGGGATGCCGGCAAGAACCGTGTCAGCAGCCGTAGCCGAACAGAGCTGCCCGGAGAGGCCGTGGAATCCGCCGCCCGGCAGGTGCAGGTTCCCGCCACGGAGCTGGAGTCCTACGACTGACGTCATGTCGTGAGGTTCGCGCCGGCCGACCGATCGGCATCCTCGGGTTGTGGTTCCGGGGCGCCTCGCCCACCTACACGGTCCATCTCGCGCCATTCCGGACGCAGCCCGGCCAGGTTCGTGGTGAGGAAGTACGCAGCCCCGCAGGCGAGCAGCACCGGCGCGAGTCCGGCGGAGGCCACCGCCGCTCCGACGACCAGTCCGCCGAGAGGGATACCGGCCCAGGCCAGCGAGTCACCGAGCGCGTTGACCCGGCCCAGCATCCGGCGTGGCACTCGCTCGAAGAGGATGGCCCCCAGCACCGGGTTGAGGAAGCCCGACCCGAATCCACTGACGGCGAAAACGGCGAGTACCGCTCCCAAGGGAGCGTCGGAGGCGAGGATCAGGAACCTCGGCGCCCCGGCCACCAGGAACCCGGTGAAGAACACCACCCGGCGCCGCAGCCGGTGTGCGGCCACCGCGGCGACCAGACTCCCCGCGACCGCCGCGGCTCCCGTCACGCTGCCCATCAGGCCGATCGCGGCCGGCCCGTTGCCGGATTCCTTGGCCCAGACGGGCATGAGCACCGTGCCGAACCCCGCGTCCAGCAGGTTGGTGACCCCGACCATGACGATGACAGTCAGCAGCAACGGCTCGCCGCGCAGGAAGACGAAGCCCTCGGCGAAACGTCGCCAGTAACCCGGTACCGTCTCCCCGGTCTTCGACGGGGCTTCCTTGACCGCATGGCCCACCCCACGAGGCAGCGCCACTCCGATGATCAACGATCCGAGAGTGAAGCAGCACGCGTTGACGACCAGTCCTGTCATAGGGCCGAGCAGCGCCACCAACGAGCCGCCGGCCGCCGGGCCGATGGTGGATGCGAGCCGCTCGGTCACGCCGGACAGACCGGCGGCCCGCTCCAACGGCACCCGGCCGCGCTCGGCCGCCTCCGGGACCATGACCTCCTTGGCCAGGTCGCCGGGGCCGCGGGCCGCGCCGATCAGCGCGACCAGGGCCAGCAGGAGCGGAAAGGAGAGCAGGTCCAGGGCATGGAACAGGGGAACCGCGGCGGCGGCGCTCGCGCTGGCCAGATCAGTGGTCCAGGAAACCGCCCGCGGGCCGATCCGGTCCACCAGCGGCCCGGTGAACGCCTTGACCACCACGTAGGGAGCCATCTGGCAGAAGGCGACCAGTCCGGTCCGGGTGGCGCTGCCGGTCGTGACGAGCACGAACCAGGGGAGCGCGACGGCAGCGACCCGGGTACCGGTCAGCGACACGGCCATGGCCGCCAGGACCCCGCCGAGCGGCCGTAAGGACCGCTTGTCGGATATGCCGGCGGTGCCGGAGACGTCTCTCCTCATGACGTCTCCGTTCCCGTCACCTTCTGCGGACCGGAATGCGCCTCCGACGCGGCGGGCGTATCCAGCTCCGGCAGGAGGTGCGTGATGACGGCGACCCGCTCGGCTCCCTCCGGTGCTTTCGCCGCCGCCTCCGGCGTATCTCTCCGGTAGCGGGCGACGACCGCCCGCAACTCCTGGCGCAGGGCGGCGGTCTCCTCGGGCGTGAGCCGCAAGGCCCAGTCGCTCATGTCGAAGGTGCCCCGCCACTCATGGGGCATCGTCTGGAGCTCGTTGATCGCCCGCTGCGTGCGAAGGGTGTTGGTGGCGGCGACGGACTGCAGGAAGGCCAGGACGGCCTCGGGCTCGCGCTCGGCAAGCTCCGGATCGTTGAGTTCCGTCGTCTGATGCACCGAACGCCACCAGCGCTCTCGCGCGTTGCCGCGTTCCGTGTCCTCCTCGACGAAACCGGCCGCGCCGAGCTGGCGCAGGTGATAGCTGGCCGTGCCGGAGTTCACGCCGAGCCGCTCCGCGAGGCGAGTAGCCGTCGACGGGCCGTACTTCCGCAGCAGCCCGACCAACTCCACGCGCACCGGGTGCGCCAGGGCACGCAGCCCCTTGGCGTCCAGAACGACCGCGTCCGCTTCAGCCTTCGGACCGTCCGGCCCCGCACCTGTGTCAGTCATATCGCGCACTCTAGACCGCAAACAGTTCTTCGCAAAGACCTCTTCGCGAAGAACTGTTTGTGGTTCCCCAGGGAGGCAGTTGCCCGACCGACAGACCCCGCGGTGGCACGGTTCTTACCGGCACCTCAAGATCCCAGCCCACGGCACCGATTCAATTGAGATGGGCGGGAAGCGGCGGTCAGAACGGCACGATGTCCGGCGCCCCCAGCCGGGCCGCGTCCGCCGTCAGGTCGTCCGGCTGGCGCTGGGACTCCCGCTCGGCCTCGACCCGCTTCTCGTAGTGCTCCACCTCGCGCTCGATCTGGCCCTTGTCCCAGCCGAGGACCGGGGCCATCAACTCGGCGGCCTCACGGGCGCTGAGGGTGCCCCGGTCGAAGGTCTCGATGGAGATGCGGGTGCGCCGGGTCAGGACGTCGTCCAGGTGACGGGCGCCCTCGTGCGAGGCGGCGTAGACGATCTCGGCCCGGAGGTAGTCCTCGGCGGCCGGCAGGGGCGCGCCGAGGGACGGGTCCGCCGCGATGAGGTCGAGGAGCTCCTCGGCGAGCGCCCCGTACCGGTTCAACAGGTGCTCCACACGCGCCACGTGGATGCCGGTGCGCGCCGCGATCCGCGCTCGCGCGTTCCACAGCGCCCGGTACCCCTCGGCGCCGAGCAGCGGGATGTCCTCGGTGACGCATTCGGCGACCCGCTGGTCGAGGCCGTGCACCGCCGCGTCGACCGCGTCCTTGGCCATCACCCGGTAGGTCGTGTACTTGCCGCCGGCCACGACCACGAGTCCGGGCACCGGGTGGGCCACGGTGTGCTCGCGCGACAGCTTGCTGGTGGCGTCCGACTCCCCGGCCAGCAGCGGCCGCAGCCCCGCGTACACCCCCTCGACGTCGTCACGGGTGAGCGGCACGGAGAGCACCGAGTTCACGTGCTCCAGCAGATAGTCGATGTCCGCGCTGGACGCGGCCGGATGCGCCTTGTCCAGGTCCCAGTCGGTGTCGGTGGTGCCGATGATCCAGTGGCGGCCCCAGGGGATCACGAACAGCACGGACTTCTCGGTGCGCAGGATCAGGCCCGTCGAGGAGTGGATCCGGTCCTTCGGCACGACCAGATGGATGCCCTTGGACGCCCGGACGTGGAACTGGCCCCGCTCCCCGACCATGGCCTGGGTGTCGTCGGTCCACACGCCCGTCGCGTTGACGATCTGGCGGGCGCGGACCTCGTACTCGCCGCCGCCCTCGACGTCGCGCACCCTGGCCCCGACCACCCGCTCGCCCTCGCGCAGGAATCCGGTGACCCGCGCGCGGTTGGCGACCTTCGCACCGTACGAAGCGGCCGTGCGCACCAGGGTCGCCACATAGCGGGCGTCGTCCATCTGGGCGTCGTAGTACTGCAGGGCGCCGATCAGCGCGTCCCTCTTCAGGGCCGGTGCGACGCGCAGGGCGTGGCGGCGGCTCAGATGGCGGTGCGGGGGCAGGCCGCGGCCGTGACCGCGGGCCATCGACATGGCGTCGTACAACGCGACGCCGGAGCCCGCGTACAGCCGCTCCCAGCCCTTGTGCTGGAGGGGGTAGAGGAACGGGACCGGCTTGACCAGGTGCGGCGCGAGCCGTTCGAGGAGCAGGCCGCGCTCCTTCAGCGCCTCGCGGACGAGCGCGAAGTCGAGCATCTCCAGGTACCGCAGGCCGCCGTGGATCAGCTTGCTGGATCTGCTCGACGTGCCCGACGCCCAGTCACGCGCCTCGACCAGGCCGGTGGACAGACCGCGCGTCGCGGCGTCCAGCGCGGTGCCCGCGCCGACCACGCCCGCGCCCACGACCAGCACGTCCAGCTCACGCTCGGCCATTCCCGCCAGTGACTCGGCGCGCTCCGCCGGCCCCAGTGTCGCTGTCCTCACCGCTGCCTCCCGCTGTAGGTCGCGCTGGCCGCACCGTCCGGCGACGCCCGGCTCACATCCCCCCTGCCCAAAGTCTGACCGTCTCTCCCCTCATCGGCCACCGTCCCTCCTCAGCCTGTGGACAACTCCGGGCGACGCGCAAGGAATCTTGATCGATCAATCCCGCAAATCGGTCATATTTACTCCTAGTCTGACATTGCTCTCGCCCAACCCGCCCACAGGGCTTGCGCACCTGTCCCGCATCGGTTATTGGGAAGGACGGCCCACTCCATGCCCGCAGACCTCGCCGTCATCGGACTCGGTCACCTAGGCCTGCCCCTGGCCCAGGCCGCCGTCGCCGCCGGCATCTCCACCCTCGGCTACAGAACCGGACCGGAAGGCGGCTCCCTCACCCCCGCGGAGCTGCGCCGGATGCTCGCGGGCGGCTTCCGGCCGGCCTCGAATCCGGCCGAACTGGGCCGTGTCCGCACCGCCGTCATCTGCGCACCGACCCCACGGGGCGCGGACGGCGCCCTGGACCTCGGCCAGGTGGAGTCGGCGGCCCGCACCCTGGCCGCACGGCTGCGCCCGCACACCACGGTCATCCTGGAATCGCCCGTGCACCCCGGCACCACCGAGGCGTTCCTCCGCCCGCTCCTCGAAACCGGCTCCGGACTGCGCGCCGGGCGCGATTTCCACCTCGCGTACTCGCCCAGCAGGGTCGACCCCGGCAACCGCGACGTCGCTCCCGCCGGGACACCGAAGGTCATCGGCGGTCTCACCCCCGCGTGCACCGAGTCGGCGGCCGCCTTCTACGGCCGGCTCACCGACAAGGTCGTCCGCGCGCGCGGCCCCCGCGAGGCGGAGACCGTGCAGGTCCTGGAGACCAACTTCCGGCACGTCAACATCGCGCTCGTCAACGAGATGGCCGTGCTCTGCCACGACCTGGGCGTCGACCTGTGGGACGTCATCCGCTGCGCGGAGACCAAGCCGTTCGGGTTCCAGGCGTTCCGGCCCGGCCCGGGGGTCGGCGGCCACGGGATCGCCCAGGACCTCGGCGGCCCCTCCGGACGCCCGCTGCGGATGGTCGAACTGGCCCGGCAGGTCAACAACCACATGCCCCAGTACGTCATCCAGCGCGCCGCCGCGCTGCTCAACGAGCACGGGAAGTCCGCCCGGGCCGCGCGGGTGCTCCTCCTCGGCGTCACCTACAAGGCCGACATCGCCGACCAACAGGGCTCCCCCGCCCACGAGATCGCCGTACGGCTGATGGAACTCGGCGCGTCCGTCAGCTATCACGACCCGCACGTGCCGGCCTGGAGCGTCCTCGAGCGGCCCGTACCGCGCGCGGACTCCCTCTACGAGGCCGCGGCCGACGCCGACCTGACGATCCTGCTCCAGCAACACCGCACCTATGACCTGCAAGGCCTGTCCGTGAAAGCCCAGCTCCTCCTGGACACAAGGGGGGCGACCCCGACGGGAGCGGCACACCGGCTCTGAGCCGGCCTCGGCCGACTCGCCCTCGCACGGTGAACGGGGTGGTCCGCCGAGAACGCACCACCCCGGAAACCGACCTGTCAGGAAGTGGAGTGCGTGTAGTTGTAACCGATGGCCTGACGGGCGGTTCCCTTGCCCACGTAGGAGCCGTCCAACTTGCTGTACGCCTTGAACGTGTACGTCTTGTACAGGGGGTACGCCTTCAAGGTGCCCGTCTTGCCCCTCGGCACAGCCCAGCTCGCCGCCATGCTCTTCGTACGGGACTTGGTCACGTCGAAGCCCACCGCCGCCGACACCGATCCGGCCGTCACGGTGATCGAGGCACTCCGGGTGTTGGAGACCGTCTCACTGTTGGTCAGAGTGAGAGTGATCGGCCCGCGTCCCTTCACCAGCGCGATCGCGTTCTTGCCCTGCTTCACGCCGACGTACTTGACGTTCTTGATGTTGCACCAGTTGTGCTCGTGCACACGGCCCAGATCATCGGTTATGCGACTCACGCACGACGTCATCCGGGAGGCTTGCGCCTCTCCGCCCATCCCTACCGCGCCGACGAGCACGGCAAGAGCGATACCCGAGTTGAGTCCGACGCGGACAGCAGGTGGTGTGATCGATCGCAAAACTGTTCCCCTCGTTTTGCTACCA
Source organism: Streptomyces sp. NPDC002698 (assembly GCF_042888945.1). Lineage (NCBI taxonomy): Bacteria > Bacillati > Actinomycetota > Actinomycetes > Kitasatosporales > Streptomycetaceae > Streptomyces > Streptomyces sp. NPDC002698. The sequence goes on from NZ_JBIAQM010000003.1 coordinate 209,916, forward strand.
GTCGGTAACTCCAGGGACGCTATCCCACCCCCTGGCGGATCATTGGTGGATCCGGACCGATTTGATCAACATCTGAGGCTTGTCCTTCGAGGAACGCGGGCGCCGAACACGTAGGTCCGGGCCGCCCACGGGCGGCCCGGACCTACGGATCACGTTTCCGGGACTCGGCTTCGAGTGATCAGCGCTTGTGCTGCGAGTCCGCCACCGTCACCTCGACGCGCTGGAACTCCTTGAGCTCGCTGTAGCCGGTCGTGGCCATGGCGCGGCGGAGGGCGCCGAAGATGTTCATCGAGCCGTCCGGGATGTGCGACGGACCGGTGAGGATCTCCTCGATCGTGCCGACGGTGCCGAGGTCGACCTTCTTGCCGCGCGGCAGCTCCTCGTTCACCGCCTCCATGCCCCAGTGGTGACCGCGGCCGGGCGCGTCGGTGGCACGTGCGAGCGGGGAGCCCATCATCACGGAGTCGGCGCCGCAGGCGATGGCCTTGGGGAGGTCGCCGGACCAGCCCACACCGCCGTCGGCGATGACGTGCACGTACCGGCCGCCGGACTCGTCCATGTAGTCGCGGCGGGCCGCGGCGACGTCCGCGACGGCGGTGGCCATCGGGACCTGGATGCCCAGCACGTTGCGCGTGGTGTGCGCGGCACCGCCGCCGAAACCGACCAGGACACCCGCCGCGCCGGTGCGCATCAGGTGCAGCGCCGCGGTGTACGTGGCACAGCCGCCGACGATCACCGGGACGTCGAGCTCGTAGATGAACTGCTTCAGGTTCAGCGGCTCGGCGGCACCGGAGACGTGCTCGGCCGACACCGTCGTACCGCGGATGACGAAGATGTCCACACCCGCGTCGACCACGGCCTTGGAGAACTGCGCCGTGCGCTGCGGGGAGAGCGCGGCGGCGGTGACGACTCCCGAGTCGCGCACCTCCTTGATGCGCTGCCCGATCAGCTCCTCCTTGATGGGAGCCGCGTAGATCTCCTGAAGACGGCGGGTCGCGGTCTCCGAGTCCATACCGGCGATCTCGTCCAGCAGCGGCTGCGGGTCGTCGTACCGCGTCCAGAGGCCTTCCAGGTTCAGGACGCCCAGGCCGCCCAGCTCGCCGATACGGATCGCGGTGGCCGGGGAGACGACCGAGTCCATGGGGGCGGCCAGGAAGGGCAGCTCGAAGCGGTACGCGTCGATCTGCCAGGCGATCGAGACCTCCTTCGGGTCCCGCGTACGGCGGCTCGGGACGACGGCGATGTCGTCGAAGGCGTACGCCCGGCGGCCGCGCTTGCCGCGCCCGATCTCGATCTCAGTCACGTTGTGGCCTTTCCCTCTTCGCTTCTGCGCCTCCCAGTATCCCCGACGCCCACGACGAAGGCGGCCCCGGAAGCTCCGGGGCCGCCCTCGTGGCGGGTCTCAACGCGCGCGTGGAAGACCGTTCAGCTGTACTGACGACTACTTGAGGCGACTGTAGTTCGGCGCCTCGACCGTCATCTGGATGTCGTGCGGGTGGCTCTCCTTGAGACCCGCCGAGGTGATGCGCACGAACCGGCCGCGGTCCTGGAGCTCGGGCACCGTACGGCCGCCGACGTAGAACATCGACTGGCGCAGACCGCCGACCAGTTGGTGGACGACCGCGGAGAGCGGGCCGCGGTAGGGCACCTGGCCCTCGATGCCCTCGGGGACGAGCTTCTCGTCGGAGGCGACACCCTCCTGGAAGTAGCGGTCCTTGGAGAAGGAGCGCTGCTCGCCTCGGGACTGCATGGCGCCCAGGGAGCCCATGCCGCGGTACGACTTGAACTGCTTGCCGTTGATGAAGAGCAGCTCGCCCGGGGACTCCTCGCAGCCCGCGAGCAGCGAGCCGAGCATCACCGTGTCGGCGCCCGCGACCAGGGCCTTGGCGATGTCGCCGGAGTACTGGAGGCCACCGTCGCCGATGACCGGGACGCCGGCCGCCTTGGCGGCGAGCGACGCCTCGTAGATGGCCGTCACCTGCGGTACGCCGATACCGGCGACGACGCGGGTGGTGCAGATGGAACCGGGGCCGACACCGACCTTGATGCCGTCGACTCCCGCGTCGATGAGGGCCTGGGCGCCGTCACGGGTGGCGATGTTGCCGCCGATGACGTCGACGCCCGAGGAGTTCGACTTGATCTTGGCGACCATGTCGCCGACCAGACGGGAGTGGCCGTGCGCGGTGTCGACGACGATGAAGTCGACGCCGGCCTCGATCAGGGCCTGGGCCCGCTCGAAGGCGTCACCCGCGACACCGACGGCCGCGCCGACCAGCAGACGGCCCTCGCCGTCCTTGGCCGCGTTCGGGTACTTCTCCGCCTTGACGAAGTCCTTGACGGTGATGAGGCCCTTGAGGACGCCCGCGTCGTCGACCAGCGGAAGCTTCTCGATCTTGTGGCGGCGCAGCAGCTGCATCGCGTCGCCGCCCGAGATGCCGACCTTGCCGGTGACCAGCGGCATGGGCGTCATCACCTCGCGCACCTGGCGCGAGCGGTCGGTCTCGAAGGCCATGTCACGGTTGGTGACGATGCCGAGCAGCTTGCCTCCGCCGTCCGTGACCGGCACACCGGAGATCCGGAACTTGGCGCAGATCGCGTCGGCCTCGCCGAGCGTGGCGTCCGGGTGCACGGTGATCGGGTCGGTCACCATGCCGGACTCGGAGCGCTTCACCAGGTCGACCTGGTTGGCCTGGTCCTCGATGGACAGGTTGCGGTGCAGAACACCGACGCCGCCCTGACGGGCCATCGCGATCGCCATACGCGATTCGGTGACCTTGTCCATGGCGGCGGAGAGCAGCGGGATGTTGACCCGGACGTTCTTCGAGATGTGCGAGGCGGTGTCGATCTGGTCGGGCGCCATGTCCGACGAGCCCGGCAGCAGCAGCACGTCGTCGTAGGTCAGCCCGAGTGTCGCGAATTTGGCGGGCACTCCGTCGACGTTGGCAGTCATGACACCTTCCCCAAATGGCCTTGATCGGTGCGGATGTCCATGCTAACGGGAAGCATGGCTCTCTCATTCCACGGTTGAGGGTGGGCTTCGGCTTCGTATGTTCGTACGGGATGACGGTCGTTCCCGTTCAGACCCGTGCCCGGAGAAGGGCCCGGAGCCCGCCCGGGCAGCCCAGCCGGGGTGGGCGAACGCGGGCCTGCGCCCCGCCCCGGCCGCGAAGCGCGGCACGGAGCCTTCCGGGCCGGCCGGATCGACGCCGTCGGGGCCCGCCACCTTTTGCCTGCAATTTGCGGAGGAAAAGGGCTCCGGCGCACGGGCCGCCGACCGACCGCGGTGACCGGTATCACCGGAACGTGCCCTGCCGGCAGAGACGCGACGGGTGCGCCGGACACGGCGGGACCGCGCCACCCCGGCCACGGCGTCACCGTGGCCGGACCCGGATCCCTACTGCTCCGCCAGTGCCCGCAGCCGGCTGAGCGCACGGTGCTGGGCCACCCGGACGGCACCCGGTGACATGCCCAGCATCTGGCCGGTCTCCTCCGCCGTGAGGCCCACCGCGATGCGCAGAAGGAGCAGCTCGCGCTGGTTCTCGGGGAGGTTGGCCATGAGTTTCTTCGCCCATTCGGCATCGCTGCTGAGCAGCGCGCGCTCCTCGGGGCCGAGGGAGTCGTCGGGCCGCTCCGGCATCTCGTCGGACGGGACGACCGTGGACCCCGGGTGGCGCATCGCGGCACGCTGGAGGTCGGCGACCTTGTGCGCGGCGATCGCGAACACAAACGCCTCGAACGGGCGCCCGGTGTCCTTGTAGCGCGGCAGCGCGAGGAGCACCGCGACACAGACCTCCTGCGCCAGGTCCTCCACGAAGTGCCGCGCGTCCCCCGGGAGCCGGGACAGACGGGCGCGGCAGTAACGCAGCGCGAGCGGGTGTACGTGGGCGAGCAGGTCGTGCGTGGCCTGTTCGTCGCCGTCGACCGCGCGAAGGACGAGCGCACCGATCCCCGTCGTCTCGTCTTCACGCATCGGTCCATGGTGCCTCGGCGTCGTCCTGTCCGTGGCACCGCGTCCATAGTTGTGCACCGAAGCGTTATGAGCAGGTGCGCCGGAACTCATCTCCTGCGCCCTCCCCTTCCGCTCGACCGACTTGTCCCCAAGGAACTCCACACCTCAAGGATGCGGCATCCGCCGGGAAACGGAGTCCGGACACCGAGGAGGCTCTCTCCGAGGCCCCTGCCCCACCCGCCGTCCGGCGGGCAGGGACCGCTGCCGTCGCACCCGCGAGGCGGTTCGCCCAAGGGCTGTTCCGTGGTCCCCGGCGGGCGCGCGACGACGGCGAACGCACCTCGCCGCGTCACCGGACCGCGCGGACACGCCTCGTACGAGGACGGCCCTTCGCCCTGCGACGCGGCGCGTCGGACGGCGCGCGCCGATCCACCCCGGACCACGGGCCAGCCCTCAGCGAACCAGGCCCCACCGGAATCCGAGCGCGACCGCGTGCGCCCGGTCCGAGGCGCCGAGCTTCTTGAAGAGCCGCCGTGCGTGGGTCTTGACCGTGTCCTCGGAGAGGAACAGCTCACGGCCGATCTCCGCGTTGGAGCGTCCGTGGCTCATTCCTTCGAGCACCTGGATCTCCCGCGCGGTGAGCGTGGGCGCGGCGCCCATCTCCGCCGAACGCAGTCTGCGCGGCGCGAGCCGCCACGTCGGGTCGGCGAGCGCCTGGGTCACCGTGGCGCGCAGTTCCGCCCGTGAGGCGTCCTTGTGGAGATAGCCGCGGGCGCCGGCGGCGACGGCGAGCGCCACACCGTCCAGGTCCTCGGCGACGGTGAGCATGATGATGCGCGCACCGGGGTCGGCGGACAGCAGCCGCCTCACCGTCTCCACGCCGCCCAATCCGGGCATACGTACGTCCATCAGAATCAAATCCGAACGGTCGGCTCCCCAGCGGCGGAGGACTTCCTCGCCGTTGGCCGCCGTCGTCACGCGCTCGACACCGGGCACGGTCGCGACCGCGCGGCGGAGCGCCTCTCGGGCAAGCGGGGAGTCGTCGCAGACGAGGACGGATGTCATGACCGTCCTCCGCAGCTGATGCGCGTCACCTTGAGCCTCCAGGCTGTTACGAATCGTCACCTGTGCGGTCGCCACTCGCAGGCGGATATGACCGCCTACCCGAGCGCTTGTTCCTTCAACCGCCTCAGCCATCTCAACGATGGTCACTCGAAAGAGTTACGGGGCAGCCGGCCGTCATCGGCACTGTACGTGAGGGCGCGGACACGGTGGAGACATGCGCGCCGACCCTCAACGTTTCATCACAACCCATGCCCCATTCAGCCTGTTTTCTTCCCATTTGCTGGTGTCTGAGACTAGATTCGCAATGAGTCATATTTTCATCTCCTTAGATCGTAGATGTACGGTCGGTGGGCACAGAGCAGCCCAGAACGGCAGCAAGGGGACATGCAATGGCAGATTTCTCCCGCCTTCCCGGTCCGAACGCGGACCTCTGGGACTGGCAGCTCCTCGCGGCCTGCCGAGGGGTCGACAGCTCGCTCTTCTTCCACCCTGAGGGCGAGCGTGGTGCGGCACGGAGCGCTCGTGAGAACTCGGCCAAAGAGGTCTGCATGAGATGTCCGGTACGCGCGGAGTGCGCGGCACACGCGCTCGCGGTGCGCGAACCGTACGGCGTATGGGGCGGACTGACCGAGGACGAGCGCGAAGAGCTCATGGGACGGGCACGCAACCGACTGGTCTCGGCGGCGGCCACAGGGAACACCTCCGCCTCGAACACCTGAAGGAACGTTTCTGTCCTGAAGGCGCGTACGAGCTGAGTACGTACGTACAGGTCGGAGGTACAGGGGTACGTACGGGCCCGTGCGCACAAACCGGAGACGCGTACGAGGAGACGCGCACGGCGCACGCGGGGAACACGGGGCGTGCGGGGAAACACAGCAGGAGTCGAGCCCGTCCGTGACGGCCGGCTCCCCGGCGGGCGAACCGCTAGCGGGCCGCCGCCCGTGCCAGCCGGTCCAGCGTCGCGGCCACCGCCGGCACCTCGGCGAGGTCGGGGAGGGTGAGGGCGACGATCTCACGGCGCACCGCGGGCTCCACCGTCACGGTCCGGGCCCCCTTCGGACGTACGGACTCGATCGCGAGTTCCGGCAGGACGGCGACGCCGAGTCCCGCGCCCACCAGCCCCACCACCGCCGGATAGTCGTCGGTGGCGAAGTCGATGCGGGGCTCGAAACCGGCACCGCGGCAGACCTCGACGAGCTGGCCGCGGCAGCGCGGGCAGCCCGCGATCCACGACTCACCGGCGAACTCGCCGATCGCGACGGACCCCGCGCGCGCGAGCGGGTGCCGCTCGGGCACCAGGCCGACGAGCCGGTCCGTCAGCAGGGGCCGTACGACGAGGTCGTCCCATTCCTCGGCGCCCGGAGCGCTCTCGTAGCGGAAGGCGAGCGCGATGTCGCAGTCACCGGCCCTGAGCTTCTCGACGGACTCGGGCGGTTCGGCCTCCTCCAGGGAGACACGGGTGCCCGGGTGGGCCGCGCGCAGCGCGGCGAGGGCCGTGGGAACGAGGGTGGAACTGCCGCTGGGGAAGGAGACCAGCCGGACGCGGCCCGCCCGCAGCCCGGCGATCGCGGCGACCTCCTCCTCCGCCGCCGTGAGGCCGGCCAGGATGCTCGCCGCGTGCTTGACCAGAGCCTCACCTGCCTGGGTGAGGCGCATCTCGCGGCCCGTCCTGACGAGCAGCGGGGTGCCCACGGAGGACTCCAGGGCCTTCATCTGCTGGCTGACGGCGGGCTGGGTGCAGCCCAGCTCACGGCCCGCCGCCGAGAAGGACCCGGTGGTGGCGACGGCGCGCAGGACGCGGAGATGACGAGCCTCGATCACCCTTCGAGCATAAGCGCGTCTTGGGTGCGGCGCCGAATATCACGTCGACGCTTTGACCTGTATCGCCTAGCTTGATGGCATGAAGCTTCTGTCAGTGAACCTGGGCCGGGCACGGGCCGTCCCGTACACGGACCAGCCGGAGGGCGTGACCGGCATCGACAAGCGGCCGGTCGACGGTCCGGTCCGCGTGACGGCGCCGGGGCCCAAGGGGACCGGCGGAAGCGGGCTGGCCGGGGACACCGTGTGCCACCTGCGCCATCACGGCGGTGACGACCAGGCGGTGTACGCGGTGGCGCGCGAGGACCTCGACGACTGGGAGCGCGAGCTGGGCCGGACGCTGCCGAACGGCGGGTTCGGCGAGAACCTCACGACGCTGGGGCTCGGCGTGTCCGGCGCGCTGATCGGTGAGCGCTGGCGGATGGGTTCCGGCCTCGTCCTGGAGGTCACCTGCGGGCGCATCCCGTGCCGCACCTTCCAGGAGCACCTCGGTGAGAAGGGCTGGGTCAGACGGTTCACGCACCGGGGCGCGCCGGGCGCGTACCTGCGGGTGATCGAGCCCGGCGAGATCCGCTCCGGGGACCCGGTCGAGATCGTGCACCGGCCCGTCCACGACGTCACCGTCGCCCTCCAGTTCCGCGCCTCGACGACCGAACGGAAGCTGCTGCCGAGGCTGTTGGCGGCGGGCGAGGCCCTGCACCCGGAGTCGCTGGCGGCGGCGCGGGAGTACGTGGCGAAGCACGGCGGATAAGGGCGCGGCCCGGGCACCGTCCGCGGCGGTGTCCGGGCCGTGTCCACGGTGTGCCCGCGCGTGCGGGGCCTGGTGCGGGGTACGTACGGAGCGCGGGCGGACGGCCGGCGGCGCCGGGGGCACCGGCGGTCGGCGGCACCGGGGGCGGGGCTCCCGGCCGGTCACTACCCTTGCGCCATGACAACGGCTCTGATTACGGGATCGACCGCGGGGATCGGTGCCGCCTTCGCGCGGCGGCTCGCGGCGGACGGGCACAACCTCGTGCTGGTGGCGCGGGACACGAAGCGGCTGCGCGAACAGGCGACCGAGCTGCACGACCGGCACGGCATCGAGGCGGAGGTGCTCACCGCGGACCTGGCGACGGACGAGGGCATCGAGGAGGTCGCCGCCCGTCTGTCCGACCTCAAGAACCCGGTCGACCTGCTGGTCAACAACGCCGGCTTCGGCAACAAGGGCCGCTATCTGGACGTGTCGATGGCGGACGAGCTGAAGATGCTCAAGGTGCACTGCGAGGCGGTGCTCCGGCTGACGTCGGCGGCGACCGAGGCGATGCGGGAGCGCGGCCGGGGCGGCGTCGTCAACGTGGCGTCGGTCGCGGCGTTCGTGCCGCGGGGTACGTACGGGGCGTCGAAGGCGTGGGTCGTGCAGTTCACGCAGGGCGCGGCGAAGGACCTCGCGGGCAGCGGGGTGCGGCTGATGGCTCTGGCTCCGGGCTTCGTGCGCACCGAGTTCCACGAGCGGGCCGGCATGGGCACGGACAACATCCCGAACTGGATGTGGCTGGACGCCGACAAGCTGGTCGCGGCGGCCCTCGCCGATCTGGCCCGAGGAAAGACCCTGTCGGTCCCGGACCCGCGCTACAAGGTGCTCATGGGCGTGGTGAAGGTGACGCCGCGTGCGCTGCTGGGCGGGATCTCGTCGAAGACCGGGCGGAAGTACGGACCTCAGTGAGGTAGCACCTCGGTGCGGTAGTGCCTGGGTGCGGTAGTGCCCGGGTGAAGTACGCCCCCCGGCAAGGGGATCGGGTGGAACGCGCGGATCGCGGGCCGTCCGCGATGATCGTGCGGTGGGTGGTGTCGCCCCTCCGGTGGGAAAATCGAGGGTGAATCAACAGGACCAGGGGGCCGGAGGCGGCGCCATGACATTCATGCAGTTGATCGACTGTAGAACCAGCCGGTTCGACGAGATGAACCAGCTGATGGACACATGGGTCGAAAGAACCAAGGGGAAACGGACCGCGACGCACAGCCTCATCGGCAAGGACCGCTCCGACGCGAGTCACTTCGTGGAGATCGTGGAGTTCCCGTCGTACGAAGAGGCGATGCGCAACTCGAACCTTCCGGAGACCGAGAGGATCTTCCAGGAGATGGTGGCGCTCTGCGACGGCATGCCGACGTTCACGGACCTCGACGTCGTGCGCGACGAGCAGCTCTACGCGGCGAACATCCGCGCGTACTTCGAGACGCTGTCGGGTCCGGGTGAGCTGGAGCCGCTCAACGGACTGATGGCGGAGAACTATCACGACCACGATCCCGGCAACGAGCAGGACGTCATCGGGCTCGACGCGGTACGGCGCGAGATCGAGATGTGGCGCGGCGGCTTCGACTTCACGTTCACCGTCGAGGACCAGATCACCGAGGGCGACCGCGTCTGCACGAGGTGGACGTGGAACGGCACGCACACAGGTGACTTCATGGGGATGCCCGCGTCCGGGAAGCAGGCGTCCATGACCGGCACGACCATCTTCCGGTGCGGGAAGGACGGAAAGATCGTCGAGGGCTGGTGGCAGTACGACCGGCTGGGCCTGATGGCCGGGCTCGGCGCCCTGGACGCCGCCCTGGAGACCTGATCCCACCGGGTTCCACAGCCCTCACAGCCCTCACAGCCCACCGGGAGCGAGGCCCGTCAGGGGCGGACGGCTTCGGCCGGCCGTCGCACACCCTGATCGGGTCAGGCCGACGCCCGTTCCCCGGACAGGGGTTCGGGGGATCTTCCTCTGCCGCGCGCCGACGCTCCGGGCCGCGGAACGCGCACGAGCCCGGTCCGGCGGGACCTCACGTACTGCCGCGCGGCTGCACCTGCGCTCGTGAGCACGAGCGAGGGATGTAGCGCGGGTCGAGCCGACGGCCACGGCTTTCCGCACGGGACGGGGCCCGGTCCCACCGCGGGCGGCTCCCGGACAGCACTTCGCCCCGCCGCGGTGCGGCGGGGCGAAGTGGTCAAGCGCTGTTCGACGAACGGCGTCCCTCGGGGGGCATCGGCCCCGTCCTCAGGGAGTTCCCGCTGTGCGTCAGTGGGAGTGCCCGTGGCCGCCGTGGCCGGCGTCGGCCTCTTCCTCGGCCGGCTTCTCGACGACCAGGGTCTCGGTCGTCAGGAGCAGGGAGGCGATGGAGGCGGCGTTCTCCAGGGCGGAACGGGTGACCTTGACCGGGTCGATGACGCCGGCCTTGACCAGGTCGCCGTACTCGCCGGTGGCGGCGTTGAAGCCCTGGCCCTTGTCGAGCTCGGCGACCTTCGAGGTGATGACGTAACCCTCGAGGCCGGAGTTCTCGGCGATCCAGCGCAGCGGCTCGACGGCGGCGCGGCGGACGACCGCGACACCCGTGGCCTCGTCGCCGGTCTTGCCGAGGTTGCCCTCGAGGACCTTGACGGCGTGGACGAGCGCGGAGCCACCACCGGAGACGATGCCCTCCTCGACCGCGGCGCGGGTCGCGGAGATGGCGTCCTCCAGACGGTGCTTCTTCTCCTTGAGCTCCACCTCGGTGGCGGCGCCGACCTTGATCACGCACACGCCGCCGGCCAGCTTCGCGAGGCGCTCCTGGAGCTTCTCGCGGTCCCAGTCGGAGTCGGTGTTCTCGATCTCGGCCTTGATCTGGTTGACGCGGCCGGCGACCTCGTCGCTGCTGCCGGCACCGTCGACGATCGTGGTGTCGTCCTTGGTGACGGTCACGCGGCGGGCGCTGCCGAGCACGTCCAGGCCGACCTGGTCGAGCTTGAGGCCGACCTCTTCGGCGATGACCTGACCACCGGTGAGGGTGGCGATGTCGCCGAGCATGGCCTTGCGGCGGTCACCGAAGCCGGGGGCCTTCACGGCGACGGCGTTGAACGTGCCGCGGATCTTGTTCACGACCAGGGTCGACAGGGCCTCGCCCTCGACGTCCTCGGCGATGATCAGCAGCGGCTTGGAGGCGTTCGACTGGATGACCTTCTCCAGCAGCGGCAGCAGGTCCTGGATGGAGCTGATCTTGCCCTGGTGGATGAGGATGTACGGGTCGTCGAGGACGGCCTCCATACGCTCCTGGTCGGACACCATGTACGGGGACAGGTAGCCCTTGTCGAAGGCCATGCCCTCGGTGAAGTCGAGTTCCAGGCCGAAGGTGTTGGACTCCTCGACGGTGATGACACCGTCCTTGCCGACCTTGTCCATCGCCTCGGCGATGAGCTCGCCGACCTGCGGGTCCTGGGCGGACAGACCGGCGACGGCCGCGATGTCGGACTTCTCGTCGATCGGGCGCGCGGTGGCGAGGAGCTCGTCGGAGACCGCCTTGACGGCCGCGTCGATGCCCTTCTTCAGCAGCGCCGGGGAGGCACCCGCGGCGACGTTCTTCAGGCCCTCGCGCACGAGCGCCTGGGCCAGCACGGTGGCGGTGGTCGTACCGTCACCCGCGATGTCGTTGGTCTTGGTCGCCACCTCCTTCACCAGCTGGGCGCCGAGGTTCTCGAACGGGTCCTCGACCTCGACCTCACGGGCGATGGTCACGCCGTCGTTGGTGATGGTGGGAGCGCCGAACTTCTTGTCGATGACGACGTTGCGACCCTTGGGGCCGATCGTCACCTTCACCGTGTCGGCAAGCTTGTTGACGCCGCGCTCAAGGGCGCGACGGGCGTCCTCGTCGAACTTCAGGATCTTCGCCATAGGAGCGGTTCAGCCCTCTCGGAAAAAGTGAGAACGAACTGCGCCCCCGACGCCCGGCTGTGAATGGTCGCGGGTGCCAGGGGCGCAGCTCACTGCAATGCTTGGTGCGGGGTTGCCCGGGGGAAGACCCCGGACTCCCTTACCAGGTGAATTACTTCTCGATGATCGCGAGCACGTCGCGAGCCGAGAGGACGAGGTACTCCTCGCCGTTGTACTTCACCTCGGTGCCGCCGTACTTGCTGTAGAGAACGATGTCGCCGACGGCGACGTCGAGCTCGACACGCTTGCCGTCCTCGATGCGGCCCGGGCCCACGGCCAGGACGACGCCCTCCTGGGGCTTCTCCTTGGCGGTGTCCGGGATGACCAGGCCGGAGGCCGTGGTCTGCTCGGCGTCGAGCGGCTGGACCACAATGCGGTCCTCGAGCGGCTTGATGGCAACCTTGGAGCTGGTGGTCGTCACGATCCGACCTCCCCCTTCGGAGATCTCACGGGGTTAACTGTCTGAGGTGGCGACCAGGTGGATCCGTCGTCGCGGGTGCCGGATCTGCCCGTCGCTATTGGCACTCTCCAGGGGGGAGTGCCAGAACTGAGACTATGACTGTGATTAGCACTCGGTCAAGCGGAGTGCCAAAGGCAGTCGGCGTGGCGTGGGCCGGAACGTGCCGGACCGCACCGAATGGACGCTTACCCGCGGGCAACTCTCGGGTCGCCCCCCGTCACCCCCGTCATCCCCGTCGCCCCCCAAGGGGCAGCTCTCCGGTCGGTGCCTTCTAGAGGTAGTTCTCCAGCCGCGCCAGGGTGAAGCCCTCGCGCTGGATCCGGCGGAGCAGGCGGAGCGTGGCGTCCGTGAGATCGGGTTCGGCGGGGCCGGAGAGGATGTCGCCCGGCCGGAGCGGGTGCGCGTCGGCCGTCCTGCCGAGGACGATCGCGGCGACCCCGCAGTCGGCGGCGGCGCGCAGGGTGGTGTCGTCGTACCGGCCGTACGGGGGCCGCAGCAGCCGGGGCCGGACGCCGAAGCGCCGCGTGAGCTTGTCCTGCTGTCCGCAGATCTCGGCGCGCTGGCCGGCGTAGGGCAGACCACGCAGGGTGGCGTGGTCGAGGGTGTGGTTCTGGACGCTCACGCCGACCGCGCGCAGCCGGGCGAAGCGCCCGTACCCGGGGCCGGCGACCCGGTCCGTGAGGAACATGCTGACCGGCAGGCGCAGTTCGCGGACCATGTCGGCGAACCGCGGATCGCGCTCCGCCCCGTCGTCGTACGTCAGGAAGACCACCTTGTCGCGGGTGCGCACCTGGTTCACGACGGGCGGCAGTCCGGTGTCCGCGGTACGCGCGGTGGTCCGCGCGGGCACGTCCGGCGCGGGGGCGAGCGGGGTGGCCAGACCCCAGCGGCGGTACGCCGGCTCCGTCGGGTGCACCCGCTGGGCCGCCTTCTTGCCGAGCCGTTCGATGGGGTCGACGGACTGCGCGCAGCCGCTGAGCAGTACCGCCACGAGCAGCCCGGCGGCCGGCACCCGCACCCTCACGGGTGGTCCTCCGGGCGCGCGACCGCGTACCCCTGGCCGGCGCGCCGGGCCCGGGGCGGGCTCAGCCGGTCCGCGCGGGCGGCGAGGGCGCGGACGGGGCCCGCCCGGAACGCGGCCCGCGGGGCGCGGGCCGGCGCGGCGCCGCCGGTCCGGGGGGCGGAGGCCGAGCCGGTCCCGGCGCGGCCGGAAGCGCGGAGGGGGGGAGCGAGCGCGCCGACTCCCCAGCGCGCAGCAGCCCCGTTTGCGCCGGTTTTGTCATTTTGTCGTACGGGTCGCATGGAGCCGGATCCTCCCAGCCCACCACTCCCGCGGGGCCCCGACACCGCCGCCGGAAGCACACCGTCCACCGACTGGCCCACAATGGCCGGGTGAACGACGTCTCCTTCGCCCCGCTCCTCACCGCAGAGGGCCGCGCCCTGCTCGACGAGGTCCGCGCCACCGAACCGGCACAGGAACTGGCCGTCGCCACCCGGCTGCGCCGCGACCACCCCGCCGAACTGGTCTCGGCGGCCCTCGGCCAGGCACGGCTGCGGCAGCGGGCGGCGGCGAAGTTCGGCGCCGAGGACGCCGGACGGATGTTCTTCACCCCGAACGGGGTCGAGCAGTCCACCCGGACGACCGTGGCCGTGCACCGCGCCGAGCGATTGCGCGCCCTGGGGGTCCGCTCCGTCGCCGACCTGTGCTGCGGCATCGGCGGCGACGCCATCGCGCTGGCCCGCGCCGGAATCCGCGTCCTGGCCGTCGACCGCGACCCGCTGACGGCCGCCGCCGCCCGCGCGAACGCCGACGCGCTGGGGCTCACGGACCTGATCGAGGTGCGCGAGACGGACGTGACGCAGGTGGACACCGCGTCGTACGACGCCGTCTTCGTGGACCCGGCGCGCCGGGGCGGCCGGGGCCGGATCTTCGACCCCGAGGCGTACTCGCCGCCGCTGTCCTGGGCGGTCGCGGCGGCCCTGCGCGCTCCGGTCGCCGCGCTGAAGATCGCCCCCGGGATCCCGCACGAGGCGGTCCCCGCCGAGGCGGAGGCCGAGTGGATCTCGGACGGCGGGGACGTGAAGGAGGCGGTGCTCTGGTTCGGCACGGAGCCGGGCCTGGTGCGCGCCACCCTGCTGCCGGGCCCGCGCGAACTGCGCGGCCGCGGCCTGCCGGACCCGGCGGTCAGGACCGTCGGACGCTATCTGTACGAGCCGGACGGCGCCGTCATCCGCGCGCACCTGGTCGCCGAGGTGGCCGAGGATCTGGACGGCGGACTGGTCGACGAGACGATCGCCTACGTCACGGCCGACGAACTGCGCCCGACGCCGTACGCCTCCGCGTACGAGATCACCGACCGGCTCCCCTTCAACGTGAAGAAGTTGAAGGCACTGCTGCGGGAGCGGGGGGTCGGCGTCCTGACCGTGAAGAAGCGCGGGTCGGCCGTCGAGCCGGAGGAACTGCGGCGCAAGGTGAAGCCGCAGGGCCCGCACTCCGCGACGGTGTTCCTGACCCGGGTGGCGGGTGCCCCGACCATGCTGGTGGGGGCACCCGCCAAGCCGCCTACTGCTGGTGGCGGGTGCTGAGCGGACCGAGGTCCGGACCGGTGACGGGCCGCGGCGCCGTGCCCGCCCCCACCGCCGAGGCGCTCGCGGACGGCCCGGCGACGGTGGACGAACCCGCCATCGGCTCGACACCGTTGTAGTAGGGCCTGTACGTCCACTGGCCGCTGCTCGCGCTGATCGCCGTGCCCGCGGAGTTCAGCGCCGCCGCGGACACCGAGCCGGTGCCGCCGAAGGCGGCGATGACGTTGATGTTCGCGGCGCCCTTGAGCAGGTAGGACTTGGACTCGGCGGTCAGGGTGGCGGCGTCCGTCCACAGCAGCGGGCCGAACACGTTCATCGCCGCCGCGGCCGAGGTGCCACCGCGCCAGCTGTCGGTGGAGGCCAGGGCCGCGTTGCCCGGCGCGCTCCACCACATCCGCGCGAGGGCGGCCGCGGTGCCGGCGTTGGTGCTCGCCGTGACCGGGTAGTAGGTGTACGTCGACGGCCAGTGGGAGAACGGCGTGTGCGTGAGCGCGTACTTCGCCGAGGCGCCGACCGGGATCATGTACGTGTCGCGCGGGTCGAGGCCGTTGAGGTACGACTTCACGGACGAGGTCAGCGTGTTGCCGTCGTTGAGCACGACGACCGCCTTGCCGCTCGTCCCGTTCGCGCCCGCGGCCGACGCGGCGGCGAGCGCCGAGTGGTAGTCGGTGCCGGTCGCGATGAAGACGTACGTCGGCGCGCTGGTGATCGACTTGGCGACGGCGACCGAGGTCGAGTAGCGGGAGGTGCCCGCCAGCCGCTTCGGGACGAAACCGAGCGCGGTGACCCTCGTCGAGACGGCGCTGCTCAGGATCGACGTGCCGCCGACGAGGTAGACGCTCGCACCCGGCTTGAGGGTCCGCTTGAGCTCTTTCTGCACGGACGTCGGGATCGAGGTGCGCGGGGTCAGCAGGACCGGCCCGTGCTTCTTGCCCGCGAGGGCGGGGGCGGTCAGCGCGTACGACTGGCTGTCCTGGGAGACCAGCACGGCGGACGAGGCGTTCATCAGCCCCGGCTCGCTCTGGCCGACCGTGTTCCAGGTCCAGCGGGACGCGGCGATGTTGCTGCCGTAGACGTCGGCACCCCAGACCCGGGCGACGGTGTTCTTGCGCAGCGGCTGCCAGGCGAGGTCCCACTTGGCGGTGCTGGGCGAGTTGTAGAAGACCTTGGCTGTGCCGGTGGAGAGCTCGAGGACCTGGTTCTGCAGCTCGTTCGAGGTCGTCGTCAGCTGGTACGCGAGACGGGTGCCGTCGGGCGACCACGCGGGCTTGCTGATGTGGCCCGTCTCGTCCGCCGGCAACCGGGTCACCCCGGTGCCGTCCACGTTGACCGTGTACAGCTTGCCGTCGACCGTGTAGGCGACCTTCGTGCCGTCCGGGGAGATGGCCGGGGCGTTGGCCTTGCCTGCCACCAGCTCCTTGAAGGAGCGGTTCGCCCCGTCGTACAGCCACACGGCGCCGTAACGGTTGTCGCCGCCGCACGTGCTGCCGGAGCGGATGAACACCAGCTTGCCGTCGACAGATCCGCTGGGCTGGCTGTCGCAGCCCTCGTCCGCGGTGGCGAACAGGTGCTGCTGGAAGCGGGTGCCGTCGGACGGGGCGATGCGCAGCCGCCCGCTGAGCGTGAACACGACCGAGCCGCCGCCCCACCAGAAGGTCGGGTCGTCGGCGAGGATCGTGTCGGTCGTGCTGACCGGGAGCTCCACGGAACCGGCGAAGTCGTGCCCGACGACGTTGACCCGTCCGGTCGACTGGTTGACGTAGGCCATGCGGCTGCCGTCGGGCGACCAGGCGGGCTTCATGGCGTTCTTGACCCGGATCACGGGCGCGGTGCCGTTCTCGTACAGCTGCGAGACCGCGCCGTCCATGTCGCCGGTGAGAATGCCGTTGTCCGCCGTCCAGGCGACGTCGGCCGACGCCCCCGGTGCCAGGGCGATCGCCGTGCCGGCGGCCAGGGCCGTCGCCGCGGTGAGCGCCACGAGTCTGTGGCGCGCGGAAATTTTCAAGGGTGTACCCCCCAGGGTAGGTGCGATGGCTGCCGGACCACGCCTCGCGGGGGCCTACGGGTGAACGGAAGGCGTCCTCCCCGTGTACGGCAGCGGCGTCACTGTAAGCCCTTGCCGATCACGTTGGGAACGGGGGTACCGAACGGGAATCTCACGAACCCCGCAGCTCACGGGCCCGCGCCACCAGCAGCTCCCGCTCCCGCTCGTTGCGCGCCAGCGAGGCCGCCCGCTCGAACTCCGTGCGTGCCTCCCGCGTACGTCCCAGCCGGGCGAGCAGGTCGCCGCGCACGCTCGGCAGCAAGTGGTAGTCGCGCAGGGCGGGTTCACCGGCGAGGCCGTCGACGATGACGAGCGCGGGCTGCGGGCCCTCGGCCATCGAGACGGCCACGGCGCGGTTCAGTTCGATCACGGGGGACGGGGAGCGGGCCGCCAGCAGTCCGTACAGGGTGGCGATCCGGGGCCAGTCCGTGTCCTCGTAGGCGTAGGCCTGCGCGTGGCAGGCGGCGATGGTGGCCTGGAGGACGTACGGCCCCGGGCTGCCGGTGGCGACGGCGCCGGCTCGGCCCAGCGCGGTGAAGCCCCGGCGGATCAGCATCCGGTTCCAGCGGCGGCGGTTCTGGTCCTTGAGCAGGACCGGTTCACCACCGGGCCCGGTGCGCGCGGCCGCCCGGGACTCCTGGAGTTCCAGCAGGGCGGCGAGCCCGTGCACCTCGGGCTCCTTGGGCATCAGCTCGGCGAGAAGCCGGGCCAGCCGGAGCGCGTCCTCGCACAGCGCGGGCCGGAGCAGGTCGTCGCCCGCCGTGGCCGCGTACCCCTCGTTGAAGACGAGGTAGATGACCTCCAGTACGGACCCGAGCCGGGCTTCGCGGTCAGGACCGTACGGCACCTCGAAGGCGACCCCTTTCGCCGCCAGCGTCCGCTTGGCCCGCACGATGCGCTGGGCGATCGTCGGCTCCGGGACGAGGAAGGCGCGCGCGATCTCGGACGTCGTCAGCCCGCCGAGGAGCCGCAGGGTCAGCGCGATGCGGGCCTCGGCGGACAGGACGGGGTGACAGGCGGTGAAGACCAGGCGCAGCAGGTCGTCGTCGATGTCGTCCGGATCGGAGGGTTCGTCGATGTGGTGCGGAGCCGACAGCGAGAGGTCCCGCCCGACCTCCTCCAGCTTGCGCGCGTAGCGCTCCCGGCGGCGTACGAGGTCGATCGCCCGGTGCTTGGCCGTGGCCGTCAGCCAGGCGCCCGGGTTGTCGGGCACGCCGTCCCGCGGCCACTGCTCCAGCGCCGCGACCAGGGCGTCCTGGGCGAGTTCCTCGGCGATGCCGACGTCACGGACGATCCGGGCCACGCTCGCGATGATGCGGGGGGACTCGATACGGAAGATGGTCTCGACGGCCGTGTCGACGCCGCCGACGGGGGTTCTTCCGGGCTGCTGTTCCACAGTTCACCATCAGACACCCGCGGCGGCGTCAGGCCAAGGAGACCGCTCGGGCCGAGAAGCCGCTCAGCCCTCGGCGATCTCCCGCACCTCGCAGGTGACCGTCCAGAAGTCCTCGTGCACCTTGAGGAACCGCTTGGTCCACTCCAGCGCCTCGGCCATGTCCTTGCACTGCATGATCGCGTAGCCGCCGACGACCTCCTTGGACTCGGTGAAGGGCCCGTCGGTGACGGACAGCTCCCCGCCCGCGTAGTGGACGCGCTTGCCCTGCGCGCTGGGCGTCAGTCCCTCGGTCTGGAGCATGACGCCGGCCTTGGTGACCTCCTCGATGAGCTCGCCCATCCGCTGCATCAGTTCGGGGCTGGGACCCTCGGCGGGCGCGGTGCGCTCGTCGATCTGGACCAGGGAGAGGTAGCGGGGCATGGTGACTCCTCGTGTCCGTGACGCCCGTGGTGTCTGTGGCGCCTGTCGTGTCTCGGAGGCGGGGCTTCTCCCTGCCTCTCACCCGTGCGTCGAACGGGAGACACCTGCTTCGACACCGTCCCCGGATTTCTTCGATTTCTTTCCCCGGGCGGGCCCGGACGGATCAACCGGGGGAATCGGGACACCAGGGATTCGGATCAGTCGGCGAAGTCCTTGAGCTTCTGCGTGTCCAGCGTGAACCCGACCGGATCCGGCAGTTCGATCACCGCTCCGAACGCCCGGGTGGTGAGCGAGCGGTAGACGCCGCCCTCGGGGTCGCAGTGCACGGTGACGCTGTCCGTGTCCCGGTCGACGAGGAGGTAGACGGGGATTCCGGCGGCCGCGTATCCGTCGGGCTTCTCGATCCGGTCACGCCGGTCGGCGTCCCGGTCGTGCGAGGTGACCTCGACGACCATCAGGACACCCGTGGGCTCGGACCACTCGCCCTTCCCGGCGAAGTACTCCTCGGGCGCCAAGACCCCGTCCGGCTTGGCCCGCCCCTTGCGGTAGGCCTCGACCTTCAGCCCTTGCTCCGGATAGAGGAACAGCTCAGGCCGGTGCTGCATGCACCGCTTGAGGAGCCAGGCGACGATCTCGCCGTGATTGCCGTCCGGCATGGGCTTGACCCCGATCTTCCCGTTCAGGAATTCCAGCCGCGCCGACTCGGGCGCGTGACGAGCGAGCTCCTCGAACTCCTCGACGAGCATCTGGGGCCGGTCGGACGTGCTGGGGGTCATGGCGTCGCCTCCTCCCCTCCATCCTGCCCCGGTCACGGGCGGACCGTGCTGCAAGGTCGTCATGTGCCTGCTCCCTTCTCGGTTTCCTCCGTGCGGGTCCCGGTACGAAGAGCGGCACGCAGCCGTCCGACATGGGCGCGCACCTCATGGGCCGCGAGGGCGGGCCGCCCGCCCCGGCACACCCCGCACAACCCGCCCCGCAGTTGGCCACCGTCCCCGCCCGGTTCCCCGCACGCCGTGCACACCACCTCGTAGCGGGGCGCCGGTGGCTGCGGCTCGGGCAGCGGGGGCAGTTTGGCGAGAAGCCGGGCACGTACGAAGGCGTAGGCGTGCGCCACACGCTCCGGGAGCCCCGCCGTCAGCGCCTGGACGAGCTGCGGCTCACCGGCGCCCCGCGCGAACCACTCGGCGGCCTCCCCCTCCAGTGCCGCGCACTCCCCCGCCGACAGGGTCAGCCGGGCGTCGATCCGGCCGAGCCGGGCCAGCACGCTGTAGGCGGTCGATCGCGCCGCCGCCGCCACGGGCCGCTCGGTCACCGGAGTCTCCCCGGCAAGAAGGGCGTTCCACCAGGCGTCGTCGTGCGCGGTGCGCGAGAAGAAGGTGTGCCAGACCCAGCGGGGGCAGCCGTCGACGGTGACGGGGCGGCGCACCCTGCGCAAATGCCCTGCCGCGGAAAGGTTGTTGAGGGCCGTGGAGAGGGCGCACTGGCCGTACGGGAGGTGCTTGGCGAGGGTCTTGATCGAGAGGTCCGACTCGTCGGCGAGCCGGTCGATGTACGTCGCGATCGACGCCTCGCGGGTGGGCAGATGTACGAAGTCGCGACCCGTCCGTGGGGTTTGGTCGGGCGCCGACCTTTTTCCGTACCCCGGATTGGCGAGGGGATGGGCGGACGGGCGCGGGGCAGCACTAGGCTGGGTGACAGCCATGGATCGACTCTCTTTCGATCAACGTGGTCAGACCCCCGCGCGGTGCTCCAACACCCACGGGGGTCGATGCTTTCGCGGCGCACGCTACACGTCCGCCACGCTCCGCCGCGACCCGATCACGAAAAGTCATATCCCCTGGCCCGGACGGCACTTCGGCCGTCGGCAAGGGAGGGAGGGCGGGTTGAACCTCCCTCCCATTCCCTGCAAAAGAGGCTCGAATCCCGAGCCCCGAAGCTCAAGCCCCGCGGACCGGCTCCGGGGGTGTCACGTCAGTCGTTAGGTCACTTGAGCGAGGCCCACAGGTCACTCGCCTCCGGCTCGTTCGCGACCACGCGGTTGCGGTCCCAGGGAGCCGTCACCACCGGCATCATCACCGTCGTGACCTCGTCGGAGGAGAGGGACTTCAGGCTCTGGCCGAGTTTCGTCAGCTCGCCCAGGGAGTCCAGCCCGGTGTCCGTCGTCAGGCTGCCGGTCACCGCGTTCGCGACGCCGTAGAGCTTGGCCGGGTCGGTGAGCAGACCGGCCGACGAGATCTGCCCCAACAGGGCCTTCACGAGCTTCTGTTGGAGGCTTATGCGGCCCAGGTCGCTGCCGTCGCCTATGCCGTGCCGGGTGCGGGCGAGGGCCAGCGCCTTCGTGCCGTCGAGGTGGTGCTCGCCCGCGGCGAGACGCAGATGGCTCTTGTCGTCGTCGATGTCCTCGTCCGTGGTGACCGTGACCCCGCCGAGCGCGTCCACGAGGGCGGCGAAGCCGGAGAAGTCGATCTCGATGTAGTGGTCCATGCGGACATCGGTGAGGGACTCCACCGTCTTCACCGCGCAGACCGGGCCGCCGATCGAATAGGCGCTGTTGAACATCGCGTTGTAGGCCACCGCCGTCGTCCCCCCGGAGGAGGTGGGGCAGGCGGGCCGGGTCACCAGGGTGTCCCGGGGGATGCTCACCACGGTCGCCCGGGTGCGCCCCTCGTCGATGTGCACGACCATCGCCGTGTCGGAACGGGCACCCGAGCTGTCCCCGCCGCCGAGCTTCGCGTTCGCCTTTCCGCTGCGCGAGTCGGAGCCGAGGACCAGGATGTTCAGGGCGCCACCGGGAAGCGGGGAGGCCGAGGCGGACGCCGGGGCCGAGGGCGTCACCACCGCCTTCGCCGGGCGGTCGTCGCCGAGCGCGCTGTTGATGTCGACGCTCTTGATGTTCTGGTTCAGATGCCAGTAGGCCCAGCCCGCCGTGCCGACGCCCAGCACCAGCAGGCCCGCCAGGGTGAGGCCGACGGCCTTGAGTACCCGCGACCGCCGGCCCACCGGCCCGACCTCGACCCCATCCCCGTCCCCGTCCCCGTCCCCGATGCCCTCGTGTCCCGTCACGAGGAGGAACGTAAGTCCGAATTATTAGGGGACTGTTAGGGAAAGAGGCTCGAAACGATTTTCTTGGGAGAATCTCACGCTTCTCAGCCCGGACTCAGCCCCGCCCTGAGCCCGGACTCAGGCCCTGACCTCAGCCCAGCGTCACCGTGGGCACCGGATTGCTCCCGCTCCAGGACGCGTTGAACCCGAGCGTCACCGAACCGCCGCTCGGGACGGTCCCGTTGTAGGAGGCGTTGGCGCAGCTCACCGCCGCGCCGGTCTGGGTGCAGGTCGCGTTCCAGGCCTGGGTGATCCGCTGGCCCGCGCCGTACGTCCAGTTCACCTTCCACGAGGAGAGCGCGGCCCCGGAGCACGCGATCCGCACCTGCCCCGTGAACCCGGTGTTCCATTGGCTCTGGACGCTGTACGTCGCCGTGCACGCTCCCGTGGGCGGCGGCGTGGTGGTCCCGCCGAGCGAGGCCGCGATCGCGTCGTACGCCGGTTTGGGCGCGTAGTTCTCGTCATACGGGGTCGCCGCGCCGTAGCCCGAGAAGACGTCCGGGATCCAGGAGTCGGAGTCGGTGAAGCCCCAGACGGTCACGCCGTGGCAGCGGGTCACGGCGACACAGGCGTCGAACACGGCCTTGTAGTCGGCGGCCTGCTGGGCCAGTTTGGCGCTGTCGGAGGGGAGTTGCATCCGGATGTCCAGCTCCGTGACCGCGACGTCGACACCGAGGTCGGCGAAGCGCTGGATGTTCTGCTGGAGGGAGCCGGGGACCTGGCCGAGGATGAGATGGGCCTGGAGGCCGACGCCGTCGATCGGGACACCGCGCGCCTTCAGGGACTTGACCAGGTCGTACAGGGCGGTGCTCTTGGCGTTGACGCCCTCGACGTTGTAGTCGTTGATGTAGAGCTTGGCGCTCGGGTCGGCGGCGTGCGCCCAGGTCAGCGCCTGGGCGATGTAGTCGGAGCCGAGGCCGTTGTACCAGAGGGTCGAGCGGTAGGTGCCGTCCTCGTTGAAGGGCTCGTTGACCACGTCCCAGGCGGCCAGCTTCCCCTTGTAGCGGGTGACTTCGGTGGTGATGTGGTCCTGGAGCAGACCGCTCAGCTCGGCGGTCGTCCAGGTGCCGTTGGTCAGCCAGCTCGGGTTCTGGCTGTGCCACACCAGGGTGTGACCGCGCACCTGCTGGCTGCGGGCCTGCGCGAACGCGACGATCTGGTCGGCCTCGGCCCAGTCGAAGCCGCCCCGGGTGGGCTCGACGGTGCCCCATTTCATCGCGTTGCCCGGGGTCAGCGAGTTGAACTGGCCCCCGGCGATGTCGCCGTAGGTCCCGGTCAGCTTGGAGCCGGTGACGGCGGTGCCGATGACCTTGCCCTTGGCGGCGGCGAGGTCGCGCAGCGGGGTGCCGGCGGCGTGCGCCGTCGTACCGGCCGCGAGCAGGGCGGCCACCGTCGCGGCCCCGGCGAACAGGGCGGCGACGCGGCGGCGCAAGGGGCGGCGTAAGAAGCGGGTTCTGGCGGAACGGGTTCGGGAGGTTCTCATGGCGGGTGCCTCCGAAAGTTTCGGCTGTACAACCGATTGACTTCGCAGGAGTGTGGAGGGGGATGTCCCACCCGTCAATACGGCCCCCGGCCCCGCAGGACTGACCTGCCCCGGGTGACCCCACCCCTACTTTCGCCCCCTCCGCCCCTACCCGACCCACCCTGGGGCTCCGCCCCAGCCCCCGCTCCTCAAGCGCCGGAGGGGCTGGAATTACTGCCCGGCCGGGGCTGGAATTACTGCCTGGCCGGGACTGGAATTGCTGCCTGGCCGGGGCTGGGTCGTTCTGGACGGACGCACCCGCAGCCGGGTACGCGCGTGAGGGGACGTGCCGGTACATCGATGCCCGTCGCCACCGACGGCCACATCTCCGTCCAACGGCGACGGGCTGATGCACCGGCACGGCCCCGACCCCCCACCGGAGGCGCCCGGTCTCACGCCGGAGGCGCCCCCGTGCTGCTGCGCACGACCAGGCTGGTCGCCAGTTCCATCCGCGTCCCGGCCGAGGGCCGCTCCTGGCGGCTCAGGTCGAGCACCAGCTTCGCCGCCGCCTCGGCCATCTCCGTCAGCGGCTGCCGTACGGTCGTCAGCGGCGGCCCCACCCAGCGCGCCACCGGCAGATCGTCGAAGCCGACGACGCTGAGGTCCTCGGGAATGCGCAGCCCCAGTTCGCGGGCCGCCTCGTAGAGGCCGAGCGCCTGGAGGTCGTTGCCGGCGAAGACGGCCGTGGGCCGGTCGGGGCGGCGCAGCAGGTCGAGGCCGATCCGGTGGCCGGCCTCGTGGTGGAAGTCCCCGGCGACGATCAGCGAGGGGTCGACCGGAAGCCCGGCCGTCTCCAGCGCCGCGCGGTAGCCGTCGACGCGCGCCCGGCTGCACATCATCCGTGACGGCCCGCTGATGGCGCCGATCCGGGTGTGGCCGAGTTCGACGAGGTGGCGGGTCGCGGCGAGGCCGCCCTGCCAGTTGGTGGCGCCGATGGAGGGCACGTCGACTCCGGGATCGCCCGCCGGGTCCATCACCACGAACGGGATGGAGCGGCTGTGCAGCAGCGCGCGCTGGGAGTCGTCGAGGCCCGAGAGGACGAGCACCACGCCGTGCGGGCGGCGGGCGGCGACCTGGTCGGCCCAGGTCCGGCCGGGGGTGAGCCGCCCGGCGGACTCGGAGAGCACCACGCTGAGGCCGGCGTCCCTGGCGACGTTCTCCACGCCCCGGATGACCTCCATCGCCCAGGCGCTCTCCAGTTCGTGGAAGACCAGGTCGATCAGCGGCGAGCGGGAGGCCTCGGCACGGCGGCGGCGGTAGCCGTAGGCGTGCAGCAGCTCCTCGACGCGGGAGCGGGTCGCTGGGGCGACGTCGGCGCGGCCGTTGAGGACTTTCGAAACAGTCGGAGCCGAGACACCGGCTTCCCGAGCGATCTCGGCCAGCGTCGCCGTCTGTGGTTCTGCGGACTTCCCAGGCTTCATGGCGGCGATCGTATCTCTGCGCGACCCCTTGACGGGCCTACCGGATCGTCTTACCTTCCCGGAACATTCGAAAAATAACTCGAAACATTCGCGATGGATCACCGACGATCCTTCGCGCCTACCGAGAGGTGCCGTCCTATGGAGTCCTACAGCAGACGTTGGTTCCTCGGCGCGGGCACGGCTGCCCTGGCCTCCGTCGGCGGGCTCACCGCCTGCGGCTCCAGCGGCGGTTCCGGCGCCGACGGGACGCTCACCGCGTTCGTGTACGGCGACGACGCGGCGAAGATCCAGGTCAAGTCCGTGAACCGGTTCAACGCGTCGGCCGCCGCGAAGAAGGCCAAGGGCACGATCAAGCTCCAGAAGGTGCCCGCCACCGACTACCCGGCCAAGCTGCGCACGGCGATGGGCTCGCCCAACGCCCCCGACGTGTTCTTCAACTGGGGCGGCGGCTCCATCAAGGCCTACCGGGAGGCCGGCCAGCTGGTCGACCTGACCGACGTCATCACGTCCGACTCCGTGCTCAAGAGCGGCTTCCTGCCGTCGGTGCTGGCGTCGGGCGGACTGGACGGCAAGAACTACGGCGTGCCGATGCGCGGCATGCAGCCCGTGATCCTCTTCTACAACAAGACCGTCTTCGAGGAGAACAAGCTCCAGCCGCCCACCACCTGGGACCAGTTGCTGGACATCAACACCAAGCTCAAGAAGGCGAAGATCACCCCGTTCGCCCTGGGCGGCGCGGACATCTGGCCCGAGCTGATGTGGCTGGAGTACCTGGTCGACCGGATCGGCGGCCCCCAGGTCTTCGAGAAGATCAAGAACGGTGACGCCACCGCCTGGGGCGACCCGGCCGTCCTCAAGGCCGCCCAGACGGTCAAGGAACTGATCGACGACGGCGCCTTCGGCAAGGGCTACAGCTCGGTGGGTTACGGCAACGGCGGTGCTCCCGCGGTCTTCGCCAAGGGCAAGGCGGCGATGCACCTGATGGGTTCGTGGGAGTACTCCACGCAGCTCGGCAAGTTCCCCGACTTCGCCAGGAAGAACCTCGGCTGGTGCGCCTTCCCGCAGATCGAGGGCGGCGCCGGCGACATCCGCAACGTGGTCGGCAACCCGACCAACTACTGGTCGGTGAACGCCCGCACCTCCAACAAGGACGCGGCGATCGCCTTCCTGCGGGACTCCGCCTCCCTGGCGTACACGAAGGAACTCATCGCCAACGGTGACGTCCCGGCCACCTCGAACGCGGCGACCCTCCTGGACGCCTCGCCGAACCCGGAGTTCGCCAAGTTCCAGTACCAGATGGTGCAGCAGGCCCCGGCGTTCACGCTGAGCTGGGACCAGGCGGTCGACCCCGACGTGTCGACGCCGATGCTCACCGAGGTCAACAAGCTGTTCGTGGGCAAGTCCTCGCCGACGCAGTTCGTGTCGGCGCTCAAGGAGCTGAAGTGAGCCTCACGCAGGTCAAGGGCGGCCCGCGGAACGACGCGGGCCGCCCCCGCTCCGCCCGGCGCAACAGGGCCGGCCGCCCGAGCGCGGCACTGGCCCTCCCCGGCGTCCTGTTCTTCGCGTTCTTCGCCCTCGCCCCGATGGTCCTGGCCTTCTACCTGTCGTTCACCAGGTGGAACGGCCTGGGCGACCCCGAGCCGGTCGGCCTGGCCAACTGGCGCAAGCTGCTGAGCGACGACCGGCTGACCCAGTCCCTGACGGTCACCGTCGGACTGACCGTGGTGAGCTGGGCGTTCCAGACGGTGATCTCCCTGCTCCTCGGGGTGTGGGCGGCGGGCCGGCAGCGCAACCGCGCGGTCCTCTCGGCGATCTTCTTCGTGCCGTTCCTGCTGTCGTCGACGGCGATCTCCCTGCTGTTCTACGCGCTCCTCGACCCGAACTTCGGGATCATCCACAAGGACACCCTCGGCACGACCAGCGGCGCGTTCCTCGCGATCGTGTTCGTCGGCGGCTGGCAGTTCATCCCCTTCCACACCCTGATCTACCAGGGCGGAGCACGGCAGATCCCCGAAGTCCTGTACCAGGCGGCCGCGATCGACGGCGCCGGCCGCTACCGCCAGTTCTTCTCGATCACGCTGCCGCAGCTGCGCAACACGGCGACGACGTCGAGCGTGCTGATGATCGTCGGTTCGCTGACGTACTTCGAGACGGTCCTGATCCTCACCCAGGGCGGTCCGGGCACCGACACGGCGATCCTGCCGTACCTGATGTACGAGGCGGGCTTCAAGAGCTACGACTTCGGCTACGCGAGCGCGGTCGCCTCGTTCCTGGTGCTCGCGGCGACCGCGCTGTCCCTGCTGATGGTGAAGCTGTCCGGCTTCGGCGCGATGCGCAGCACCCGGGAAGGGATGTGACGCCATGTCGCACGACACACTGCCCCGTCCCGTGAAGACGGACTCCGCCCCCGCCGCCGGGCGGCCCGCGCCCCGCCGCAGGCACTGGACCCGGCGCGCCAACCCCCTCGCCGGGGCCGGGGCGCTGATCTGGCTGGCCGTCGTGATCATCCCGATCTACGCGATGTTCTCGGCCTCGCTCACCCACCAGGACGAGGCGCTGGGCCACAACGCCCTGAAGCCGCCGTCCCGTCCGACCCTGGACAACTACAACACCGTCCTGCACAACGGCTTCGGCCACCTGCTGTGGAACACGGTGCTGGCCGCCGCCGGGGTCGTCCTGATCGTCCTGGTGCTGTGCGTCCCGCTGTCCTACGTGGCCGTGCGGACCCGCAGCGTCTGGTCGGGGGCCGCGTTCCGGCTGTTCCTGCTGGGCGTGGCGATCCCCGCGCAGGCCGTCGTGGTGCCGCTCTACCTGATGATCGCCAAGCTGAACCTCTACGACAGCCTGCTCGCGATCGTGCTGCCGACGGCCGCGTTCGCCATGCCGGTGTCGGTACTGGTCCTCACCGGCACCCTGCGGGACATCTCGGAGGAGATGTACGAGGCGATGGCGCTGGACGGCGCCTCCACCACCCGGATGCTGTTCCAGCTCGTCATCCCGATGGCCAAGGGCGGCATCAGCACCGTCGTCATCTACGCGGCGCTCCAGGCCTGGAACGGCTTCCTCTTCCCGCTGATCTTCACCCAGTCCGACGGACCACGGGTGCTGACCCTCGGCCTGTTCAACTACGTGAGCGAGTTCGGCGTGAACATTCCCGCGATCCTCGCCTCCGTCGTCCTCTCCGGTGTCCCGATCTTCATCGTGTACCTGGTGGCCCGCCGCGCGCTGGTCGGCGGCCTCATGGGTGTGGGCGGCAAGTGAACGTGTACGACCAGGGGCGCTCGAACCCCCCTTTCCCCGACAGGAGTTCCATGACCACCGCTCCCTGGCGCGACCCCGCCCTGCCCGCCGCGACCCGCGTCGACGACCTGCTCTCCCGGATGACCCTGGAGGAGAAGACCGCCCAGCTCTACGGCGTGTGGGTGGGCGCCGACACGGACGGCGGCGGAGTCGCCCCGCTCCAGAGCGAGATGTCCTCCGACTACGACTGGGACGAGCTGATCACCCGCGGGCTCGGCCAGCTCACCCGCTCCTTCGGCACCGCCCCCGTGGACCCGGCGCTGGGCGCGCAGGCGCTGGCCCGCGCCCAGCGCCGGATCATCGAGGCGAGCCGCTTCGGCATCCCCGCGGTCGCCCACGAGGAGTGCCTGGCGGGCTTCACGGCCTGGCGGGCGACGGCGTACCCGGTCCCGCTGTCCTGGGGCGCCACCTTCCATCCGGAGCTGGTGGAGGAGCTGGGCCGGCGCATCGGCGAGGACCTGCGCTCGGTCGGCGTCCACCAGGGCCTCGCCCCGGTCCTGGACGTGGTCCGCGACCTGCGCTGGGGCCGGGTGGAGGAGACGATCGGCGAGGACCCGTACCTGGTCGGCACCGTCGCCACCGCCTATGTGCGGGGCCTGGAGTCGGCCGGGATCGTGGCCACGCTCAAGCACTTCGCCGGGTACGCGGCCTCGGCGGGTGCCCGGAACCTGGGGCCGGTGCGAGCCGGAGTGCGCGAGTTCGCCGACATCACGCTGCCGCCGTTCGAGATGGCGCTGCGCGAGGGCGGCGCCCGTTCGGTGATGGCCGCCTACAACGACACGGACGGCGTCCCGGCGTCGGCCGACCCGCAGCTGCTGACGGAGCTGCTGCGCGACGAGTGGGGCTTCACCGGCACGGTGGTCTCGGACTACTTCGGCATCGGCTTCCTCCAGACGCTGCACCGGGTGGCCGGCACCGAGGCCGAGGCGGCGCACAAGGCGCTGGAGGCCGGCATCGATGTCGAGCTGCCCACGCTGAAGTGCTACGGCGAGCCGCTGGTGGCCGCCGTCCGCGCGGGCACCGTCCCCGAGTCGCTGATCGACCGGGCGGCCCGCCGGGTGCTGCTCCAGAAGTGCGATCTCGGCCTGCTGGACGAGGACTGGCGGCCGGAGACCGGCCGCCCGGTCGACCTGGACTCCGCGGGCAACCGGGCGCTCGCCCGCAGGCTCGCCGAGGAGTCGGTGGTCCTGCTGGACAACGCGGACGGCGTGCTGCCGCTGGCCCCGGACACCCGCATCGCGGTGGTCGGCCCGCGCGCGGACGACCCCCTGGCCATGCTCGGCTGCTACTCGTTCCCCTCGCACGTGCTCACGCACCACCCCGAGGTGCCCACCGGTGTGGACATCCCGACCGTGCTCGACGCGCTGCGCGCCGAACTGCCGGACGCCAAGGTGACGTTCGCGCGGGGCTGCGGGGTCTCGGAGCCGGACCGGTCCGGGTTCGAGGAGGCGGTGGCACGGGCCGCCGAGGCCGACGTGTGCGTGGCGGTGCTCGGTGACCGGGCCGGCCTGTTCGGCCAGGGCACCTCCGGCGAGGGCTGCGACGTGGCCGACCTCGGCCTGCCGGGTGTGCAGGGCGAGTTGCTGGACGCCCTGGTCGCCACGGGGGTCCCGGTGGTCCTGGTGCTGCTCACCGGCCGCCCCTACGCGCTGGGCCGCTGGCAGGACCGCCTCGGCGGCGTGGTCCAGGCGTTCTTCCCGGGCGAGGAGGGCGGCCCCGCGCTGGCGGGCGTGCTGTCCGGCCGGGTCGGACCTTCGGGCAGGCTGCCGGTGAGCGTGCCGCGCGACCCGGGCGGCCAGCCGTGGACGTATCTCCAGCCGCCGCTGGGCCTGAAGGGCGAGGTGAGCAACCTGGACCCGACACCGCTGTACCCGTTCGGCCACGGCCGCTCGTACACCTCGTTCGACTGGGAGCCGGCCGAGGTTCCCGAGAGCGGGATCGGCACCGAGATCGGCACCGACGGTTCGTACGACGTGTCGGTGACCGTCCGCAACACCGGTGAGCGCGCGGGCGCCGAGGTCGTCCAGCTCTACCTGCACGACCCGGTGGCCTCGGTGACCCGCCCGGACGTGCGGCTGATCGGCTACCGGCGCCTGGACCTGGCACCGGGCGAGGCCCGCCGGGTGACCTTCCGCTTCCACGCGGACCTCTCGGCGTTCACCGACCGCGCCGGCACCCGGATCGTCGAACCGGGCGCCCTGGAGCTGCGGCTCGCCGCCTCCAGCGCGGACGTGCGCCACACGGCCCGGCTGAACCTGACGGGTCCGGTGCGGAAGCTCGGCACGGACCGGCGCCTGCGCTGCGAGACCGAGACCGTCCAGGTGTCCTGACCCGACGGCCGGCCGGTGCGTCCCGTTCCCGCACGGGCGCACCGGCCGTTCGGCCGTTCGTCAGCCCACCGACTCGAAGCGCCACCTGTGCACCGCCCGGGTCACCAACTCCTCGTCGGGTTCCGGAAGTTCGGGCAGCTCGGCGTCGTACGGCGCGTCCCACCAGGTGATGACGAGGACCCGGTCCTGAGGGGCCCGGAGGATCTCCCGGCGCACCGGGTCCCCGGGGATGTCCTGCCCGCGCACCCAGGCGAGCAGGTCCTCGCCCCGGCCGGCGACGGCCCGGGCCTCCCACATCAGCGCGACGGTCACGGGTAGAGGTTCTCCTTCGCGACCTCGTGCACGTGATCGTGCGTGTGCGCATGCCCGCGCCCCGGCACGTGCGGATCGGTCACCGGCAGCGACGAGTCCGCCGAAAGGTCCCAGTCGGAGGCGGCCCGGTTGCGGGCGACCATCTCGGCACCCAGCGCGGCGACCATCGCGCCGTTGTCCGTGCACAGCTTGGGGCGCGGCACCCGCAGCCGGATGCCGGCGGCCTCGCAGCGCTCCTGGGCGAGCGCGCGCAGCCGCGAGTTCGCGGCCACGCCACCGCCGATCATGAGGTGGTCGACGCCCTCGTCCTTGCACGCGCGGACGGCCTTGCGGGTGAGCACGTCCACCACGGCCTCCTGGAAGGACGCGGCCACGTCGCGCACCGGCACGTCCTCCCCGGCCGCCCGCTTGGCCTCGATCCAGCGGGCCACGGAGGTCTTGAGACCGGAGAAGGAGAAGTCGTAGGCCGGGTCGCGCGGCCCGGTCAGACCGCGCGGGAACGTGATGGCGTTCGGGTCGCCCTCCTTGGCGTACCGGTCGATGACCGGGCCGCCCGGGAAGCCGAGGTTGAGCACGCGCGCGATCTTGTCGAAGGCCTCGCCCGCCGCGTCGTCGATGGTCGCGCCCATCGGCCGTACGTCGGAGGTGATGTCGGTGGACAGCAGCAGGGAGGAATGGCCGCCGGACACCAGCAGGGCCATCGTGGGCTCCGGCAGGGCGCCGTGCTCCAGCTGGTCCACACAGATGTGGGAGGCGAGGTGGTTGACGCCGTACAGCGGCTTGCCGAGCGCGTACGCGTACGCCTTCGCGGCCGAGACCCCGACGAGCAGCGCCCCGGCGAGCCCGGGTCCTGCGGTGACCGCGATGCCGTCCAGGTCCCCGGCCGACACACCCGCGTCCTTCAGCGCCCGCTGGATGGTCGGGACCATCGCCTCCAGGTGGGCCCGGGACGCGACCTCGGGAACGACCCCGCCGAAGCGCGCGTGCTCGTCGACGCTCGACGCGATCGCGTCCGCGAGCAGGGTGTGCCCGCGGACGATGCCGACACCGGTCTCGTCGCAGGAGGTCTCGATGCCGAGGACGAGTGGTTCGTCAGCCATGGGTCTCTGTTCCTTGTACGGAGGTCGATGGGTCGTGCAGCCGCATCACCAGGGCATCCACGTTCCCCGGCTGGTAGTAGCCGCGCCGGAAGCCGATGGGCTCGAAGCCGAAGCGCTCGTAGAGCTTCTGCGCGCGGACGTTGTCCACGCGGCACTCGAGCATCACCTCGGCGCAGTCGAAGTCGCTGGCGGCCCGGAGCAGTTCGGTGAGCAGCAGGCCGCCCAGGCCGGTGCCCCACTGGTCCCGCCGCACCGCGATCGTCTGCACGTCGCCCAGGTCTCCCGAGGCGGCGAGCCCGGCGTATCCGACGAGCGCGTCGCCGTCGCAGGCGACCAGGTAGCGCCGGGTGGCCTCCGGCCCCCGGGCGTGGGCCAGTTCGGACCAGAACATGCCCCGGGACCAGGCGTCGACGGGGAAGAGTTCCTTCTCCAGTTCCAGCACGGGATCGATGTCCCACCAGCGCATCTCGCGCAGTACGAGGGTCACTTGGGGGTGACCACCTTGTAGTTCTTGGGCACCTGGGCGTCCGGGCGGCGCAGATACAGCGGCCTGGGCGGCTCCAGTTCCTCACCGGCGGCCAGCTTCTCGGCGGCCAGGGAGGCGAGGGCCGCGGCCGAGACGTTCTCGGGGGCGCGGGCGTCGGCGAAGGTGTCGGGGTACAGGAGCGCGCCCGCGCCGACGGCGGGCAGCGCGGTGACGGCCTCGTCGATCTCGGCGGGGCGGTCCACGGCGGGCTCCGACAGCCGGGTACGGCGGTCGGCGTACCGTGCCCAGTAGACCTCCTTGCGCCGGGCGTCCGTGGCGACGACGAACGGTCCCTCCACGTCGGCCGCGTACGCGAGCCCGTCGAGGGTGCACACACCGTGCACGGGCACGCCGAGCGCGACTCCGAAGGTGTCGGCGGTCATGAGGCCGACGCGCAGCCCCGTGTACGGGCCGGGGCCGACGCCCACGACGATGCCGGTGACGGCGTCCAGCTTGAGGCCTGCCTCGGTGAGCACCCGGTCGACGGCCGGCAGCAGCAGTTCCCCGTGCCGGCGCGCGTCCACCTGGCTCGACGAGGCGATGACGGACGTGCCGTCGTGCAGGGCGACGGTCACGGCGGGGGTGGCGGTATCCAGAGCGAGCAAGAGCACGCAAACAGCGTACGGCGCCGGAGCCCGACGCAAGGCCGCCCGGGACTCCCGTCCCCCGGCTGCTACCGTCAACAGCAAGGACGTACGAAGGTCGAGAGGTGGGCACACAAGGTGGCTAGGAGCAGCTCGGGAATCGTGGCCGGGCTCACCGTGGCGGCGCTCGCGGCAGTCGGCTTCCTCGCTTTCCAGGCATCCGCGAACGTTCCGGACACCTTGGGCAGCGAACCGGGCGCGAGCGTGTCGGCCAAGCCCTCCGTCTCCAAGGCACCCCGGGCCAAGAAGGACCCGGCCGCGCTGCCGGCCTCGTCCGGCACCGGTGTGCGGGTCGTCTACTCGACCGGCTCCGACCGCGTCTGGCTGGTCGGCGCGGGCGACAAGGTGAAGCGCACCTTCGAGGTCACCCCGGGCACGGTCGACCCGTCCGCCGGCACCTACGCCGTCACGTCACGGACCGGCTCGACCCCCGGGTCCGACGGGACGCAGATCGAGCACGTCGTACGGTTCTCGCTGGTCAACGGCGTCGCCTTCGGCTTCAGTGCCGCGGTGAACGGCTCCACGGAGGCTCCCGACCCGGAGAAGAAGCTCGGCGGCATCCGCTCCTCGCGCGCCGACGGCGACGCGATGTGGGGGTTCGCGACCGTCGGCGCGAAGGTCGTCGTCGTCAAGTGACCGCGGCGGCGCCCCGGTCCGCGTGCGTGTCAGGCGGCCCTGCGGGGGCGCTCCGCACCGGGGTCGGCCAGGGGTGCGAGGGGCGGCCTGGACACCGCCTCCGCCGCGGCGCACGCCGCCAGCAGATCCCGCATCGACACCCCGGCCACCGCGCGCGGCGCGGCCGGCACGTCACGTTCCGAAGTCGGCACTGCGGCCGACTCTGATGCCGACTCTGATGCCGACATGGACGCCTCCTCGGGCTTCGGGGGCAAGCGTGGTTAGGTAGACCTAACTACGCACTGATGTCCATGTGACCACGGCCGGGACGCCGAACGCAATATTTTGCCGACGTCCTGTCGGAAACGTTGGCCGAATGTACGAGCGAGGGCCGCCCGCGCCACGAAGACCCGGCGGAACCGGGCATGTGCGGCGCCGGGACGCGGGTCCGCCCCGCTCAGGCCGCGAGCACCGTCAGATCGGCGGCGGCCCAGCGCCGCCCGAGTCCCGTGACCGTCACGTGCCGCACCTCGTCGGTGGTGTCCCCGACGGCCCGGTGGATGACGACGTGCAGCCGGTCGTCGGTCAGCTCCTCGACCTTGCCCTCGCCCCACTCCACGACGATCACGGAGTCGGAGAGCGAGACGTCGAGGTCGAGGTCCTCCATCTCGTCGAGCCCGCCGCCGAGGCGGTACGCGTCCACGTGCACGAGCGGCGGTCCGTCGCCGAGGGAGGGGTGCACACGGGCGATGACGAAGGTGGGCGAGGTGACGGCGCCGCGGACGCCGAGCCCCTCGCCGAGCCCGCGGGTCAGCGTGGTCTTGCCCGCGCCGAGCTCGCCGTTCAGCATCACGAGGTCGCCCGCGCGCAGCAGTTTGGCGAGCCGGCGGCCCAACTCCTGCATCTGCTCGGGAGAGTTGACGGTGATCTGCACGCCGACGCCGTCCTGGGCGGGCTCAGCCGGGTTGTGCGCTGCTGCTGGTGCTTCCATAGCCACCCACGGTAGCCCCTGCCGGCACGGCTCCGACCCGCACGAGGAGGTCGGCGAGGCGGTCTATGACGACCTCGGGGTGCTCCAGCATGACCAGGTGTCCCGCGTCGGGCACGAGCACCAGCTCCGCGTCCGGCAGCAGGTCGGCGATGGCCTCGCTGTGCTCGCTCGGCGTCACCAGGTCCTTGACCCCGGCGAGGACGAGGACGGGCATCTCGGTGAAACGGGCGAGTGCGGCGGTCTTGTCGTGGTCGGTGAACGCCGGGTAGAACTCGGCGACCACGTCGATCGGCGTGCCCTCGATCATCCGCTCGGCGAACCGCTCGACGGCCGGATCGACGTCCCGGCCCGCGAACGAGTACCGCTTGATGACCCCGGTGAACAGGTCGGCCGTGGCCCGCCGGCCCCGCTCCACCAGGGCCGCCTGCTGCCCGAGCGCCTTCAGCACACCGGGAAGCACCCGGCGCACGGCGGCGACGCCCGCGACGGGCAGCCCGAAGTTGACCTCGCCGAGCCGCCCCGACGACGTACCGACCAGGGCGACGGCGACGACCCGGTCGCGGATCAGCTCGGGGAACTGGTCGGCGAGCGCCATGACGGTCATGCCGCCCATGGAGTGCCCGACGAGCACGATCGGGCCCTCGGGCACCGCCGCCTCGATGACGGCCAGCAGATCGCGGCCGAGCTGGTCGATGGTGACCGGCTTGCGGTCCTCCATCTGGGCCGCACCCCGCCCGGACCGCCCGTGGCTGCGCTGGTCCCAGTGCACCGTGCGCACGACACCGCGCAGCGCGGCGCGCTGGAAGTGCCAGGAGTCCTGGTTGAGGCAGTAGCCGTGGCTGAAGACGACGGTGACGGGGGCGGGGGCCTTGCGGCCGAAGAGCCTGCGCCGGCGCGGGGCGAGCGAGGCCTCCGGCTCGGCCTCGTCGACCTCGTAGTACAGCTCGGTGCCGTCGTCCGCGTACGCCTTGCCGGGCGTGCCGCGCAGCGTGCCGTACGGGCCGGTCGAGTCGAGGGCCAGACGCGCCTTCTTGCGCATGCCGCGCCCGACGGTCAGCCGCTCGATCGCGACTCCGGCCGCGGCGCCCGCCGCGACCACGCCTATCGCGGCGCCGGCGACACCGGCCCTGCGCCAGTTCCCGGCGGAGGCGGCGGCTGCCGAGGCCGCGCTCACGACGGCCTCCGCACTGGTCTCGCTCACGTCCCGCTCCTCTTCGCTCCGGCTCTCGGCTGTCGGTTATCGGCTGTCGGCTGTCGGCTGTCGGCCGTACGCGCGTCGGCCCGGCTCCCGCCCGCCGTGTTCCGCCCGCCGCTCTCCACCCGCCGGGCCCCGCGCGCCTGTTCGGCTCCAGGGTGCTACCCGTCTTGTTCCTCTTTCACCTTCACGTAGACGCGCGGAACGCGGGTTCCGATGCGCGTGACGATCTCGTACGCGATGGTGCCCGCCGCACGCGCCCAGTCCTCGGCGGTGGGCTCGCCGTCGTCGCCGGGTCCGAACAGGACGGCACGGGCGCCGGGCTCCGGCTCGTCACCGCCGAGGTCGACGACGAACTGGTCCATGGCGACCCGGCCCGCGACGGTACGCCACTTGCCGCCGACCAGGACGGGGCCGGTGCCCGAGGCGTGCCGCGGGACGCCGTCCGCGTAGCCGACGGGGACGAGGCCGAGGGTGGTCTCCCCCGGGGTGACGTAGTGATGGCCGTAGCTCACGCCGTGGCCGGCCGGTACGTGCTTGACCAGCGCGAGCGACGCGCTCAGCGTCATCACCGGGCGCAGTCCGAAGTCGGCGGGGGTGCCGAGCTCGGGGCTCGGCGAGATCCCGTAGACCGCGATGCCGGTCCGTACGAGATCGAAGTGGCTCTCGGGGAGGGTCAGGGTCGCGGGCGAGTTGGCGATGTGCCGCACCTCCGGGCGCACGCCCTGCTCCTCGGCGTACGACACCATCTCGCGGAACAGCGCGAGCTGGGCCCGGATCGAGGGGTGGCCCGGCTCGTCGGCGCAGGCGAAGTGGGACCAGAGTCCGGTCACGGTGATCAGCCCGCGCGCCTCGGCGGCCAGGGCCTCGGCGACGAGCTCGGCCCAGTCGGCGGGCTGGCAGCCGGCGCGGCCGAGGCCGGTGTCGGCCTTGAGCTGCACCCGGGCCCGCAGCCCGACGGACTCGGCGGCCGCGACGACCTCCCGCAGCGCCCACATCCCGCTGACCGACACGTCGATGTCGGCCTCGATCGCCTCGGCCCAGGGGCCGCCCGGGGTCCAGAGCCAGCACATGACGCGTCCCGGCAGGCCGGCCGCCCGCAGGGCCAGCGCCTCCTCCGGGGTGGCCGTGCCGAGCCAGGTGGCGCCCGCCTCGCGCGCGGCGCGGGCGCACTGGACCGCGCCGTGGCCGTACGCGTCGGACTTGACCACGGCCATCAGGGCCGCGGTCGGCGCGTGGGCACGCAGGGCCCGCACGTTGGCTCGCAGGGCGGCCAGATCGATCTCCGCACGGGCGCGCAGGGGCGCCGTCCGCGGGTGTGCTGTCTCTGTCATCGCGCCCCAGTCTCTCAGAGGCGTACGGCTGCCTCCCGGCGCCGGTCCCCGGACGGGCGGCCCCCGCTCCCGGCCGCGCCCTCAGCCGCGCGGCCTTCGGCCCCAGACGTAGACGTGGTCGCCCTTCCTGAGCACCTTCCAGAGCCCCCGGGCGTCGGCGAGCCGCAGGTTCACGCAGCCCATCGAGCCGCCGACGGTACGGATGCTGCCGCGGACGGCGTGGAAGGCCTGCCCGCCGCTGAAGAACTGGGCGTACGGCATGGGGCTGTCGTACAGGGTGGACCAGTGGTGACGGTGCCTCCAGTAGATCCTGAACCAGCCGGTGCGGGTGGGGTGCCGGACCCCGCCGCTGCGCATCGGCACCGGGCCGTACAGGATCCGGCCCCGCTGCTGCACCCAGGTGCGCTTGTGGGTGAGGTCGACACAGGCGACACGATAGGAACGGACCGGGCAGCCGCGCAGGGGGCGGGTGTGCGGGGCGCTGTGGGCCGGGGCCGACAGCGCCCGCATGCGGGCCCAGGTCGCCGGTCCGGCGGTCCCTGTGGCGGGGTCGATCCCGTGCTTCCTCTGGAAGGCGCGGATGGCCCGGCAGTCGGCCGCCGACTGCTTCCCGTCCGCCCTCAGCCCCAGCCACCGCTCGGCCTGCCGCTGGTACGGACCCCCGCGCCCGCCGCACGCCGCCGCCGGCCGGGCGCCCGGCGCCGCGGACGAGGGGGAGGCGTCCGGCCCGGACGTGACCGGCCCCGGCCCGCCGGGCGCGAACCCGGCCGACGCGGGCCCCGCCGACGCGGGATCCATCGGCGTCGACCCGGGCGGTCGGGACCCGTCCGGCGTCGACCCGAGCGGCGCGAACGCGACCGGCCCGGACCCTGGTGACCCGGACCCGGGCGACCCGGACGTGAGCGACCCGGACGTGACCGGCGTGGTCGTGACCGGCCCGTGCGTGCCCCCGGGCACGTCCCGCCCGCCCCGCCCCGCGGCGGGCATGCCCATGGCGGCCGGGGCCGCCGCCGGCAGCCGGCCGCCCGGGGCGTCGCCCGGCCAGGACGGACGCGGTCCTCCCGCCGGACCGGGCCACGGCTCGCCCACCCGCCCGGAGTCGGGCGGCAGCGGAGCGGACGTGGCCGCCACCGCCCCCACGGGCACGGCCGCAACCACCGCCAGCAGCACCGCGATCCCCTGGCACACCCTTCGTCTGCTCATCACGCGAACAGACATACGCAACATCACGCGCACCCCGGGGGCGCCACACGCGCAAGGTCCCCCGATCTGTGCAACGCCCACGACACCCGCTCCCCCGCCTCACCCTTGGCCGGGCCGGTCGAGGTGGGGTCGGTCCAGGCGGTCAGTCCAGGCGGGGGCGGTCCAGGCGGGGTCGGTCGGGGCGGGGTCGGTCGAGGCGGGGGCGGTCGAGGATGTCGCGCCAGGCCTCCGGCAGGGCCTCGGCCACGTCGTGGGCGCCCGCGGGGGCGCCGTCCGCCGCGAAGCGGCCGGCGAGTCCGTGCAGATACGCGGCGACGCTGCCCGCGTCGAGCGCGGAGAGCCCCGACGCCAGCAGGGACCCCGCGAGCCCCGACAGCACGTCCCCGCTCCCCGCGGTGGCCAGCCACGCCGTCCCGGTGGCGTTCACCCGCACCGCGCCGCCCGTGGGACCGGCGACCAGGGTCGTCGCCCCCTTGAGGAGGACCGTCGCCCCGTACAGCCCCGCCAGCTCCCGTACGGAGGCCAGCCGGGCCTCCTCCACCGCCTCCCGGGCGACTCCGAGCAGCGCGGCGGCCTCCCCGGCGTGCGGGGTCATCAGTGTCGGCGCGGTACGGGCCCGCACGGCCCCCCGGTCGGCGAGCCGCAGCCCGTCCGCGTCCACCAGCACCGGCACGTCCGCGGCGAGCACCTCCGCGACCGCCGAGGCGTCGTCCCCGGCCCCTGGCCCCGTCACCCAGGCCTGCACCCGACCCGCCTTCGAAGGTCCCGCCGCGGAGACCAGCGCCTCGGGGAAGCGGGCGACGACGGCGTCCGCGGCGGGCCCGACGTACCGCACCGCACCGGCGCCGCCGCGCAGCGCCCCGGCCACGGCGAGGACCGCTGCCCCGGGATAGCGGGCGGACCCGGCGGCGATCCCGACGACACCGCGCCGGTACTTGTCGCTCTCCGTCCCCGGAAAGGGCAGCCGGGCCGCGACATCGGCGTGCTGGAGCGCCTCCACGTCGGCCGGGTCCGGCAGGTCGAGCCCGATGTCGACGAGGCGTACGGAACCGGCGTACCCGCGCGCCGGGTCGATGAGCAGCCCCGGCTTGTGGGTGCCGAAGGTGACGGTGAGGTCGGCGCGGACGGCCGCGCCGAGCACCTCCCCGGTGTCCGCCTCGACACCGGACGGGAGGTCGACGGCGACGACGGCGGCCCGCGAGGCGTGCGCGAGTTCGGCGAGTCGCGCGGCCTCCGGCCGCAGGCCGCCCTTGCCGCCGATCCCGACGATGCCGTCGACCACGAGGTCGGCCCGCCGCAGGAGCGGTTCGGCGGCGCCGGGCGCGGCCGAGGTGCCTCCGGCGCGCAGCAGCGCGGCCAGTCCTCCCGGGTGAGTCCTCCCGGGGGCGAGCAGCACCGCGGTGACACCGGCCCCGCGCCGGGCGAGGCGCGCCCCCGCGTACAGGGCGTCGCCGCCGTTGTCCCCGCTGCCCACCAGCAGCACCACCCGGCGGGCGTACACCCGGCCCAGCAGGTCCGCGCAGGCGGCGGCGAGCCCGGCGGCCGCCCGCTGCATCAACGCCCCTTCGGGGAGCCGTTCCATCAGCTCCCGCTCGGCGGCCCTCACGGTCTCCACGCTGTACGCAGTACGCATGACGCCGAGTCTCCCGCACCGGAACGTCCCGTGCCCGCCCCCGCACCGTGCGGGCCTGTGAGCCCTGTCCGGAACCCGGGCGGCGCCGTGCGGGCCCGTGATCCCCGTCCGGAGCGGTCCCGGCAAGTCCCGTACCGCTCCGCCCGAAGGGGGCGGGCCCGCGGCCTCCCCACCCTCCGGCGGTCCCGCGGCCTCCGTACCCTCCGCCCGAAGGCGGCGGCCCGGCTATCCCTCCGCCACCACCACCGCCGAGGCCACCCCGGCGTCGTGACTGAGCGACACGTGCCAGGAGGCCACGCCCAGTTCGGCCGCGCAGGCCGCCACCGTGCCCTTCACGCGCAGCCTCGGCCGGCCGCTGTCCTCCACGTAGACCTCGGCGTCCGTCCAGTGCAGTCCCGCCGGGGCGCCCAGCGCCTTGGCGAGCGCCTCCTTCGCCGCGAAGCGGGCCGCGAGCGAGGCGACGCCCCGCCGTTCGCCGCTGGGCAGCAGCAACTCGCTCTCCACGAAGAGACGTTCGGCCAGCCCGGGCGTCCGCTCCAGCGACGCCCGGAACCGGTCGATCTCGGCCACGTCGATACCGACCCCGATGATGCTCATGTCCGCACCCTAGGGCCTGTCCGACAATTCGCGTCGTCGCCCGACGACGGCGCTCACTCCACCGTCACGGACTTCGCCAGGTTGCGCGGCTGGTCCACCTCGTTGCCCCGGGCCGTCGCCAGTTCGCAGGCGAACACCTGGAGCGGGACCGTCGACACCAGCGGCTGGAGCAGGGTGGGGGTGGCCGGGATGCGGATGAGGTGGTCGGCGTACGGGACGACCGCCTCGTCGCCCTCCTCCGCGATGACGATCGTGCGGGCGCCCCGGGCCCGGATCTCCTGGATGTTGGAGACGATCTTGTCGTGCAGGACCGAGCGGCCGCGCGGCGACGGGGCCACGACCACCACCGGCATGTCCTCCTCGATCAGCGCGATCGGACCGTGCTTGAGCTCCCCCGCCGCGAAGCCCTCGGCGTGCATGTACGCCAGCTCCTTCAGCTTCAGGGCGCCTTCCAGCGCGACCGGATAGCCCACGTGCCGGCCGAGGAACAGCACGGTGTTCTTGCCGGCGAGGGAGCGCGCGAGCTCCCGTACCGGCTCCATGGTCTCCAGGACCCGCTCGACCTCGCGGGAGATGCGCGACAGCTCCCGGATGACGGCCTGGATCTCGTCGCCCCACTTGGTGCCGCGCACCTGGCCCAGGTACAGCGCCACCAGGTAGCAGGCCACGAGCTGGGTGAGGAACGCCTTGGTGGAGGCGACGGCCACCTCGGGGCCGGCGTGCGTGTACAGCACCGCGTCGGACTCGCGCGGGATCGTCGAGCCGTTGGTGTTGCAGATCGCCAGCACCCTGGCGTCCTGGTCGCGGGCGTGCCGCAGCGCCATCAGCGTGTCCATGGTCTCCCCGGACTGCGAGATCGCGATGACGAGCGTACGACGGTCCAGGATCGGGTCCCGGTAGCGGAACTCGCTGGCCAGCTCCACCTCGCACGGGATGCGCGTCCAGTGCTCGATGGCGTACTTGGCGATCAGCCCGGCGTGGAAGGCGGTCCCGCAGGCGACGATGACGACCTTGTCGACCTCCCGCAGCACCTGGACCGGGATGCGCACCTCGTCGAGCCTCAGCGAGCCGGCCGCGTCGATCCGTCCCAGCAGGGTGTCGGCGACCGCCTTGGGCTGCTCGGCGATCTCCTTGAGCATGAAGTAGTCGTAGCCGCCCTTCTCCGCCGCCGACGCGTCCCAGTCGACGTGGTACGAGCGGACCTCGGCGGGGCTGCCGTCGAACCCGGTGACCCTCACGCCGTCGCGGCGCAGTTCGACCACCTGGTCCTGTCCCAGTTCGATCGCCGAGCGGGTGTGGGCGATGAACGCGGCGACGTCCGAGGCGAGAAAGGCCTCGCCGTCGCCGACACCGACCACCAGCGGCGAGTTCCGCCGCGCCCCGACGACCACGTCCGGCTCGTCGGCGTCCACGGCGACCAGCGTGAACGCGCCCTCCAGGCGCCGGCACACCAGCCGCATCGCCTCCGCCAGGTCCGCGCACGAGGAGTACTCCTCGGCGAGCAGATGCGCGACCACCTCGGTGTCCGTCTCGGAGGCCAGGTCGTGCCCCCGCTCGGCCAGCTCGGCGCGGAGCAGGGCGAAGTTCTCGATGATGCCGTTGTGGACGACGGCGACCCGGCCCGCGTTGTCGAGGTGCGGATGGGCGTTGGCGTCCGTGGGGCCTCCGTGGGTGGCCCAGCGGGTGTGCCCGATTCCCGTCGTTCCGGCCGGCAGCGGCCTGCCGCCCAGCTCCTTCTCCAGGTTGACCAGTTTCCCGGCCTTCTTCGCGACGGCGAGTCCCCCGTCCGCCAGGACGGCGACACCCGCCGAGTCGTATCCCCGGTACTCGAGTCGCTTCAGTCCGGCCATCACCACGTCGAGCGCCGGCTGCGACCCCACATAACCCACGATTCCGCACATGGCGGCAGCGTACGGTCCACCGCCCGTCCGAATCAGGCTCACCGTGCCCGATATCGGAAATTCTGGAGCCCTTTCGGAGACGGCCGGCAGGCTCCTCGGCCCCGCCGGAGTCACCCGGCGTGACGGACCCCACCCCCCACCCCGTTCAAACTCCGTTAACAATGGACTGTGATCTCTCCGGTCTCCCCGTTGCCGCGGAGCGCCCACCGGTCCAAGCCGGAGGCGACTCCCTACGTCGATCTCACCCGCGCCG
Source organism: Streptomyces sp. NPDC002698 (assembly GCF_042888945.1). Taxonomy (NCBI): domain Bacteria; kingdom Bacillati; phylum Actinomycetota; class Actinomycetes; order Kitasatosporales; family Streptomycetaceae; genus Streptomyces; species Streptomyces sp. NPDC002698. Next base: position 252,339 of record NZ_JBIAQM010000003.1, read on the forward strand.
AGTGGAGCGCGCTGCGTGAGAAGACGCCGCTCACGCTGAACGCCGAGGAGCTCGAGAAGCTGCGCGGCCTGGGCGATGTCATCGACCTGGACGAGGTGCGGGACATCTATCTGCCGCTGTCCCGGCTGCTGAACCTGTACGTCGGCGCCACGGACGGACTCAGAGGCGCCCTCAACACGTTCCTGGGCGAGAAGGGCTCACAGTCCGGCACCCCGTTCGTCATAGGCGTCGCCGGTTCCGTGGCCGTCGGCAAGTCCACCGTGGCCCGGCTGCTCCAGGCACTGCTCTCCCGCTGGCCCGAGCACCCCCGCGTCGAACTGGTCACCACGGACGGCTTCCTGCTCCCCACCAAGGAACTCGAGGCGCGCGGACTGATGTCGCGCAAGGGCTTCCCCGAGTCGTACGACCGCCGGGCCCTGACCCGGTTCGTCGCGGACATCAAGGCGGGCAAGGACGAGGTGACGGCACCCGTCTACTCGCACCTGATCTACGACATCGTGCCGGGCGAGCGGCTCACCGTCCGCCGCCCCGACATCCTCATCGTCGAGGGCCTGAACGTGCTCCAGCCGGCGCTGCCCGGCAAGGACGGCCGCACGCGGGTCGGCCTCGCGGACTACTTCGACTTCAGCGTGTACGTCGACGCCCGCCCCGAGGACATCGAGCGCTGGTACCTGAACCGCTTCCGCAAGCTGCGCGCGACGGCCTTCCAGAAGCCCGACTCGTACTTCCTCAAGTACACCCAGGTCTCGGAGGAGGAGGCCCTCGACTACGCCCGTACGACCTGGCGCACCATCAACAAGCCGAACCTGCTGGAGAACGTGGCTCCCACCCGCGGCCGGGCGGCCCTCGTCGTGCGCAAGGGCCCGGACCACAAGGTGCAGCGCCTGAGCCTGCGCAAGCTGTAGTCCCGTACGGCCGTTCCGCACGACCGTCCGTACGTACGACTAATCTGCGGCCATGCTGCACCTACGCCTGATCACTCCCCCGGACCGGACCGACGACGTCGTACGCCTGATCGAGGGAACGGTCGGCACCGCGCACCTCGTCGTGCTTCCGGGTGCCGCCCGCAGTCCGGCGGGCGACGTCGTCATGTGCGATGTCGCGCGCGAGGCGGGCGACGAACTCATCGGCCGGCTCCGGGAGGCCGGGCTCGACCGGACCGGGTCGATCGCCGTCGAGAACATCGACCTGTCGCTGTCGAAGCGGGCCGACGAGGCGGAGGACGAGGCCCCGGGCGAGGGCGTCGACGCGGTGCTGTGGGAGCACCTGGAGGAGGCCACGCACGAGGAGTCGACGCTGTCGGTCACCTACGTCGCCTTCATCACGATCGCCACGATGATCGCGGCGTGCGGTGTGGTGCTCGACAACGCGGTCCTGATCGTGGGCGCCATGGCCGTGGGGCCGGAGTTCGGCCCGCTGGCCGGGCTGTGCACGGCGGTCGTGCAGCGGGGGCGGCTCCTCGCCCTGCGCTCCCTGACGGCGCTGCTGGCCGGTTTCGCGATCGCCATGGCGGTGACGGTGCTCTTCAGCCTGTTCATGGACGGGGTGGGACTGTTCAGCGAGGCGGAACTGGAGGGGCCGCGCCCCAACACCGGGTTCGTCTACGCCCCGGACTGGTTCTCCTTCGTCGTCGCGGTGCTCGCCGGCGCCGCCGGCATGCTGTCGCTGACCTCGGCCAAGTCCGGAGCCCTGGTCGGTGTCGCGATCTCCGTGACGACGGTCCCGGCCGCCGCGAACGCCGCGGTGGCCCTGAGCTACGGCGACATGGGCCAGACGTGGGGTTCCACCAAGCAGCTGCTGTTCAATCTGCTCGGCATCGTGGTCGCCGGCACGCTGACGCTGCTCGCCCAGAAGTGGTTCTGGGCGATGCGGCGCGAGCACCGGGTCGCCCGTCCGGACCCCGCCCGGTAACGGGCCGCCCGGCGAGGACACCGCCGTGGACAGCCGTGAGGCCCGGCACCCCTGGGGTGCCGGGCCTCACGTATTCAGGCGGAGAGGCCTGGGACCTGTCCTAGCCGAGCGCCGACTTCACGGCGTCGGCGAGGCGCGCGGCCACCGAGCGGGCGTGGTCGATGTCGGCGGCCTCGACCATGACGCGGACGAGCGGCTCGGTGCCGGAGGGGCGCAGCAGCACCCGTCCGGTGGTGCCGAGTTCGCTCTCGGCGTCGGCCACCGCGGCGGCGAGCTCGGCGGAGGAGTTCACCCGTGTCCGGTCGACGTCGGGCACGTTGATGAGGACCTGCGGCAGCCGTTCCATGACCGAGGCGAGGTCCCGGAGCGTACGGCCGGTCTGGGCGACCCGGGCGGCGAGCAGCAGGCCGGTGAGCGTGCCGTCGCCGGTCGTGGCGTGGTCGAGGATGATGACGTGCCCGGACTGCTCGCCGCCGAGCGCGTAGCCGTGCCGCTTCATCTCCTCCAGGACGTAGCGGTCGCCGACCGCGGTCTGGATGAAGGCGAGACCTTCGCGTTCCATGGCGAGCTTGAAGCCCAGGTTGGACATGACCGTCGCGACAACGGTGTCGGAGCGCAGTACGGAACGCTCCCGCATCGCCAGCGCGAGAACGGCCAGGATCTGGTCGCCGTCGATCTCCTCGCCCGTGTGGTCCACCGCGAGGCAGCGGTCGGCGTCGCCGTCGTGCGCGATGCCGAGGTGGGCGCCGTGCTCGACGACGGCGGCCTTGAGGAGCTCCAGGTGGGTGGAGCCGCAGCCGTCGTTGATGTTGAGCCCGTCGGGCGCCGCGCCGATCGTGACGATCTCGGCACCGGCCCGCGCGAAGGCCTCGGGCGAGACCCGGGCGGCCGCGCCGTGCGCCTCGTCGAGGACGACCTTCAGACCGTCGAGGCGGTTCGGGAGGACACCGATGAGGTGGGCGACGTACTGGTCGAAGCCCTGGTCGTAGGAGTTCACCCGGCCGACGCCGGAGCCGGTCGGGCGGTCCCAGGGAGCGCCGGTGCGGTGCTCCTCGTAGACGCCCTCGATCCGGTCCTCCAGCTCGTCGGCGAGCTTGTGCCCGCCGCGGGCGAAGAACTTGATGCCGTTGTCGGGCATGGCGTTGTGGCTCGCGGAGAGCATCACGCCGAGGTCGGCGCCGAGCACTCCGGTGAGGTACGCCACCGCGGGGGTGGGCAGCACGCCGACGCGCAGGACGTCCACACCGGCGCTGGCGAGGCCCGCGACCACCGCGGCCTCCAGGAACTCCCCGGACGCGCGCGGATCCCGCCCGACCACGGCTACGGGCCGGTGGCCTTCGAACGTGCCCGCCTCGGCGAGTACGTGCGCCGCTGCCACGGAAAGCCCGAGCGCGAGCTCGGCCGTCAGATCCGCGTTGGCGACACCGCGCACGCCGTCCGTGCCGAAGAGTCGTCCCACTTGTCCTCCTGAGAAAAGCTGCAGAGTACGGAAGTCCTCCGAAGGATACGGAGCCATCCGATCACATGAGCCTTTGAGCACCTTGTGCCGTTATACGCCCAACCACTGTGATAAACGAACGCCCCGGCGGCACTGTGGCGTGCAGCCGGGGCGTTCGGAGCTACGCGTACTACGCGCAGAAGCAAGCGGCGAAGATTAACGCTTGCTGTACTGCGGAGCCTTGCGGGCCTTCTTGAGACCGGCCTTCTTGCGCTCGACCGCACGGTCGTCGCGCTTGAGGAAGCCGGCCTTCTTGAGGGCGCCGCGGTTGTTGTCCACGTCGGCCTCGTTCAGCGCACGGGCCACGCCGAGGCGCAGGGCACCGGCCTGACCCGAGACGCCGCCACCCGAGATACGGGCGATGACGTCGTAGCGGTTGTCGAGCTCGAGCACCTTGAAGGGCTCGTTGACTTCCTGCTGGTGCACCTTGTTGGGGAAGTAGTCCTCAAGGGTGCGACCGTTGATCTTCCACTTGCCGGTGCCCGGAACGATCCGGACGCGGGCGATGGCGTTCTTGCGACGGCCCAGGCCGGCGGCCGGCTGCGGGTCGCCGAAGCGGCCTTCGAGCGACTCCGAGGTGTACTCGCCCTCGACGGGCACCTCGGACTCGGTGGTGTAGCTCTCGATGTCGACGAGCTCAGTCTCTTCGACCGGCTGCTCAACGGTGGTCTCGGCCACGATTCTCCTCAGATTTCTTTATGTCTTAGGGGGTGGCCGGAACTACTGCGCGACCTGGGTGATCTCGAACGGGACCGGCTGCTGCGCAGCGTGCGGGTGGTTCTCGCCCGCGTAGACCTTCAGCTTCGAGAGCACCTGACGGCCCAGGGTGTTCTTGGGAACCATGCCCTTGATGGCCTTCTCGACGGCCTTCTCGGGGTTCTTCGCCAGCAGCTCGTCGTAGCGGACGGAGCGCAGACCACCCGGGTAACCGGAGTGGCGGTACGCCAGCTTCTGGGTCTTCTTGTTGCCGGAGAGGTGCACCTTGTCGGCGTTGATGATGATGACGAAGTCACCAGCGTCGACGTGGGGCGCGTAGATCGGCTTGTGCTTGCCGCGCAGAATGTTCGCGGCAGTGGTCGCCAGACGACCCAGGACGACATCCTGGGCGTCGATGACGTACCACTGGCGAGTGATGTCGCCGGGCTTGGGGCTGTACGTACGCACGGTCGTAGCCTTCGCTTCTTCAGTGAGTGGGTCCTGACATGGCCACCACGGACGATCACGACAGCCCTGACCGCACTGCGGTGACGCATACCGCGTGCTGGTCGCTGGTCATCAGCCCCGGTGGACCGGTGTAAGGGCCCCTCACGTGAGAATGAGCAAGCCAATACACATAACGAACTGCAAGCTTACCCGTGGCGGCCCGCAAGGGTCAAAACGCGAGTGCTCACACCCTCGTGGCCCGTCGTCCCCGTCGCTGGGCGACGAAGTGGTCCGGGCCGGCGAGCGGCAGGTGCCGGCGGCGCGGGAGCGCCACCGATGCAGTCATCACACACAGGGTAAAGCAGTCGCGGAAGGAACGCCGGGTCACCGCTTCCAGCCAGGGCCAGTCCGCGCCGGGCGCCTGCGGCACCAGCGCCAGCCAGAACCAGGGCCCACGGGCCGCCGCACCGGGATACGGCAGCCCCGCCAGCAGCAGCGGCACCACGACGAGCAGATAGTGGTCGTAGGACGGCCGGGACACCAGGAACGCCGAGAGCATCAGCAGCACCGCGGTCTCGGCGAGCCGCAGCGGCCCGGGAACACCGCGCGACCAGCGGCGGTACGCGGCCGGCACCCCGGCACCCGCCGCCGCGCAGGCCAGCGCGACCGCCACCGGGGACGGCACCCCGAGACGCGGCAGCACGGCAGCCGGAGAGGCCTCGTAGAGGCGTACGAAGCCGTCGTGGCCGCGCAGCAGGAACGGCAGCGTCCGTGTGACGAACGCCGCAGGATCGGGCATCAGCAGCGCCGCCCCGCCGGACGCCAGGGCGGGCACGAGGAACATCGCGGCCAGCGCCCGCCATCGGCGCGCGAAAAGGAAGAGGAGCGCCACGGGCACGAGCAGCGGCTTCAGGGCGAGGGCCGCGCCGATGACCACTCCGGCCCACCCCCACCGGTCCCGCGCGGCCAGCAGCAGGGCGAGCGGCAGCGCCGCCGCGGCGGTCACGGTCCAGTTGCCGAGCAGGACCAGGTGGCCGAAGGGCGCGAAGCCCAGCGCGAGCCCGGCCGGGCCGAGCACCGCGAGGCGGCTGCGCCAGGGCACCCCGTGGACGCTCAGCGCGCAGGCCCAGCCCGTCACCAGCAGCGCGGTCACCGTCAGGGGGACCAGCACGCGGAGCGCGTACGCCGGGAGCAGCGTCTGCGGCACCGCCGCGAGCACCGCGCTCGGGAGATAGAGGAAGTGCCGGTCGGCGTAGGGCGAACCGCCGTCCAGCCAGGTCCGCGCCGCCCGGACGACGATCGCGTTGTCCATCCCCCCGTCCGAGGTGCGGAGCGCGACGCCCACGGCGTGCGCGCACAGCACCGTGCCCGAGACCGCCCACGCGTGCCAGGAGGCTCTACGTACCAACCACCCGGAGATGTCACTTTTGCCCTTGCGCATTCAGATCACGCTAGGGGCTCAAGTGCCCGGTGGAGCTGACCGGCACCCCCCAACCCCCGTCTAAGATGCGGCGCATGAGTTATGGGCAGGGTGGGCAGGGGCAGCCCCCGTGGGACCCCTGGAAGCCGGGTTCTCAGCAGACGCCTCAGTGGAACAACCAGCGTTCCGGCGGGAATCCCGACTGGGCCGCCATGGCGGAGGCTTCCGAAACGCGCAACAAGCGCCGCAAAGTGCTGTTCATCGTGGGCGGGGCGCTGGCCACCGTCGCGGTCGGCGCTGCCGTGGCCATGGCCGTCGCCAACGCGAACGGGAACGATCAGGCCACGAACCAGCCGTCCCAACTGCCGGCCAGCTCGGACATCCCCGGCGCCACGACACCGGCGCCGTCCTTCGAGCCGACCTCGGCTCCGCCGCCGCTGGATCCGAAGCAGTTCATAGCCAGCGCGCAGAAGGACACCGCGCCGCTGAGCCCGGACATCCTCTTCCCCGGTACGCAGCTCACCATGGGCAACCGTGTGTACCGCAAGGGTCCGACGGCCGACACGAAGGACTGTGCCTCGGCCGTGAAGGGCACGCTGCCGCCGGTTCTGAAGAAGGACGGCTGCACCCGCTTCATGCGGGTCACCTACGTCAAGGACGGGGTGGCGGTGACGGTCGGCGTCGCGGTCTTCGACACCGAGGCCCAGGCCGCCAAGGCCAAGGCCGACGCGGACAGCAAGAGCATCATCGCCTCGCTCCCGGGCAACGGCATCAAGGCGTTCTGCGACGCGGCCGTCTGCCGGTCGACCACCAACGCCTACGGGCGTTACGCCTACTTCACGCTCTCCGGCTTCACCAACGGCAAGGACGTGACGACGAAGGACACCGCGGTGTTCACGACCGGCGACGATCTCGCGGAGTTCGCGTTCCGTCAGATCGGCCGGCGGGGACAGGCCCAGGCGTCGGCCGCGGCCAACCAGTAGCGGTTGCGGGCGGCGGCCGGTGAACACCGGCCGCCGCACCGCCCCGCACACGGCAGTTGACGCCCGCTCAGGCGGACGGGCCGTCAGCGGACCCGCGCGGGCGCCCGGGTGTCAGCAGGTCTCGCATCCGCCCGCCCCCGGCAACGCCCGCTTGTTCCGGGCCTCCTTGTTCCGCGCGGCCAGCAACTCGTCGGCTGGGTAGCCGACTTCCTCGAGCGTCAGCCCGTGCGGCCGTACGACGTGAACGGCCGAGTCCCGTACGCCGGCGGCGAGCACCTTGCCCGGCCATTCGGGCCCGCGGTGCCCGTCCCCCACGAACAGCAGGGCCCCGATCAGCGACCGCACCATGTTGTGGCAGAAGGCGTCGGCCCGCACGGTGGCGGTGATGACGCCGTCCTCGCCCCGGACCAGGCTCAGTTGCTGGAGGGTGCGGATGGTCGTCGCACCCTCGCGCTTCTTGCAGTAGGCGGCGAAGTCGTGCTCCCCCAGCAGCCGCTGGGCCGCCGCGTTCATGGCGTCCACGTCCAACGGCCAGTCGTGCCACAGGACATGACTGCGCAGCAGCGGGTCGACACCGCCGGGTTCGTCGGTCACGCGATAGGCGTAGCGCCGCCAGACCGCCGAGAACCGCGCGTTGAAACCGGCGGGCGCCTCGGTGAGCGACCACACCCGCACGTCCTTGGACAGCCGCCCGGCGAGCCGCTTCAGCAGCTTCTCCCGGTGCTCGGCCCACAGTTCCGCGGGCAGGTCGACGTGGGCCACCTGGCCACGCGCGTGCACCCCGGCGTCGGTCCGCCCGGCCACGGTCAGCTCGTACGTGGTGTCCTTCGTCCGGGTCACCGTCCGCAGGGCGTCCTCGATCTCCCCCTGCACGGTCCTGCGTCCGCCGGCCTGCTTCGCCCACCCGGAGAACCCGGTCCCGTCGTACGACAGGTCCAACCGCACCCGGACGAACCCGGGCTCCGCTTCGTCACTCACACCTAGATCCTCTCAAGCCCGGGTTCCTCCCCGGGAACGCGAAAGCGGGCCCGCCCCGAAAGGGACGGACCCGCTCACAGCGAGGCAGTGCCTCAGGCGTCCTTCGACTCCTCGGCGGGAGCCTCGGCGGCGTCCTCGACCTTGGTGTCCTCGACCTTGGCCGGGGCCTCGGTCTCCTTGGCGGCACGCTTGGTGGCAGCCTCGGCCTCACCGGTGGCCTGCTGGGCCACGGTCAGGGCCTCCACCAGCTCGATGACGGCCATGGGCGCGTTGTCGCCACGGCGGTTACCGATCTTGGTGATACGGGTGTAGCCACCCGGGCGGTTCTCGTAGCGCGGGCCGATCTCGGTGAAGAGCGTGTGCACGATGCTCTTGTCCGTGATCACCGAGAGCACCTGACGGCGGTTGTGAAGGTCACCCTTCTTCGCCTTGGTGACCAGACGCTCCGCGTAGGGACGCAGGCGACGGGCCTTGGCCTCGGTGGTGGTGATGCGGCCGTGCTCGAAGAGCGACTTCGCGAGGTTCGCGAGGAGCAGCTTCTCGTGCGCGGCGCTGCCGCCCAGACGGGCACCCTTGGCGGGCTTCGGCATGATGTTTCTCCTAGGTGTCTGCCCCGGCCGTATCAGGTACCGGAGTCAGTGTCCGAGCGGGCGATCGCCCGTCGAAGATCCGGGGTCCCGAAGGACCCCGGAGGACGGAAGCCGTCCCAGTACTGGGGCTCAGTACTGCTCGGTCTCCACGAAACCCGCGTCCGCGTCGTCGTCGGCGCCGAAGGCGTCGGCGGCGGCGGTCGGGTCGAATCCGGGCGGGCTGTCCTTGAGGGCCAGGCCCATGCCGGCCAGCTTCGCCTTGACCTCGTCGATGGACTTCGCGCCGAAGTTGCGGATGTCCAGGAGGTCGGCCTCGGAGCGGGCGACGAGCTCACCCACGGAGTGGATGCCCTCACGCTTGAGGCAGTTGTACGAGCGGACCGTGAGCTCCAGCTCCTCGATCGGCAGCGCGAGATCGGCGGCGAGGGCGGCGTCCGTGGGGGACGGGCCCATGTCGATGCCCTCGGCGTCGATGTTGAGCTCGCGGGCCAGACCGAACAGCTCGACCAGGGTCTTACCGGCCGACGCCATGGCGTCACGGGGACGCATGGCCTGCTTGGTCTCGACGTCGACGATCAGCTTGTCGAAGTCGGTGCGCTGCTCGACACGGGTCGCCTCGACCTTGTACGTGACCTTCAGCACCGGCGAGTAGATCGAGTCGACCGGGATGCGCCCGATCTCCTGACCGACCTGCTTGTTCTGGACGGCGGAGACGTAGCCGCGACCGCGCTCGACGGTCAGCTCCATCTCCAGCTTGCCCTTGCCGTTGAGCGTGGCGAGGACGAGGTCGGGGTTGTGGACCTCGACACCGGCCGGGGGCGCGATGTCGGCGGCGGTGACCAGACCCGGGCCCTGCTTGCGCAGGTACATCACGACCGGCTCGTCGTGCTCCGAGGAGACGACCAGCTGCTTGATGTTGAGGATCAGGTCGGTGACGTCCTCCTTGACGCCCGGCACGGTGGTGAACTCGTGCAGGACACCGTCGATGCGGATGCTGGTGACAGCAGCGCCGGGGATCGACGAGAGGAGGGTGCGGCGCAGGGAGTTGCCGAGGGTGTAGCCGAAGCCCGGCTCCAGCGGCTCGATCACGAACCGGGAGCGGAATTCGTCGACGACCTCTTCGGTCAACGAGGGGCGCTGAGCGATCAGCATGTGGTGATCAGTCCTTCATTCGTGGACGCCCGCTATTTGACGTCCGACAAAACCGCGCCTCCGAAGAGGCGGGTACAGCAAGGGTACGGGCGATACGGCCCTTTTACGGAGCCGTACCGCCCGGAAACCTCGAACCAAGCACAGGGCCGTCAGGATCGACGGCCGAGCGGCCGTGCGTCAGACGCGGCGGCGCTTCGGCGGACGGCAGCCGTTGTGCGGGGTGGGGGTGACGTCCTGGATCGAGCCGACCTCGAGGCCAGTGGCCTGGAGGGAGCGGATCGCGGTCTCGCGACCGGAACCCGGGCCCTTCACGAAGACGTCGACCTTGCGCATGCCGTGCTCCTGCGCGCGACGGGCGGCCGACTCAGCGGCCATCTGCGCGGCGAAGGGGGTGGACTTGCGCGAGCCCTTGAAGCCGACGTGGCCGGCGGAGGCCCAGGAGATCACGTTGCCCGAGGGGTCGGTGATCGAGACGATCGTGTTGTTGAACGTGCTCTTGATGTGAGCGTGCCCGTGAGCGACGTTCTTCTTTTCCTTGCGGCGCACCTTCTTGGCGGCGCCCTGACGACCCTTGGGGGGCATCTGTTTCTCCTACGGGGAGGTGGTCGGTCCTACAGCGAAGACCGCTGATGAAGCGTTGTCCGCTGAGGACTACTTCTTGCCCGGCTTCTTCTTACCGGCGATGGCGCGACGCGGGCCCTTGCGGGTACGAGCGTTCGTGCTGGTGCGCTGACCGTGCACGGGCAGGCCACGACGGTGGCGGATGCCCTGGTAGCAGCCGATCTCGATCTTGCGGCGAATGTCACCCTGGATCTCGCGACGGAGGTCACCCTCGGTCTTGATGTTGGCGTCCACGTACTCGCGGATCTTGACCAGCTCCTCCTCGGAGAGGTCACGAACGCGCGTGTTGGGGTTCACGCCAGTCTCGGCCAGCGTCTGCTGGGAAAGGGTCCGGCCGATGCCGAACACGTAGGTGAGGGCGACCTCCACACGCTTTTCGCGCGGGATGTCAACACCGGAAACGCGTGCCATTCAATGGCTCCAGTTGTCGTTCGGAGGTCTTCCGCAGAACCGGATCCCGCCCGCCGTCGTCCTCTGATCCAGGGATCGAGGAGTCGGTACGAACCGGGTCCCCGGCCTCCGACCGGGGGTGTCAGGCCTGATGAGACTCAGCCCTGGATCCTGCGTATGAACATGTACTGCTTGCGTCGCGCGAAGTATCTGCGGGTGCAGAAGGTGCGGTCGTGCGTCAGCCCTGGCGCTGCTTGTGGCGCGGGTTTTCGCAGATGACCATGACCCGACCGTGACGGCGGATCACCCTGCACTTGTCGCAGATCTTCTTGACGCTCGGCTTGACCTTCATTAGGTGAGGTTCTCCGGGTCAGTGCCACCCCCCGCGCTCCCGGAACGGGAACACGGAGCAAGGCAAGATCTACTTGTAGCGGTAGACGATCCGGCCGCGCGTCAGGTCGTACGGAGACAACTCCACCACGACCCGGTCGTCAGGGAGGATGCGGATGTAGTGCATGCGCATCTTGCCGCTGATGTGCGCCAGGACCTGGTGGCCGTTCTGGAGCTCCACCTTGAACATCGCGTTCGGAAGAGACTCAACGACAGTGCCCTCGATCTCGATGGCACCTTGCTTCTTGGCCACGCTTTGCCCTTCGAATCGACTACCTTGATCGACTTCATGCGAGCGCATGCAGACATGCGGGTGCACGAGAGCCGACGAGTCAGTCTACGTCAGGGCTCCCGGAAAGACGAATCAGCCTCGGTCCTCCCCGCCACTCATGACGATGCCCCACCCGTCGGCGCGGTATGCGCGAAGGGCGGGGCTGGCCGCTGGCACGGCCGGCGAAGAGAGCGGGCGGGCTCCCCTCGGGCGGGGGCATCAGCCCGCGAGGGGCGGGCGCCTCAGCCCGCGAGGGGGTCGGGCGCCGCCGTGACCCCGTACTCGGCGAGCTTCGCCCGGCCGCAGTCGGGCGCCGTGAGGACCAGCGGTCCCTCCGCCGTCAGCGCCACGGAGTGCTCCCAGTGCGAGGACCAGGTCCCGTCCGTGGTGACCACGGTCCAGTCGTCCTCCAGCACCTCGGTCCGCGGTGTGCCGAGAGACACCATCGGCTCGATCGCCAGGCAGAGGCCGGGAACCAGCTTCGGCCCCTTCCCCCGCTTGCGCTCGACGTAGTTCAGCAGGTGCGGGTCCATGTGCATCTCGGTGCCGATGCCGTGGCCGCCGTAGTCCTCGACGATGCCGTACTTGCCGCCGCCCGGCTTGGGCTGGCGGCGGATGTAGGTCTCGATGGCGCGGGAGATGTCGACCAGGCGGTTGCCCACCTTCATGGCCGCGATGCCCGCCCACATCGACTCCTCGGTCACCCGGGAGAGCTCGATCAGCTCCGGGGCGTGGCCGGAACCCACGAACGCGGTGAACGCGGCGTCGCCGTGCCAGCCGTCCACGATCGCGCCGGCGTCGATGGAGATGATGTCGCCGTCCTTCAGGACGGTCTTGTCGTCCGGGATGCCGTGGACGACGACCTCGTTGGCCGAGGTGCAGATCGTCGCGGGGAAGCCGCCGTACCCGAGGAAGTTCGACTTGGCGCCGTGCTCCTCCAGCACCTTGCGCGCGACCTCGTCCAGGTCCCGGGTGGTCGCGCCGGGCACCGCCGCTTCCCGCGTGGCCGCATGGATCGCCGCGACGACCAGCCCCGCCTCACGCATCTTGGCGATCTGCTCGGGGGTCTTGATCTGCACCATGGTGGCTGCGGCCTTTCTGGACCGGAAGACGGACTACTCCAACGATACGGGGGACTCGCCCCACCCTGCCCGGGGTCCCGGGACCCCGCGGCGCACAGGACCTCCGCCCTGTCCGCCTCGCACGTCGGCCGCGGCACCCGGTGAGGGTGCCGCGGCCGATGCGACGTACTGCTTCACGCTCCCCCGCGACACGCGTGCGTCACGGAACGGACCGCGGGGACTAGGCGTCCTCGCGGGCCAGCGCCTCCATCGAGCGCGCCGTGACCTCTTCGACCTTGCCGAGCGCCGGGATCGTGACGACCAGGCTCTGGGCACGGTAGTAGTCGATGATCGGCTCGGTCTGCGTGTGGTAGACCTCCAGCCGCGTACGGACGGTCTCCTCGGAGTCGTCGTCGCGCTGGTACAGCTCGCCGCCGCAGACGTCGCAGACGCCTTCCTGCTTCGGCGCCTTGTACGACACGTGGAAGACGTGCGAGGAGTCGTTGCGGCAGATGCGACGGCCCGCGATACGGCGGACCACCTCGTCCTCGGGGACCTCCAGGTCCAGCACCGCGTCCAGCTTCATGCTCTCGCTGCTCAGCATCTCGTCCAGCGCCTCGGCCTGCGAGACGTTGCGCGGGAAGCCGTCGAGCAGGAAGCCGTTCTCGGCGTCGGGCTGCTCCATGCGGTCCTTGGCCATGGCGATGGTGACCTCGTCCGGTACCAGTTCGCCCTTGTCCATGTAGGACTTCGCCAGCTTGCCGAGTTCCGTCTGCTGAGAGATGTTGGCGCGGAACAGGTCGCCCGTTGAGATGTGCGGGATCGCCAGATTCTTGGCGAGGAACGCGGCCTGCGTTCCCTTCCCGGCACCGGGCGGCCCGACGAGGACGATTCGCATCAGCGGAGGAACCCTTCGTAATTGCGCTGCTGAAGCTGACTCTCGATCTGCTTCACCGTCTCAAGGCCCACACCCACGATGATGAGGATGCTGGTGCCACCGAACGGGAAGTTCTGGTTTGCCCCGAAACCAACCAACGCCACCGTCGGCACGAGAGCGATCAGCCCCAGATACAGCGAACCCGGCCAGGTGATCCGGTTGAGTACGTAGCTGAGGTACTCAGCGGTCGGCCGGCCAGCCCGGATACCCGGGATGAAGCCACCATACTTCTTCATGTTGTCGGCGACTTCCTCGGGGTTGAACGAGATCGCCACGTAGAAGAACGCGAAGAACACGATCAGAAGGAAGTACATGGTGATGTAAATCGGGTGGTCACCCTTGGTCAGGTTGGCCGTGACCCAGGTTTTCCAGCCGGAATCGCTCTTCGAGAACTGGGCGACCAGGCTCGGAATGTAGAGCAGCGACGACGCGAAGATGACAGGAATCACACCTGCCTGGTTGACCTTCAGCGGAATGTAGGTCGAGGTACCGCCGTAGGAACGGCGGCCGATCATGCGCTTCGCGTACTGGACCGGGATGCGGCGCTGCGCCTGCTCGACGAAGACCACCAGGCCGACCATGCACAGACCCACCGCGATGACCGTGCCGAACTCGATCCAGCCATCGGCCAGCTTGCCCTGGATCTTGACGGTCCACAGAGCGCTCGGGAAGGTCGCCGCGATCGAGATGAACATCAGGATCGACATGCCGTTGCCGATGCCGCGGTCGGTGATGATCTCACCGAGCCACATGACGACACAGGTACCGGCGGTCATCGTGACGACCATCGTGATCGTGGTGAAGATCGACTGGTCCGGGACGATCTGGTTGGCCACGGGGCAGCCGGAGAACAGCGCGCCGCTGCGCGCGGTGGCCACCAGGCCCGTGCCCTGCAGGATGGCGAGCGCGACCGTCAGATAGCGGGTGTACTGCGTGATCTTCGCCGTACCGGCCGAACCCTCCTTCTTGAGGGCCTCCAGTCGCGGGATCACCACGGTGAGCAGCTGGAGAATGATGCTCGCCGTGATGTACGGCATGATGCCGAGCGCGAAGATCGTGATCTGCAGCAGAGCGCCGCCACTGAACATGTTGATCAGGCTGAACAGCCCACGGTTCGAGTCGGCCACGTCCATGCACGTCTGGACGTTCTTGTAGTCCACGCCGGGGATCGGAACGTGGGTACCGACGCGGTAGACCACGATGATGCCGAGCGTGAAGAGCAGCTTCTTGCGCAGGTCGGGCGTCTTGAACGCCCGGGCGAACGCGGTGAGCACGGTGCCTCCTGCGACCCCCGCGCTACAGCGTCAGAGGGTGACGGTCTTGAGGTTCGACGGATGACTGACAGCTAACCAACAGTCAAAGACCGCCCGGAGTTCCCGTGGGGCACGCCGGACGAAAATTAACAGTGCAGGCCACCTTACCGGCGACACTGCCCCCCTTGGAACGACCAACCGGGGATGCCCCTTTTGTGGGCATCCCCGGTCGGGATCGTTCAGGTCATCGAGACGCCTGTTGAAATCAGACGAGTTCGGTGACGGTACCGCCGGCGGCGGTGATCTTCTCCTTGGCGGAGCCGGAGACGGCGTCGACCGTCACCTGCAGCGCCACGGAGATCTCGCCCTGGCCGAGGACCTTGACGAGGCTGTTCTTGCGAACGGCACCCTTGGCGACGAGACCCTCGACGGTGACCTCGCCACCCTCCGGGTACAGCGCGGCCAGCTTGTCGAGGTTCACGACCTGGAACTCGGTCTTGAACGGGTTCTTGAAGCCCTTGAGCTTCGGGAGACGCATGTGGAGGGGCATCTGCCCGCCCTCGAAGCGCTCCGGAACCTGGTAACGGGCCTTCGTGCCCTTGGTACCACGACCGGCCGTCTTACCCTTCGACGCCTCACCACGACCGACACGGGTCTTCGCGGTCTTGGCGCCCGGGGCGGGACGGAGGTTGTGGATCTTGAGCGGGTTGTTTTCCGCCATGATCAGTCGACCTCCTCGACCGTCACGAGGTGGCGGACGGTGTGAACCATTCCGCGGAACTCGGGGCGGTCCTCCTTGACGACCTGCGTGTTGATGCCCTTGAGACCAAGGGAACGCAGGGTGTCACGGTGGTTCTGCTTGCTGCCGATGTACGACTTCGTCTGCGTGACCTTGAGGCGAGCCATTACGCACCCGCCCCGGCACGTGCACGAAGGAGAGCCGCGGGGGCGACGTCCTCGAGGGGCAGACCACGGCGAGCCGCGATCTCCTCGGGACGCTGCAGGCCCTTGAGGGCCGCCACGGTCGCGTGCACGATGTTGATCGCGTTGGAAGAACCGAGCGACTTCGACAGGATGTCGTGAACGCCGGCGCACTCCAGGACAGCTCGCACCGGGCCACCGGCGATAACGCCGGTACCGGGGGAAGCAGGCTTGAGCAGGACGACGCCCGCGGCCTTCTCGCCCGTGATCGGGTGCGGGATGGTGCCCTGGATACGGGGGACCTTGAAGAAGTGCTTCTTGGCCTCTTCAACACCCTTGGCGATCGCGGCCGGCACCTCCTTGGCCTTGCCGTAACCGACACCGACGGTGCCGTCACCATCGCCTACCACGACAAGCGCGGTGAAGCTGAAGCGACGACCACCCTTCACAACCTTGGCGACGCGGTTGATCGCGACAACGCGCTCAACGTACGCGGTCTTCTCGGCAGCAGCGCCGCCGTCACGGCCCTTCCGGTCCCGCCGCTCGCCGCCACCGGCACCGCTTCCACGGCGCTGGGGTCCAGCCATTGGATTACCTCTCTCTTTTTCCGCTAGCTACGCAGCGACAATCAAGTCGCTAGCGCGACGGGCGACTCAGAACTTGAGTCCGGCTTCGCGAGCGGCGTCCGCCAGGGCGGCGATGCGCCCGGCGTACTGGTTGCCACCACGGTCGAATACGACAGCCTCGACACCGGCGGCCTTGGCGCGCTCGGCGACCAGGGCGCCGACCGACTTCGCCTGAGCCGACTTGTCGGCCTCGCCACCGCGGATCGTGGTGTCCAGGGTCGACGCCGACGCGAGGGTGTGACCCTTAACGTCGTCGATGACCTGGGCCACGATGTGACGGTTGGAGCGCGTCACGACCAGGCGCGGACGCTCAGCCGTACCCGAGATGTGCTTACGGATCCGGATGTGACGACGCTTGATGGCAGCACGCTTGTAAGCGTCGCCCTTAGCAATCTTGACACCGTATGCCATGGCTTACTTACCCGCCTTTCCGACCTTGCGCCGGACGACTTCGCCCTCGTACTTGACGCCCTTGGCCTTGTACGGGTCGGGCTTGCGCAGCTTGCGGATGTTGGCCGCAACCTCGCCGACCTTCTGCTTGTCGATTCCCTCGACCGAGAAGTGCGTCGGGTTCTCGACCTTGAACGAGATGCCCTCGGGCGCCTCGACCGTGATCGAGTGGCTGTAGCCGAGCGAGAACTCCAGGTTGGAGCCCTTCGCCAGGACGCGGTAACCGACACCGCTGATTTCGAGCTTCTTCACGTAACCCGTGGTCACGCCGGTGATCATGTTCGCCACCAGCGTGCGGGACAGGCCGTGGAGGGCCTTGTTCTGACGCTCGTCGTTCGGGCGGGTGACATTGAGAATGCCGTCCTCACCCTTGGCGACCTCGATCGGCGCCGCGACGGTGTGGGAGAGGGAGCCCTTGGGACCCTTCACCTGGACCGTACGGCCGTCGATGGTGACGTCCACGCCGGCGGGAACCGTGATGGGGAGCTTGCCAATACGCGACATAGCTGTTTCCTCCGTTTCCCTTCTACCAGACGTAGGCGAGGACTTCTCCGCCTACGCCCTTCTTGCCGGCCTGCTTGTCGGTGAGGAGACCGTGTGACGTGGAGATGATCGCCACGCCGAGGCCACCGAGCACCCTGGGCAGGGAGGTGGACTTCGCGTACACACGCAGACCCGGCTTCGAGATCCGCTTGATGCCCGCGATGGAGCGCTCACGGTTCGGGCCGAACTTCAGCTCGAGGACGAGCTTCTTGCCGACCTCGGCGTCCTCGACCTTCCAGCCGGTGATGAAGCCCTCCTGCTGGAGGATCTCCGCGATGTGAGACTTGATCTTGCTGTGCGGCATCGCGACATCGTCGTGGTACGCCGAGTTCGCGTTACGCAGACGGGTAAGCATGTCTGCGATGGGATCAGTCATGGTCATGAATTGGCCTTCGGCCTCTCTCGCCGGGGTTTCCTGTATGCGCCATCCCTCTCCCCACTCAGTGGCGGGACGGGTGCGGTGCGGGGACCTACGGCGTAGTAAGTCGTCTGGGCGTCAGGCGCCCAACCCTCCTAGCCTAAGCCATGGAGAGGTGGGCGCCTGACAGAGCCCTTTACTTACCGAGAGTCCTGGATCCCTGAATTACAGGGACTACCAGGAACTCTTGGTCACGCCCGGCAGCTCGCCACGGTGAGCCATCTCACGAAGGCAGATGCGGCACAGGCCGAACTTGCGGTACACGGAGTGCGGACGACCGCAGCGCTGGCAGCGCGTGTAGCCACGCACACCGAACTTGGGCTTACGAGCAGCCTTGGCAATCAGAGCCTTCTTCGCCATCTCGCTTACGCCTCCTTGAAGGGGAAGCCGAGGTGACGGAGAAGGGCGCGGCCCTCAGCGTCGTTGGTCGCCGTGGTCACCACGGTGATGTCCATGCCCCGGGTACGGTCGATCTTGTCCTGGTCGATCTCGTGGAACATGACCTGCTCCGTGAGACCGAAGGTGTAGTTGCCACGGCCGTCGAACTGCTTGGGGGACAGACCACGGAAGTCGCGGATGCGCGGAAGCGCGAGCGACAGGGTGCGGTCCAGGAACTCCCACATGCGGTCGCCACGGAGCGTGACGTGGGCACCGATCGGCTGACCCTCACGCAGCTTGAACTGCGCGATGGACTTGCGGGCCTTGGTGACGGCCGGCTTCTGACCGGTGATCGTGGTCAGGTCACGGACGGCACCGTCCATGAGCTTCGAGTCACGGGCGGCGTCGCCGACACCCATGTTGACCACGATCTTGACGAGGCCCGGCGTCTGCATGACGTTCTCGTAGGAGAACTCTTCCTGCAGCTTCGCCGCGATCTCCTCGCGGTACTTCGTCTTGAGACGCGGAGTGGTGGTGGTAGCCATCAGATGTCCTCACCCGTCCGCTTGGCAACGCGGATCTTGTTGCCCTCTTCGTCGAAGCGGTAACCGACGCGCGTGACGACCTTGTTGCCGTCCTTCTCAACGACCAGCTGGACGTTGGAGACGTGGACGGGCGCCTCGGTCGTGACGATGCCACCGGCCTGAGAACCCTTGGCGGTCGGACCGGCCTTCGTGTGCTTCTTGACCCGGTTGACACCCTCGACCAGGACGCGCTCGTCGCGCGGGTAAGCGGCAATGACCTTGCCCTGCTTGCCCTTGTCCTTACCGGTGATGACCTGAACCAGGTCGCCCTTCTTGATCTTCATGCTTACAGCACCTCCGGCGCGAGCGAGATGATCTTCATGAACTTCTTCTCGCGCAGCTCACGGCCGACGGGGCCGAAGATACGGGTGCCGCGAGGGTCGCCGTCGTTCTTCAGAATGACGGCGGCGTTCTCGTCGAAGCGGATGTACGAGCCGTCCGGACGGCGGCGCTCCTTGACGGTGCGAACGATGACAGCCTTGACGACGTCACCCTTCTTCACGTTGCCGCCGGGGATCGCGTCCTTGACGGTGGCGACGATCACGTCACCGATGCCCGCGTAGCGGCGACCGGAGCCACCGAGCACACGGATGCAAAGGATTTCCTTCGCACCAGTGTTGTCGGCGACACGCAGTCGCGACTCCTGCTGGATCACGTCTATCTCCTGTTTGTCTGCCGGTTCCCGGGGCGGGGTCGTTCATCACGACCCCGCCCCGAGCCTGGCGGAACCAACCTCAGGGAAACCCCTCAGGTACTTACTTGGCCTTCTCGAGGATCTCGACGATGCGCCAGCGCTTCGTCGAGGACAGCGGCCGGGTCTCCATCAGGAGGACGCGGTCGCCGACGCCGGCGGCGTTCTGCTCGTCGTGGGCCTTGAGCTTGTTCGTACGGCGGATGACCTTGCCGTACAGCGCGTGCTTCACGCGGTCCTCGACAGCGACGACGACGGTCTTGTCCATCTTGTCGCTGACGACCAGACCCTCACGGGTCTTGCGGAAACCGCGGTCGGTCTTCTGCTCAGTCACGTTGCTCTCGCTCATCAGGCGCTCTCCACCGTCTCGATGCCCAGCTCGCGCTCACGCATCAGGGTGTAGATCCGCGCGATGTCCTTGCGGACGGCCTTGAGCCGACCGTGGTTCTCGAGCTGACCGGTCGCCGCCTGGAAGCGGAGGTTGAACAGCTCTTCCTTGGCTTCGCGGAGCTTCGCGAGAAGCTCCTCGTCACCCAGTTCGCGCAGCTCGGACGCCTTGGTACCGGCCGACATCACGCTTCACCTGCCTCGCGCTTGACGATCCGGCACTTCATCGGCAGCTTGTGGGCTGCGCGAGTGAGGGCCTCACGGGCGATCTTCTCGTTGGGGTAGGACAGTTCGAACATGACCCGGCCCGGGTGCACGTTCGCGATCCACCACTCGGGGGAACCCTTACCGGAACCCATGCGGGTCTCGGCAGGCTTCTTCGTGAGCGGGCGGTCCGGGTAGATGTTGATCCAGACCTTGCCGCCACGCTTGATGTGGCGGGTCATCGCGATACGCGCGGCCTCGATCTGGCGGTTCGTCACGTACGCCGGCGTGAGGGCCTGAATGCCGTACTCGCCGAACGAAACCTGCGTACCGCCCTTGGCCTGACCACGGCGCTTCGGGTGGTGCTGCTTGCGGTGCTTGACCCTACGGGGGATCAGCATGTCGGTCAGGCCTCCGTTCCGGTGCTCTCAGCCGGAGCGGCGACGGGAGCCTCGGCCTTGGGGGCCTCGGCAGCCGGAGCCTGCTGCGGCTTACGACCGCGACCGCCACGCTCGCCACCGCGGCCACCACGGCCGGCCGGGCGCTCGGCACCGCCACGGGCCGGGCGGTTGCCGGCACGGGCAGCGGCGTTCTCGGCGCGGACCTCGGCGATGTTCTTGACGTCGCCCTTGTAGATCCAGACCTTCACACCGATACGGCCGAAGGTCGTCTTGGCCTCGAAGAAGCCGTAGTCGACGTTCGCGCGGAGCGTGTGCAGGGGCACACGGCCCTCGCGGTAGAACTCCGAGCGGGACATCTCGGCGCCGCCGAGACGGCCACCGCACTGGATCTTGATGCCCTTGGCGCCGGCCTTCATCGTGCCCTGCATGCTCTTACGCATGGCGCGACGGAAGGAGACGCGGGAGGAGAGCTGCTCGGCAACGGCCTGGGCGACGAGCTGAGCATCGGTCTCGGGGCTCTTGACCTCGAGGATGTTCAGCTGGACCTGCTTGCCCGTGAGCTTCTCGAGGTCACCGCGGATGCGGTCGGCCTCGGCGCCACGGCGGCCGATGACGATGCCCGGACGCGCGGTGTGGATGTCCACCCGCACACGGTCACGGGTGCGCTCGATCTCAACCTTCGAGATGCCGGCGCGCTCCATGCCGGACGTCATCATCCGACGGATGGCGACGTCTTCCTTGACGTAGTCCTTGTACAGCTTGTCGGCGTACCAGCGGGACTTGAAGTCCGTGGTGATGCCGAGCCGGAACCCATGCGGGTTAACCTTCTGGCCCATTACCGGGTTCCTTCCTTGCTGCTGACGACCACGGTGATGTGGCTGGTCCGCTTGCGGATCCGGTAGGCACGGCCCTGGGCGCGCGGCCGGAACCGCTTCAGGGTCGGACCCTCGTCGACGTACGCCTCGGAGATGACAAGGCTGCCGGCGTCGGTGTGGTCGTAGTTGTGTGCGGCGTTGGCGATGGCGCTGTCAAGCACCTTGCCAACCGGCACGCTCGCGGCCTGCGGGGCGAAACGCAGGACCGCCTGAGCCTCCGTGGCATCCATGCCACGGATAAGGTCCACCACTCGGCGGGCCTTCATGGGCGTGACGCGGATGTACCGCGCCTGGGCCCTGGCTTCCATGGTTGTCCTTCCAGTGTCTGTCATGGTCGATTCCACCCCGCGTTAGCGGCGCTTCGACTTCCGGTCGTCCTTGACGTGACCCCGGAAGGTGCGCGTCGGCGAGAACTCGCCGAGCTTGTGGCCGACCATCGACTCGGTGACAAACACCGGGATGTGGGTCTTGCCGTTGTGCACCGCGATCGTGTGGCCGAGCATGGCCGGGATGATCATCGAGCGACGGGACCAGGTCTTGATGACGTTCTTGGTACCGGCTTCGTTCTGTACGTCCACCTTCTTTACGAGGTGTCCGTCGACGAAGGGTCCCTTCTTGAGACTACGCGGCATCTAAACCCGCTCCTAGCGCTTCTTGTTCGTCTTGCGGCGGCGGACGATGTACTTGTTCGAAGCCTTCTTCGGCGAACGAGTACGACCCTCCTTCTGACCCCACGGCGAGACCGGGTGACGACCACCGGAGGTCTTGCCCTCACCACCACCGTGCGGGTGGTCAACCGGGTTCATCGCCACACCGCGGACGGACGGGCGAACGCCCAGCCAGCGCTTACGGCCGGCCTTACCCCAGTTGATGTTGCTCTGCTCGGCGTTGCCGACCTCGCCGACCGTGGCGCGGCAGCGCTGGTCGACCAGGCGGATCTCACCGGAAGGCATACGAAGGTGGGCCATCGTGCCCTCCTTCGCGAGCAGCTGCACCGAGGCACCGGCGGAGCGGGCGAACTTGGCGCCGCCACCGGGACGGATCTCGATCGCGTGGATCGTGGTACCGACCGGGATGTTGCGGAGCGCCAGGTTGTTGCCCGGCTTGATGTCGGCCCCGGGACCGTTCTCGACGCGGTCACCCTGCGACAGGTTGCGGGGGGCGAGGATGTAGCGCTTCTCGCCGTCCGCGTAGTGCAGCAGCGCGATGCGCGCGGTGCGGTTGGGGTCGTACTCGATGTGCGCGACCTTCGCCGGCACGCCGTCCTTGTCGTGACGACGGAAGTCGATCACTCGGTAGGCGCGCTTGTGTCCGCCACCCTGGTGGCGAACGGTCACACGACCGGAATTGTTACGGCCGCCCTTGCTGTGCAGGGGGCGAACCAGCGACTTCTCCGGCGTGGACCGCGTGACCTCGACGAAGTCGGCGACGCTGGAGCCACGACGGCCCGGCGTAGTCGGCTTGTACTTGCGGATTCCCATTTCTCAGTCCTCGTCCGATATTCGGACCAGGGCACTCCGTTAGGAGGCCTGGCCGAAGATGTCGATACGGTCGCCCTCAGCGAGGGTCACGATCGCGCGCTTGCTGTCGGCACGCTTGCCGAAGCCCGTCTTGGTGCGCTTGCGCTTGCCCTGACGGTTGATCGTGTTGACCCCGGTGACCTTGACCGAGAAGACCGCCTGGACGGCCTGCTTGATCTGGGTCTTGTTGGCCCGCGGGTCCACGACGAAGGTGTACTTGCCCTCGTCGAGCAGCGCGTAGCTCTTCTCCGAGACGACCGGCTTGAGGAGGACGTCACGGGGATCCGTGAAGCTCTTGCTCAGCGGGGTCTCGACGGTGTTCTTGCCTTCGGCCTCGTGGCGCTTCGCCTTGGCGACGCGCGCGACCTTCTTGGCCTTGGCGGCCTTCGAGGCAATGCTCGGGTGACGCGTAGCCATCAGGCTTCGCTCCCTTCGGTGTCAGCGGCCTGGGGGCCAGACACGAAGGACTCGAAAGCGGCCTGGGTGAAGACCACGTCGTCCGAGACGAGAACGTCGTACGTGTTCAGCTGGCCCGGCTCCAGGATGTGGACCTGGGGCAGGTTGCGCGCGGAGAGCAGCGCGGCCTCGTCGGAGCGCTCGATGACCAGGAGCACGTTCTTGCGCTCGCTGACCTTGCCGAGGAAGCTCTTCGCGGCCTTGGTGGAGGGGGTCTCGCCCTCGATCACGCCGGTGATGACGTGGATGCGAGCGTTGCGGGCCCGGTCGGTGAGGGCGTGGCGCAGGGCCGCGGCCTTCATCTTCTTCGGGGTCCGCTGCGAGTAGTCACGCGGCGTGGGGCCGTGGACGACGCCACCGCCGGCGAACTGCGGCGCGCGGGTCGAACCCTGACGGGCGCGGCCGGTGCCCTTCTGGCGGTAAGGCTTGCGGCCACCACCACGGACCTCGCCACGACGCTTGACCTTGTGCGTGCCCTGACGGGCCGCGGCCAGCTGCGCGACGACAACCTGGTGAAGCAGCGGGATGCTGATCTTCTCTACATCGAAGATCTCCGCCGGGAGCTCAACGGTCCCGGCGGTGTCGCCGGAGGGCGACAGAATGTCAATGGTGCTCATGTCCTCAGGCCCCCTTGGCCGCGGTACGGACCAGGACGAGGCCGCCGTTCGGACCAGGGATCGCTCCCTTGATGAGGAGCAGGCCCTTCTCCGCGTCAACGGCGTGAACGGTCAGGTTCTGGGTGGTGACCCGCTCGTTGCCCATGCGGCCCGCCATGCGGACGCCCTTGAACACACGGCCCGGGGTGGCACAGCCACCGATGGAGCCGGGGGAGCGGTGCTTGCGCTGGACACCGTGTCCGGCGCCGAGGCCCTTGAAGTTGTGACGCTTCATGACACCGGCGAAGCCCTTGCCCTTGCTCTTGCCGGTCACGTCCACCTTGATGCCGGCCTCGAACACCTCAGCGGTGATCTCCTGGCCGAGGGTGTACTCGCTGGCGTCAGCGGTACGGATCTCGACGAGGTGGCGGCGGGGAGTGACGTCGGCCTTCGCGAAGTGGCCCTTGAGGGGCTTGTTCACCTTGCGCGGGTCGATCTCGCCGAACGCGATCTGGACGGACTCGTAGCCGTCGACGTCGTTCGTGCGGACCTGGGTCACGACGTTCGGGCCGGCCTTGACGACGGTGACGGGAACAACACGGTTGTTCTCGTCCCACACCTGCGTCATGCCGAGCTTCTCGCCGAGGATGCCCTTGATCTGCTTAGCCATTCTCAGATCACCGATCCCTAGAGCTTGATCTCGATGTCGACACCGGCCGGGAGGTCGAGTCGCATCAGGGAGTCAACGGTCTTGGGCGTGGGGTCGAGGATGTCGATGAGGCGCTTGTGCGTGCGCATCTCGAAGTGCTCGCGAGAGTCCTTGTACTTGTGCGGCGACTTGATGACGCAGTACACGTTCTTCTCAGTGGGCAGCGGCACCGGGCCCGCGACCGACGCACCAGTGCGCGTCACCGTCTCGACGATCTTCTTCGCCGACGAATCGATGACCTCGTGGTCGTAGGCCTTGAGCCGGATGCGGATCTTCTGTCCCGCCATGGCTACTCAGTAGTCCTTTGTCTCGATTAAAACGCTCTGGTACCCGGGGGTTCGCGTCCTGACCTCCGACCCACGCGGTCGGGTGTGTCGCGCTCCTGCCGACAGGGATATCCGTCACGGATTTCCCTACGAGGGACGCGGCTCCGCCCGAAAGCAACCGCAGGACCGGGGGTGAGAACACCCACCGGGTGCCTGGTCTGCACCCCGCTGACACTTCCCGGAAGATTCCCGTACGTCCGCCCCAGCGCTGCCTCACGACAGATTGGGCGACGAGTACTGTGGGACTCGCTTCCAGTCCTCCCGACGGGAGGCGCGCAGCATCGGCACTCGACCGAGCAACCCCGTTAGTCTGCCATACCGGACGGCCCCCTGGCCAATCGAGCCGAGGATCGTACCCCCAAGGTGACGCAGGTCAAACCCCGGGCACGCGGGCGGGCCGGCCGAAATCTCCGCTCGGGGCAAACTCGGGGCAAATGCGCCGGAAAGCGCACCCCCGCCGGTGACGCTCCGCGCCAGGCCGTGGAGTCCCCGCCGGCGGATTCCCTCGGCCGGATTCTCCAGCGCTCGATCCGCGGTCTCCGCCGGCGGCGTGACACCGCCCGTGCCGCCGTGCCGCGACCTCCCTCGGTTCCGGCTCCCGTTGGACCCGTAGCCTCGCCCCATGTCCCGCACCACTCCCCCGCGCCCCCTGGACGTCGCCGCTCTCTTCCCCGAGCTCGCGCCCCTGGCCCGTACCGCCGTCCGACTGCATCCGCGTCCAAGTACCCCTACGGTCAGGGACAGTTCGATCGGCGGCCCCCTCCTGTGGCCGGCCGACGAGCCGTGGCCCACCTGCCCCGACCACGACGCGCCCACGCACAGCGGTCTGGCCCCCGACGACGTACGGCTACGGCGGCGCATCCTCGCCGACGGCTGGACCCGGCCCCGCGCCGAGGGCGCCGACTTCCTCACCCCCGAGGAGCGCGTGATCGTCGACCGTGCCGTCGCGAAGACGCGGATACCGCAGGACGGCCCGGTCCCGCTCGTCCCCGTGGTCCAGCTCTACGCCGCCGACATCCCCGCGCTGCCCCGCCCGGCCGGCACCGACCTGCTGCAGGTCCTCTGGTGCCCCTTCGACCACGACGAGGACCACCTCCCCGCCGCCGAGCTGTACTGGCGGGCCTCCGCCGACGTCACCGACCCGCTCCCCGCGCCCCCGGAGCCGTCGGTGATCGGCAGCGACGACTACCTGCCCGAACCGTGCCTCCTCCACCCCGAGACGGTCACCGAGTACCCGGCGCCGCACGAACTCCCCGAGGAACTGGCGGACCGGATCGAGGCCTGGGAGGACGAACAGGACCCTGACGACGAGGACCCGGACGACGAGGACGACATCGAGGCCGTCGACTACCAGTACGACCTCAGCGTCGCCCCCGGCTGCAAGCTCGGCGGCCACGCGCCCTGGAGTTTCAGCGATCCGTTCCCGATGTCCTGCCCCGAGTGCGGCGCGGACGTCCGCCCGCTGCTCACCGTCGACGGCTCCGAATGGGACGGCGGCAGCGGCAGCTGGCGCCCCCTGGAGGACGCCGGGTACGACGGCCTGCATTTCCTCGGCCCGGCCTGCGCCACCCGGCTCAACATCGGCCGCGGCTACAGCATGCAGATCTACGTGTGCGTGTCCTCGTACGACCATCCGCACGTGCAGAACATGCAGTGACCGCTCTCCCGGCGGGCCTCAGAACGGCGCGAGCAACCGCTCCAGCTCCGCGTCGTACGCCCTGTACCCCGCCTTGCCCTGCTCCGGCGCACCGGAGTCCGGGCGCAGGGTGTCCGGAAGCTCGGCCACCCGCCACATCCGGAAGACGCCTTCGGGAGTGTTGCGCCCGGTGTCGCCCACGAGCTCACAGGCGACGCGGATGATCCCGGCGACCAGGCTCCCGCCCTCCTCGGCGTCCACTCCGGCCGCGATGCCGGCGGTCACCAAGGCATCCAGCAGACTGGCCAGTTGGAGATCCGCGCCCATGCGGCACATCCGGCGTACGACGTGCGGCTCCTCCAGATACGCGACGTTCTCCGCCGACTCCGGAACCCAGGTGACGCCCGCCGACCAGAGCAGCAGGAACGGCGCCTCGACCGGGTGCTCGCGCAGGTATCCCAGCTCGTCCGAGATCGCCATGACGGACGCGTCGAACCGGCCGATCGTCCGGACCGCCGCCATGATCCGTGCGATGTCCTCGCCCCTGGGCGCCAGGAAGTCCCCCACCGAGACATCGACCAGGTCCCAGGTGCCGGTGTGGTTCACCGCGCCGATCTCGACGACTCCGCCCAGGGCGGCGAACACGGTACGCGCGTAGCTCTGCGGGTGGATCGCCGCTCCCCCGGTCAGCCCTGGGCGACGAAGCCGATGAACGCCGACCAGGCGGCGGGGGCCATCACCAGGCGCGCGCCGCCCGGCTTCTTGGAGTCACGGATGTGGATCACGGTGGGGGTGGGGGCTATCTCGACGCAGTCGTTTCCGTTGCTGCTGTCGCTGTAGCTGCTCTTGCGCCACTCCAGGGCGACTTCGACGCAGTCGCCGGCTTCGCTGCTGCTGTAGCTGCTCTTGAACCAGAGAAGATCCGAGGAGATATCGGTGGAGGTCATGTGGATCACGTTTCTCCCAGCGCTCGCTCGATGAAAGCCACGGACTCTCCCGGCGTGAGTGCCTGGGCCCGGATGATGCCGTACCGCAGCTCCAGAACCCGGATATGCCGTGGGTCCGAAACCGGCCGCCCGGCGAACTCGTCGTCCGTGCGCCCGACGGCAGTACCGTCCCCGAACTTCAGCACCTGGATCCGCCCACCCGTGCCCGGGTGATCGGCGCGACCTGTCGGCATCACTTGAAGCTCCACGAATGGCAACCGGGCCACCTCCAGCATGTGTTCGAGCTGACGGCGCAGCACCATTGTGCCCCCGACAGGTCGGCGCAAGGTCACCTCTTCTTGGACGAAGCTGAGTTCGGAAGCCGGCGACCGCTCGAAGACGGACTTGCGGGCCACCCTCGCGGCAACCATCCGCTCCAGCTCGTCCGGCGAATAGGCCGGCCGCCAGGTACCGAGCAACGCACGCGCGTACTCGGGCGTCTGCAACAACCCATGGATGTTGTGGTTGCTGTACAGCAGAAGCTCGACCGCCCGCTCCTCCAGCATCTTCAGCTCGCGGACCTTCTTCGGGTACCGGGCCTTCTCCATGTCCTCCTTGAAGGCGCGGAGATGCCCGCCGGCGTCCAGGACGTCGTCCGCGCGGTCCAGGAAGTCCGCCCGGGGAATCCGCGCGCCCCGCTCCACCTTCCGGACCAGGTCCTCCCCGTACCCGATCGCCCGCCCGAACTCGACCACTCGCATCCCGGCCGCCTCCCGCCAGAGCCTGACCTGGCGGCCGGTCGCCTCGACCACCGGGGCGATCTCGTCCTCGGGGCTCACGTCCCACCCCGGCTCGTCCGCACTCTCGCTGCTCACACCCACCCACCTCCAACGCGCACCGTTCCCGTACGACACCCAGGACAGCCGGGACAGATCGGGACAACGACCGGACAAACCCCGTACGCACCGACGTCATCGCAGCTCACCGTAGGCGGAGTCGGACACGCTGAGTGACGTGAATCAGGAAACCGCCGGGCCCGAGGCCCAACGCGTCGAACCCGTCCGCAACTTCAGCGTGCTGCTGTCCCCCACGCCACGCGGTGCCCGTCTGGCCAGGCTGCTCGCGACCGAACAACTCCGCTCCTGGGAGCTGCCGTTGAGCCCGGCCGACCAGATCGTCGCCGAGCTCGCGAACAACGCGGCGACGCACGGCCGCGTACCGGGACGGGACTTCCGGCTCACGCTGTACGTCGTCGGCGACACCCTCCGCATCGAGGTGACGGACACCGTGGGTGACCGGCTTCCCCGACTCGGCCCGGCGGAGGCCGACATCGACTCGGGGCACGGCCTGCTCCTCGTGGACGCGTTCGCGGACCGCTGGGGCGTGACACCGGGACCGCCCCCGCGCAAGACCGCCTGGGCCGAACTGAGACTTCGGAAACCGGAACGTGAAGACCCGTGCTCCGGCGTGACCAGCGGTCTCCCCCAAGAACCACCGGGGAGAAAGAACCCCACCAAACCCCACCCCTCCCGCCCGTGGCGCAGCATCACTCCCCCGAGTGAATATGCCCAACTGGACTGGATTTGAGGTGGGTTGCCTGTTCTACGCTCAGCGCGACAGATCACGACCACAGGCATCCGCAGACATCCGCGGACCTGCGGCAGGAAATGCGACGGCCCCCGCCGGGAGTAGCAATCCCTGCGAGGGCCTGACCACCGAGGAAGTTCGGAGCTTCCTGATGGACAGTGAAAACCCTAGCGCGCCCGCGCGCCCCCAGTCCCGTATCCCGGGCAAGAATCACCCTCGCAGGCGCCCTCATTCCGGCGTCGTGCACGACAACGTCCACCACACCAGCAATTTCACGGTGGTCGGCAACCACCTCGCCCAGCACCCGGAACTGTCCGGACTCGCCATCGGGCTGGGCCTCCACATCCAGTCGCTCCCCACCGGCGCCCCCATCGACATCAAAACCCTCGCCTCCCGCTTCCCCGAGGGCGCCACCCGTATCTCCGCCGCCCTGCGCGAGCTGGAGGCACACGGCTACCTGCGCCGCACCCGCGAACGCACCCCCGACGGCCGGATCGTCACCCGCACGGTCTCCTGCAACCGCCCGGGACACCACCGCACGGCAGACGCGACCGCAGCCCACAGGCCGCCCGCCCGACGCCCGGCACCGGCCGACCGCCCTCGCCGCAAGGCGCTCCCGGCCGTCCCGCAGCCCGCGTACGCCTCCCCCGCCCTCCTCCAGACAGCCATCGACCTCCTCGCAGGTCTCCGCCGCGAGGACCCCCGCCTCCTCCTCTCCGCCTCCGACGCCGAACACCTCGCCCCTGGCGTCGCCGCCTGGCTCGAACGCGACCTCACCCCCACCGCCGTACGCCACGCCCTGACGAGCACCCTGCCGGACGAGCCCCTGCACCGCCCGGTCGCCCTCCTCGCCCACCGCCTCACGGCCCAGTTGCCGCCACCACCCCCGTTCCGTGCCCCCGCACCACCCCCGGCCGTCCGGCATCCGCTCCGGAACTGCGACGGCTGCGACAGGGGAATCCGCACGGCCGAGCCCGGACTGTGTCGCGACTGCCGATCCGATCCCCCGGAGGCCGCCTAGCATGAACGTGACGATCCTTGCCCCTGGGCACAGACGAGGAGCGAGCGCCATGACCATCGCCCCGGACGACGCGCGGCAGGGCACCTCCCACCTGTACCGGGCCATGCGCGACTTCGTGGAGTCCACGGACGGCACCCTTCCCGGCAAATTCGAGATCACCAAGGAAGGGATCGTCGTCGACATGACGTCGCCGGTCCGGCAGCACGAGCTCACCGCGTTGCGTCTCCGGAAACGCCTGGAGAAGGTCATGCCCGAGGAGATCGCGGCCCACACGGGCGAACCTGATGTCGAAGTGGCGCCGGAAAGCATCATGCCCCGCCCCGACATCATGGTGATCGCAGAGGCGGACATGGAGGGAGACAGGTCCTTCGACCCGCTCACGCTCATCGCCGCCGTTGAGATCGTGTCCCGCTCCAACCCGGACAACGACTGGGTCAGCAAGATGCGCGACTACCCCCTCATGGGCATCCCCGTCTACGCGATCTTCGACCCCCGCACCGGCACCGGCGCCGTCCTCACCGACATCCACTCCACCCCGGACGGCCCCCGCTACGCGACCCGCAAGGACTTCGTCTACGGCGAGGACGTGACGATCGCCGACTGGATCATCTCCACGGCGGACCTTCCGCTCTACCCGAGCGTCTGAACCCGGACACGGTGAAGGGGTCCGTAGGGACGAACCCGTACGGACCCCTCTGAAGCTCAGCTCAGACCGAAGCCACCCGGTCAGATCACGCCCTGCTCCAGCATCGCGCCCGCGACCCGCTCGAAGCCCGCGATGTTCGCGCCGCTGACGTAGTCGCCCGGGACGCCGTAGCGCTCGGCGGTCTCGTGGCAGATCGCGTGGATGTTGTTCATGATGGCGGTCAGCTCGTCCTCGACCCGCTCGCGCGACCACGAGGTGCGGGCGTGGTTCTGGCTCATCTCCAGCGCGCTGACCGCGACACCGCCCGCGTTGGCCGCCTTGCCGGGGCCGAAGGCGACGCCCGCCTTCTGGAAGAGGTGGACCGCCTCGGGGGTGGTGGGCATGTTGGCGCCCTCGGAGACCGCCTTGACGCCGTTGCCGATCAGGGTGGCCGCCGCGGCCGCGTCCAGCTCGTTCTGGGTGGCCGAGGGCAGCGCGACATCGCCCGGCACGTCCCAGACGCTGCCGTTCGCGACGAACCGCGCCGACGCGCCGCGCCGTTCCGCGTAGTCGGAGACCCGGCCGCGCTCGACCTCCTTGACCTGCTTGAGGAGTTCGACGTCGATGCCCTTGTCGTCGACGACGTAGCCGGTCGAGTCGGAGCAGGTCACCGCGTTGGCACCGAGGGCGGCGAGCTTCTCGATGGTGTAGGTCGCGACGTTGCCGGAACCGGAGACGACCACGGTCTGGCCCTCCAGGTCCTCGCCGCGCTCGCGCAGCATGGCGGCGGCGAACAGGACGTTGCCGTACCCGGTCGCCTCGGGCCGGATCAGCGAACCGCCCCAGTGCGCGCCCTTGCCGGTGAGGACACCCGCCTCCCAGCGGTTGGTGATGCGGCGGTACTGGCCGAACAGGTAGCCGATCTCCCGGCCGCCCACGCCGATGTCGCCCGCCGGCACGTCCGTGTGCTCACCGATGTGCCGGTACAGCTCCGTCATGAACGACTGGCAGAACCGCATGACCTCGGAGTCCGACTTCCCGCGCGGGTCGAAGTCGCTGCCGCCCTTGCCGCCGCCGATGCCGAGACCGGTCAGCGCGTTCTTGAAGATCTGCTCGAAGCCGAGGAACTTCACGATGCCCAGGTTCACCGACGGGTGGAACCGCAGACCGCCCTTGTACGGGCCGAGCGCGCTGTTGAACTCCACGCGGTAGCCCCGGTTGACGTGGACCTTGCCGTGGTCGTCCTGCCACGGGACACGGAAGATGATCTGCCGCTCGGGCTCCACCAGCCGTTCGACGAGGGCCGCGTCCGCGAACTCCGGGCGCTGCGAGAGGGCCGGAGCCAGCGTTTCGAGCACCTCGTGCGCGGCCTGGAGGAACTCGGGCTGCGCCGGATTGCGCCGCTCGATGTCGTCGAGCAAGGAGGCGATGCGGCTCTTCGTGTCAGGACGGGTCACCTGGGGTCCCTTCAGACGGGGGTTGCCGGAACGGCTGACCGGGGTCGGTTCGACCGGATCGTTTCCGGCGGCATCGGTGTAAGGGGCCCGGGCGCATCCGCGCACGGCGGACGCCTGGGACCCCGGAACTCCGGTACGACCGGGCGGGGTGCGCGCGGCGCCGTCGCCGGTGCGCAGACCAATGAAGCCTCCCATCCCGAGGGGGGAGACCATCCCTATAAGTGTTACTCCAGAATTACGACTGCGTTACGTGATTCTGCCTACACGTGCCAAGAATCGTTTCACCTGCAGGGACGACTCCCGCATCGAATCACTGTCCGAACTTCGTATACGGATTCGTCCACCTTGTGAGACGAACAGAACCCCAAGGCCCGGCGCGTCGCCGTGCCCGCGCGGCCGTTCCCGGACATGCGGAAGGGGCCCGTACGACCGAAGTCGTACGGGCCCCTTCTGGAGCTCTGGAAGGAGCTACCAGGTCATGCGATCAGCAATTACTTGGTGATCTTGGTGACCTGGCCGGCGCCCACGGTCCGGCCACCCTCACGGATGGCGAACTTCAGGCCCTCTTCCATGGCGACGGGCTGGATGAGCGAAACGGTCATCTCGGTGTTGTCGCCCGGCATGACCATCTCCGTGCCCTCGGGGAGGGTCACAACACCGGTCACGTCAGTCGTACGGAAGTAGAACTGCGGACGGTAGTTGTTGAAGAACGGCGTGTGGCGGCCACCCTCGTCCTTGGACAGGATGTAGGCCTGGGCCTCGAACTCGGTGTGCGGGGTGACCGAACCCGGCTTGATGATGACCTGGCCGCGCTCGACGTCCTCGCGCTTGATGCCACGGAGGAGCAGACCGACGT
Organism: Streptomyces sp. NPDC002698; assembly: GCF_042888945.1. Classification (NCBI taxonomy): domain Bacteria; kingdom Bacillati; phylum Actinomycetota; class Actinomycetes; order Kitasatosporales; family Streptomycetaceae; genus Streptomyces; species Streptomyces sp. NPDC002698. Next base: position 285,130 of record NZ_JBIAQM010000003.1, read on the forward strand.
TCTCACCGGCCTGGCCCTCGTCGAGCAGCTTGCGGAACATCTCGATGCCGGTGACCGTGGTGGTGGTCTTCTCCTGCTTGATGCCGATGATGTCAACGGTCTCGTTGACCTTCAGGACACCACGCTCGATACGGCCGGTGACGACCGTACCGCGACCGGTGATCGTGAAGACGTCCTCGACGGGCATGAGGAACGGCTTCTCGGTGTCACGCGGCGGGGTCGGGATCGCCTCGTCGACGGCGGCCATGAGGTCCAGAACGGTCTGGCCCCACTCCTTGTCGCCCTCGAGCGCCTTGAGCGCCGAGACCTTGACGACCGGAAGGTCGTCGCCCGGGAACTCGTACTCGGAGAGGAGCTCACGGACCTCGAGCTCGACGAGCTCCAGGATCTCCTCGTCGTCCACCATGTCGGCCTTGTTCAGGGCGACGACGATGTACGGAACGCCGACCTGGCGGGCCAGGAGCACGTGCTCCTTGGTCTGCGGCATCGGGCCGTCGGTGGCGGCGACCACGAGGATGGCGCCGTCCATCTGCGCGGCACCCGTGATCATGTTCTTGATGTAGTCCGCGTGACCGGGGCAGTCGACGTGGGCGTAGTGACGGCCCTCGGTCTGGTACTCGACGTGCGCGATCGAGATCGTGATACCGCGCTGGCGCTCCTCAGGAGCCTTGTCGATCTGGTCGAACGCCGAAGCCTGGTTCAGGTCCGGGTACGCGTCGTGCAGCACCTTGGTAATGGCGGCCGTGAGGGTCGTCTTACCGTGGTCGATGTGACCGATGGTGCCGATGTTGACGTGCGGCTTAGTCCGCTCGAACTTTGCCTTCGCCACTGGGGTCCTCCTGCGGAGTGGTTCTGGTACGCCTTACTCATCGGCGCCAGGTGATCTTTGCTGGGATGCCGCCCGCCGGGGTTTTCCCTCCCGGGTGAGCCCCGGCGGTCGGTGTCAAGCCTAAAGCGTGTAAACGGGGTGTGTTACTCGCCCTTGGCCTTCGCGATGATCTCCTCGGCGACGTTCCGGGGAACCTCGGCGTAGGAGTCGAACTGCATCGAGTAGCTGGCGCGACCCGACGTCTTGCTGCGGAGGTCTCCGACATAGCCGAACATCTCCGAGAGGGGCACGAGGCCCTTCACGACGCGAGCGCCGCTGCGCTCCTCCATGGCCTGGATCTGGCCACGGCGGGAGTTGAGGTCGCCGATGACATCGCCCATCGACTCCTCGGGCGTGGTGACCTCGACGGCCATCATCGGCTCGAGGAGCACGGGGGAAGCCTTGCGCGCGGCTTCCTTGAACGCCTGCGAACCGGCGATCTTGAACGCGAGCTCGGAGGAGTCGACCTCGTGGTAGCCACCATCGAGAAGAATGACGCGGACGCCCGTCATCTCGTAGCCGGCCAGGATGCCGAACTGCATGGCCTCCTGCGCACCTGCGTCCACCGACGGGATGTACTCCCGCGGGATACGGCCACCGGTGACCTTGTTCACGAACTCGTACGCCGGACCATCGGTCTCGGTGATGGGCTCGATCGCGATCTGCACCTTGGCGAACTGACCGGTACCACCGGTCTGCTTCTTGTGGGTGAAGTCGTGACGCTCGACGGTCTTGCGGATCGTCTCACGGTAGGCGACCTGCGGCTTGCCGACGTTGGCCTCGACCCTGAACTCACGCTTCATACGGTCGACCAGCACCTCGAGGTGCAGCTCGCCCATACCGCCGAGGATGGTCTGGCCGGTCTCCTCGTCCGAGTGAACGTGGAAGGAGGGGTCCTCCTCCGCGAGACGCTGGATGGCGACACCCAGCTTCTCCTGGTCACCCTTGGACTTGGGCTCGATGGCGACCTGGATGACCGGCGCCGGGAAGTCCATGGACTCCAGGATCACCGGGTTCTTGTCATCGCAGAGCGTCTCACCGGTCGTGGTCTGCTTCAGACCCATCACGGCGACGATGTCGCCGGCGCCCACCGCGTCGATCTCCTCACGCTTGTTCGCGTGCATGCGGTAGATCTTGCCGATGCGCTCCTTCTTGCCCTTGACGGAGTTCAGCACCGCGGTGCCAGTCTCCAGGCGGCCCGAGTAGACCCGGACGAAGGTGAGCTTGCCCAGGTGCGGGTCGCTCATGATCTTGAACGCGAGCGCGGACAGCGGCTCGTCCTCGGACGGCTTGCGCTTGACGACCAGCTCCGCGTCCTTCACGTCGTGGCCCTCGATGGCCTCGACGTCAAGCGGAGTCGGCAGGTAGCGCACGACCGCGTCGAGCAGGGGCTGAACGCCCTTGTTCTTGAACGCGGTGCCACAGAACACCGGGGTGACCGTGACGCCGTCGGACTTGCCGGACGCGATGGTGACGCGACGGATCGCGGCGTACAGCTGCTCCTCGGTGGGCTCCTGGCCCTCCAGGAACAGCTCCATGATCTCGTCGTCGTGCTCGGCGACGGTCTCGACCAGCTTGCCGCGGTACTCCTCGGCAGCCTCGGCGTGCGTGGCCGGGATGTCGACGACGTCGTACATCTCGCCCTTGGCGGCCTCGGCGGACCACACGAGCGCCTTCATGCGGACCAGGTCCACAACGCCCTTGAAGTCCATCTCGGCACCGATCGGGAGCTGCATGATGATCGGGACGGCGCCGAGGCGGTCCTTGATCATGTCCACGCAGCGGTGGAACTCGGCGCCGGTGCGGTCCAGCTTGTTCACGAAGCAGATGCGCGGCACGCCGTAACGGTCGGCCTGACGCCACACCGTCTCGGACTGCGGCTCGACACCGGCGACACCGTCGAACACCGTGACGGCACCGTCGAGGACGCGGAGCGAACGCTCCACCTCGACCGTGAAGTCGACGTGCCCCGGGGTGTCGATGATGTTGATCGTGTAGTCGTTGTCCTCAAGCGGCCAGTGACAGGTGGTGGCAGCAGAGGTGATCGTGATGCCACGCTCCTGCTCCTGCTCCATCCAGTCCATGGTGGCGGCGCCGTCGTGGACTTCACCGATCTTGTAGCTGACGCCGGTGTAGAAGAGGATCCGCTCAGTGGTGGTCGTCTTGCCCGCGTCGATGTGAGCCATGATCCCGATGTTGCGGACCCTGGCCAGGTCAAGTGAAGTGGTAGCCATAAGGCTTCAGTCTTCTCTCGGTCTCGATGTGGGTAACGACTACCAGCGGTAGTGCGCGAAGGCCTTGTTGGACTCGGCCATCTTGTGGGTGTCCTCGCGCTTCTTCACAGCGGCACCAAGGCCGTTGGAGGCGTCGAGAAGCTCGTTGAGCAGACGCTCGGTCATGGTCTTCTCGCGACGGGCGCGGGAGTAACCGACGAGCCAGCGCAGCGCGAGCGTGTTGGCGCGACCGGGCTTGACCTCGATCGGAACCTGGTACGTCGCACCACCGACACGGCGGGACTTGACCTCGAGGGTCGGCTTGATGTTCTCCAGCGCGCGCTTCAGCGTGATGATCGGGTCGTTGCCCGTCTTCTCACGCAGACCCTCCATGGCGCCGTAGACGATGCGCTCGGCGGTGGAGCGCTTGCCGTTCAGCAGCACCTTGTTGATGAGGGAGGTCACCAGAGGGGAACCGTAGACCGGGTCGATGATGACCGGGCGCTTCGGGGCGGGGCCCTTACGAGGCATTTCTACTTCTCCTTCTTGGCGCCGTAGCGGCTGCGGGCCTGCTTGCGGTTCTTGACACCCTGGGTGTCGAGCGAACCGCGGATGATCTTGTAACGAACACCAGGCAGGTCCTTCACACGGCCGCCGCGCACGAGCACGATGGAGTGCTCCTGCAGGTTGTGTCCCTCACCCGGAATGTAAGCCGTGACCTCGATCCCGCTGGTCAGACGCACACGCGCGACCTTACGCAGGGCCGAGTTCGGCTTCTTCGGGGTGGTCGTGAACACACGCGTGCAGACGCCGCGACGCTGGGGCGAACCCTCGAGTGCGGGCGTCTTGTTCTTCTCGACCTTGTCCTGCCGGCCCTTCCGGACCAGCTGCTGGATCGTAGGCACTACTTCTCCGGTTTCTGTGTGCCGAATGGTGAAGCTAACCTGGAACGCCACCGACCCACGCGGTCGGGTGTGTCGAATACTGCAGACCCTCACCGCCAGGCGAAAAGGGCGCAGATTGCGGTGGCCGCTTACGGCTCCCCTTGCGGTCTGAAGGCACGCACGAGAGCCAGGGCACACCCCAGGCACAAGGTAAGAGCGTACCTACCTCACGGACTTCGGTCAAAACAAATGCCGTGGTGCCCGACACGCCGGACTTCTCCCGATCCATTCTCGGGGCACTTCACACTTGGCGCAGCTTGTCACCGGTTCCGCGATGAAAGTCCACGATTCGGTCCTCACCGCACACACTGGGTGAGTACGTTGACCCGTTGCCGCGCACCGGTCACTGTGCGTCGGCCACGGGGGCCGATCGGGGGACGGGGGATGGACTCATGGCGGCTGCACCCTTAGGCGCACCCTCAGGCGGGGACGAGAGCCTGGACGACCGGGTGCCTTTCCTGGCACGCCTGGAGAGCGAGGACCGCTCCGCGCTGCTGTCCCTCGGCCACGAGCTGTCCTACGCGCCCCGGACGGTGCTCCTGCACCAGAGCGAGCCCTCCTCGCACGTGCTGATCGTGACGCACGGCTGGACGAAGGTGACGGCGGCCGCCGCCAACGGCTACGAGGCGCTGCTCGCGCTGCGCGGCCCCGGCGACATCGTCGGAGAGTCCGCCGCGCTCACCGGCCGGCCGCGCTCCGCGACGGTGACGGCCCTGGAGCCGGTCCGTACGGTCGCGCTCGTACGCGAACACTTCCGGGACTTCCTCGCCCGCTCCCCCGCGGTCTCCTTCGCCCTGCTCGGCCTCACCTCGGACCGCACCCGCGCCGCCGACCGGCGCCGCCTGGAGTTCGCCTCCATGAGCGTCCGCGAGCGCTTCGCGGCGCTCCTGCTCGACCTGGCCCGCACGAACGGCCACCGCACGGAGGAGGGCATCGAGCTCTCCGTCCCGCTGAGCAAACAGGAGCTGGCGGGCTCGGTGGGGGCGTCCCGGGAGATGGTCCAGCGCCTGCTGAAGGAACTCCGGGAGCGGGAAGCGGTGCTGACGGGCCGGCGGACGATGGTGATCCTGCGCATGGACGTCCTGCGGCGGATCGCCCGGCGATGAACCGTCGGCTCCCCGCACCGGGACGCGCCGACCGCCCCGCCCGCGCGGACCGCCGCCCCGTACCGGTCCGCGGCCACCGCCCCGCCCGCGTACCGGTTCACGGCCCCGCCCGCGCCGACCGCGCCGGAGGTGACTCCGCTGACGGCCGGGACTCCCGTGACCGCGGACGACTTCTGTGCACACGGTCACACTTCGAGTGGGACATCCGCCCTCACACCCGGCCCACCGGTGACGCCACCCTGCTTGCCAGGCGAGGCCCCCACCGAAAGGCGACCATGACCGACCCCGTGAGCCGGACGATCCTTCTGCTGGACATCGAGAGGTACAGCGACCGGGACGACGTGGAGCAGGCCTACTTGCGCCGGATGCTGTACGACATCACGGACCGCGCGCTGGAGAGCGCCGGCATCGACGAACGGCTGCGCCTGCGGGCGGACCGCGGCGACTCGGTGATGGAGCTGATCGACGCCAACGCCTCGGTCACCGCGCTGCTGCGCGCCCTGCTCACCGAGGTGCCCCACCAGCTCCGCGCGGTCAACCGGATGGCGTCCAGCTCCGCCCAGATCCGGCTGCGCGGTGTCGTCGCCACCGGCTACATCGCCGTGGACGAGCACGACGGCTGGGTCGGCTCCGACCTCAACCACGCCTGCCGGCTCCTCGACGCCGGGCTGCTGCGCGCCGCCCTGCGGGAGCGGCCGGACGACTTCGCCCTGTGCGTCTCCGAGAGCGTGCACGCCGGGATCGTGCGGCACGACCACCCGGGCATCCCGGCACAGGGCTTCCACGCGGTGACGGTGGACAGCAAGAACGGACCCCTGCGGGCCTGGCTGCACGGCCCGGTTCCGCACGGGACCCATGGCCCCGGTGAAAGCGGGGGAGCCCCGGCGCCGGACTGCTCGGGGGAGAGCCCGGCGCCGGGGGCGGACACCTCCACACCCCGGACGGAGCGGACGGCGGCGACGGATCCGGCGACGACCGCCGCTTCGGACGCGACGGACGCGACGGATGCAAAGGCGGACGCGGCCGCGATCCCCGGCCCGCACGAGCCCTCCCGGACCGAACAGCCCGAACAGCCCGGGGAGCCCGGAGAGCCCGGAGAGCCCGCGCGGCCCGCGCAGCAGGCCGCCCGGCCCGCCGCGCCGCCCGCGAACGTCGTCTTCACCTTCGGCGGCGGCTCCCCCGTCTTCGGCGGAAGCCTCGTCGCGGGGGATCAGCACGGGGTGTCCGGCGGGCAGGTCACCGGGGACGTCCACCTGGGCAGGAGCGGGGGTGAGCCCGCGTGACGGCCCCCGCGCCCCCGACACCGGGCGGCCCCGACGACGCACCCCCGCCGGACGCGCCATGGCCCCCCGGGCCGTACCCGGACTCCGAGGCGGGCGGCGACGCGGGCGAGCCCGAGGAGGAGATCCAGGAGGCCAGGGCCGCACAGCGCGAACTGGTCGCGCACACCCCGGGATTCATCTTCGACGCGGCCGCGTCCTTCGGCGGCAGCCTGGTCGCCGGGGCCCAGCACGGGGTGTCGGCCGGCGGCTCGGCCCGCGATGTGTTCATGGGCGGCAAGACGGAGATCCACCACCACGGGACGGCCTCCGCGTCGCCGGCCCACGTCTCCGGCGAGATCCCCCGGCAGCGGCTCGACGCGCTCGCCTCGGTCTTCGTCGAGGGCCCCTCCTTCGCCGCCGCCCTGGCCCGGCTGCGCGACGAGCGCGTCCTGGTCCTCTCCGGCGCCCACTCCACCGGCCGCCACGCCGCGGCGCTCATGCTCCTGCACCGCCTGGGCGTGCCCGCCGTCCACGCGCTGTCCGCCGAGACCGGCCCGGCGAACCTCGGCACCCAGCTCACCGCGCCCGGCGGTCACGTCCTGCGCGATCTGCCGCTGAGCCGCAACCGCCCGCTGCGCGACACCCACCTGTACGCGGCCCGCGACCGGCTCGCGAAGACCGGCGGGTATCTGGTCGTGACCCTGGAGAACTCGCCGTTCCTGCTGGGAGTCACCCCCTCGCCCTGGGAACCCCCACAGGCGACCGCGGTACTGCGCGCCCACCTTGCCGACCTGCGGAAAGAGCCCGGAGACCTCGCCGGTCTGCTCGCTCTCGACCCCGTCCGCGACTTCCTCGCGCGCGGCGCCCACCGGCCCGCCGAGGTGGCCCGGTTCGCCGTCGAGGTCGCCCGCTACGACGGCGGCGAACAGGCGGCGGCCCGCCTCGCCGACTTCGGGCACACGGCCGTCGAGCAGCAGTGCCGGGAGTGGCTCGGCGACCCCGAGGCCACCCTGCGCGACAAGGCGTTCCTCGTCTCCCTCGCCGTCTTCGACCAGGCGCCGTACGTGCTCGCCGCGGAACTCGCCGACACGCTGTACGTGCACTTCCAGCGGCTCCAGCATCCCGAGCAGCCGCCGGAGATCCCGGTGTTCGGGCTCGCCGCCGAAACCCGGCTGGAGCGGGCGTGGGCCGAGGGCGAGGTACGGGTCGAGACCACGAGATGGGGCTCGGTGCCCCAGTTCACGGCCCGCTTCAAGAAGGAGAACACCCCCCGGGTACTGCTCGGCGAGCTCTGGACGGGCCATCCGTCGGCGCGGCCGGCGCTGGTCTCCTGGCTGAAGGAGCTGGCCCGCGACAGACGTCCGGTCGTCCGGACCCGGGCCGCCGCCGCCGCCGCGCTGCTGGCCCGCGCCGACCTGCCCTCGGCGATGGAGCTGCTGATCGACGGCTGGGCGGTGTCCAAGGCCTTCGGTCCCCGGCTCACCGCCGCGAACACGCTCACGCTCGCCCAGTTCCTCGACACGCCCGTCGTCCTGCGCCTGCTCACCCAGTGGTGCACGGACGCCCACTGGGCCCGCCGCTGGACCGCGATCCGCGCCTTCGGCCTGCTCACCCCGCTGCGCCCCGACCTCGCGGGCCCGGCGCTGAGCGCGCTCGCCGCCCGCGCCCGTACCGGGGGCGGCAGCAGGACCGAGTCGAACAACCTGGTCGACTCGACGGCCCTGCTGCTCTCGGTGGGCACACGGCGCGGCGAGATGCTCTCCGAACTGGTGCGCCTGCTCCACCACGACGCCGACTCGGTCCGCGAGCTCGCGCTGGGGGCCTTCGTGCGCGCCTGCGACAACGCCGAGGAGGGCGCGCTCGTCGAGTGGTACGCCGACACCGGCATGTACGAGACGGACTCGGCCCGTGACCTGGCCACCCTCTGGCGGACCGCGCTCGGCGACGCCCGGCAGTCCCGTGGCGCCCTGGCCGCCCTGCACACCTGGGTCGTGCTGGCCGAGAGCCGGGCGGACGTCACGCAGGCCCTGGAGCTGCTGCTGCCCGCGCTCGTCGTCACCGCGAACGACCACAGGCGCCTGAGCCACCATCTGGTCAATCTGCGCACCCCGGACGGCGGCGCGCGGCCGGCCGTGGCCGAGCGTCTGCTCCGCCTCATGACCCCCTCCACCCCAGATCCATCGAGGAGTTGAACCATGGCGGAGTTCCGCCGTCAGCCGGAGTGGCAGCAGGACGCCAACCGGCACACCACGCTCATCGACCCGGTGCTCACGGTGCGGCCCATCGCCCGCTTCGACTACACCGTCCGCCGCGCGGTCACCGCGATCGACCACGCGCTGGTCTTCGTCACCGCGAAGGGCTCGTACGACGTCTACATGCCGCCGCACCGGCCGAGCCGCCCGGACGCGGCCACCCGCCGCTACACCTCCGTCTACGAGGTGGACATGGGCAGCCATCCCGTGCAGCTCGCGCTGGAGATGCCGAGCGACGACGACGCGTTCGCCTTCGGCGCCACGGCCGATCTGACCTGGCGGGTCGCGGACCCGATCGCGTACGTGGCGAGCGGTGAGCGTGACGTGCCGACGCGGCTCACCCGTGAGCTGCACCAGCTCGCGCGGCCGGTGAGCCGCGCCTTCTCCATCGAGGACAGCCCGGCCGCCGAGCGCGCGGTCCAGCGGGCCGTGGACGAGGGCGGTTTCGCCGCGGGCATCGGACTCGCCGTGACCTGTGTCGTACGACTGCGGCTGGACGACGAGGCCATCGCGCACCGGCGGCGGCAGCGGAGCCTGCGCTACGAGTCCGACATGCTCGACCCCGAGCACGAGTTCCGGCTCCGGCTGGCCCATCAGCAGCACGAACTGGAGATGCTGCGCCAGCGGCAGGACCACCACCTGATCGCCGAGAAGATCAACTTCTACCAGTACCACCTCCAGCACGGAGGCGTGGGCGCCTGGGCCCTGCACCTGTCCCAGCACCCCGAGGACACCAAGATGGTCATCGGGTCCATCCAGAAGGACCAGCTGTCCATCATCCGCGGCCAGCTGCAGGTCCTCGCCGGGGACACCCTGGAGGACTTCCAGAAGGCGGAGTCGGCCCGCTCGACCCTGCGGGCCGTCGACGAGCTGATCCAGCAGCAGACGCCTCCGGCGCCGCGGGACGGTCAGGGGGCGCTGCCCCCCGGGGCGACGCCCGGACAGCCGCAGACGCCGACCCAGCCGCCGTACCCGGGCCGGTCTCCGTACCCGGACCCGTCGCCCCGGCCGCCGTACACGGAACCGGCCCCCTACGGCGACCGGCCTCCGTACGACGCCGGCCGGCCCCCGTACGACGGGCAGCCCCAGACCCCGTACGCGGGCGGACAGCCGCCCTACGCGGGACAGCCGTCGTACACGGGCGACACGGGCGGGCAGCCCCCGTACGCCGGGCAGCCCCCTGTCGCGGGCGATCGGCCCCCGTACTCCGGGCAGCCCCCGTACGCCGGGCAAGCCCCGTACACGGGCGGTCCGGGCGCCGGGTCCCCCGTGGTGCCGGGGCAGCCCGACAGCCCGTCGGCCCCGTACGGACCGCCCGCCACGACGCCCTACCCCACCGCGGGACCGGCTCCGGCCGTACCTCCGGTGCCCGGCCGCCCCGGCGACCCGCGAGCCGCCGTGCCGCCGGACCCCGCTCCGGAGGACGGGCCCGCCTGACCACGCCCGCCGAGGCACCGTCGGCCGCCGCCCACCGGCTGACGTCCCCGCACCGCCACCAGCCACACCGAAGGAGCCGTCATGTCCCAGCCTCCAGGCCCGGCCCACGAACCGGCATACCCGGGGACCCCGTATCCGGGACCCCCGTACCCGGGAGCCGCGACCCCGCCCCCGGAGTACCCGGTGGCCTCCGCTCCCCCGCCGCAGTACCCCGGCGGGCCGGCACCCCAGTACCCGGGTACGGGTACTGGTACGGGTACGACGACAGGGCACCCCCCTCAGTACCCGGGAGCCCCCGGCCCCGACGGACCGGGCCCGCAGTACCCGGGAACGGCGGCACCACCCCCGTACCCCGGCGGCGGAGGCCCCGCGCCCCAGTACCCCGGCAGTACCTACCCGGGAGCCCCCGGCCCCGGCGGACCGGGCCCGCAGTACCCGGGACCGCAGTACCCGGGAGCGGCGGCCGGAAGCCCGGCACCACCCCAGTACCCGGGAGCCCCGGGGGCTCCGGAGGCCGACCCGCGGTTCGCGGGGCAGCCGCCGCAGCCGGCGCCGGCGCCGTTCGTCCCGCGGCCCGCCGTCGCGCCCGACGATCTCCAGTACCGTCACCAGGGCTCGCGCGTCCATGTGGCCGGCCACCAGCGGGGCGCGGACGCCACCGCCATCGGACAGCTCGCCACGCAGATCCCGGGGGCCCTGGTGAGCCTCGCCGTGGTGTCGGCCTTCGCGCTGGGGCTGTTCGGCACCGTCGTGGGCTGGCTGGTCGTCGTGGCCTGGGTGGCGTCGGGAGCGCTCGTCTTCCACCGGCCCACCGAACTCCGCTTCGCCCGGCACGCGCTCAGGCTGCGGCCGCCGCTGGCCGAGGAACGCGCCCGGCTGGAGCCGATCTGGCGCGAGGTCACCGCCCGGGCCGGCATCGAGGCGAACACCTACGAGCTGATGGTGGAGAACAGCGACGACCTGAACGCGGTCGCCGTCGCCGGCCATGTCGTCGGCGTCACCACCTACTCCCTCAACCGGATTCCCAGCAGCAACCTCGCCGCCGTACTCGCCCATGAACTCGGCCACCACACCGGCGGTCACGCCTGGGCCGGGCTCCTCGGCTACTGGTACTCGCTGCCCGGCCGGCTCGCCTGGGCCTTCACCCGCGGGATGGCCAGGATCGCGCTCGCCGTCGCCGGGGTCTTCTCCGCGGCCGCGACGGGGCTGCTGATCCTCTTCATGGGGATGTTCGTGGTCGCCGGGTTCCTCGTCGCCTGGTACATCACCATCCCCCTCGTCGTCGCGCCCTACCTCCTCGCCTGGGCGGGCCGCCTCGGCGAACTGCGTGCCGACCAGCAGGCCGCGGCCCTCGGGTTCGCGCCCGAGATGGCCGAGGTCCTGCACCACTTCCAGGCCGAGGAGGACGCCGCGAAGGCGGCCGCCGCCGGCCAGGGCAAGAAGCTCCAGGAGCCCACCGGTCTTGCCAGGCTGCTGTCCACCCACCCCGACAACCACACCCGGCTGCGCGCCCTGGAGCCGTATCTCCAGCTCCCGCGCTAGGCCCGGGTCCCGGCACGCACCGGAAGCGGACCCCGAGGCTCGGACCCTAGGCCCGGATCCTAGGCCCGGACCGGGAACGCCGAAGGGCGGTCACCCCCACGGGGGATGACCGCCCTTCGTACTACTGCCTACTGCCTACCGGCTCACTGGTTGTACGGACCGTAGTCGTAGTCCTCCAGCGGGACGGCCTGGCCGGAGCCCGTGCCGAACGGCGAGTAGTCGATGTCGTCGTAGCCGACGGCCGAGTACATCGCGGCCTTGGCCTCCTCGGTCGGCTCGACCCGGATGTTGCGGTAGCGGGACAGACCCGTACCGGCCGGGATGAGCTTACCGATGATGACGTTCTCCTTGAGGCCGATGAGGCTGTCGGACTTGGCGTTGATCGCCGCGTCCGTCAGAACTCGGGTCGTCTCCTGGAAGGAGGCGGCCGACAGCCAGGATTCCGTCGCCAGCGAGGCCTTGGTGATACCCATCAGCTGCGGACGGCCGGAGGCCGGGTGGCCGCCTTCCTGGACCACACGACGGTTCTCGGTCTCGAACTTCGAACGCTCGACCAGCTCGCCGGGCAGCAGCTCCGCGTCGCCCGACTCGATGATCGTCACACGGCGCAGCATCTGCCGGATGATGATCTCGATGTGCTTGTCGTGGATCGACACACCCTGCGAGTTGTAGACCTTCTGGACCTCGCCGACCAGGTGGACCTGGACGGCACGCTGACCCAGGATGCGCAGCACGTCGTGCGGGTTGGTGGCACCCACGGTGAGCTTCTGGCCCACCTCGACGTGCTCGCCCTCGGACACCAGGAGACGGGCGCGCTTCGAGATCGGGAACGCCGTCTCGTCGCTGCCGTCGTCCGGGGTGACGACGAGCTTCTTGGTCTTCTCGGTCTCCTCGATCCGCACGCGGCCGGAGGCCTCGGAGATCGGGGCGACACCCTTCGGCGTACGGGCCTCGAAGAGCTCGACGACACGGGGCAGACCCTGGGTGATGTCGTCACCGGCCACACCACCGGTGTGGAAGGTACGCATCGTCAGCTGGGTACCGGGCTCACCGATGGACTGGGCGGCGATGATGCCGACCGCCTCACCGATGTCGACCAGCTTGCCGGTGGCCAGCGAGCGGCCGTAGCACATGGCGCAGGTGCCGACGGCGGACTCACAGGTCAGGACCGAACGGGTCTTGACCTCCTCGATGCCGTGCTTGACCAGTTCGTCGATGAGGACGTCGCCGAGGTCGGTGTTGGCCGGGGCCAGCACCTTGCCGTCGACGGTGATGTCCTCGGCCAGCGCACGTGCGTACACGCTGGTCTCGACGTTCTCCGTCTTGCGCAGCACGCCGTCCTCGCCGCGCTCGGCGATGGCCAGACGCAGACCACGGTCGGTGCCGCAGTCCTCCTCGCGGATGATGACGTCCTGGGAGACGTCGACCAGACGACGGGTGAGGTAACCCGAGTCGGCGGTACGCAGAGCGGTGTCGGCCAGACCCTTACGGGCACCGTGGGTGGAGATGAAGTACTCCAGCACGGACAGACCTTCACGGAAGGACGCCTTGATGGGACGCGGGATCGTCTCGTTCTTGGCGTTCGACACCAGACCACGCATACCGGCGATCTGACGCATCTGCATCATGTTGCCTCGGGCGCCCGAGTTCACCATCATCGAGACCGGGTTGGTCTTCGGGAAGTTCGCGTTCATCGCCTCGGCGACCTCGTTGGTCGCCTTGGTCCAGATCGCGATGAGCTCCTGCGTGCGCTCTTCCTTGGTGATCAGACCACGCTCGTACTGCTTCTGGACCTTCTCGTCCAGGTCCTCGTAGCCCTTGACGATCGCGCGCTTCGCATCCGGAACGACGATGTCGGAGATGGCCACGGTGACGCCGGAACGGGTCGCCCAGAAGAAGCCCGACGCCTTCAGGTTGTCGAGCGTCGCCGCCACGATGACCTTGGGGTAGCGCTCGGCGAGGTCGTTGACGATCTCGGAGAGCTGCTTCTTGCCGACCTCGTAGTCGACGAACGGGTAGTCCTCGGGCAGCAGCTCGTTGAAGAGCGCGCGGCCCAGGGTCGTCCGCAGGCGGAAGGTGTCACCCTGCTGCCACTCCGGCTCGCCCTCCTCCTGCGCCGGCGGGGTCCAGCCGCGCGGCGGGATGGTGCCCACCGGGAAGCGGATGTCCACCTGCGACTGGAGCGAGAGCTCGCCGGCGTCGAACGCCATGATCGCCTCGGCCACGGACGCGAAGGAGCGGTCCTCGCCCTTCACGTTCCGCAGGTCGCCGTCGGTGGTCAGGAAGAACAGACCGAGGACCATGTCCTGGGTCGGCATCGTGACCGGGCGGCCGTCGGCCGGCTTGAGGATGTTGTTCGAGGACAGCATCAGGATGCGGGCCTCGGCCTGCGCCTCCGCGGAGAGCGGCAGGTGCACGGCCATCTGGTCACCGTCGAAGTCCGCGTTGAACGCGGTGCAGACGAGCGGGTGGATCTGGATGGCCTTGCCCTCGACCAGCTGCGGCTCGAAGGCCTGGATGCCGAGGCGGTGCAGCGTGGGCGCACGGTTCAGCAGAACCGGGTGCTCGGCGATGACCTCTTCGAGGACGTCGTACACGACCGTGCGGCCGCGCTCGACCATCCGCTTGGCGCTCTTGATGTTCTGCGCGTGGTTCAGGTCGACCAGGCGCTTCATCACGAACGGCTTGAAGAGCTCCAGCGCCATGGCCTTGGGCAGACCGCACTGGTGCAGCTTCAGCTGCGGACCGACGACGATCACGGAACGCGCGGAGTAGTCCACACGCTTGCCGAGCAGGTTCTGACGGAAGCGGCCCTGCTTGCCCTTGAGCATGTCGGACAGCGACTTCAGCGGACGGTTGCCGGGGCCCGTGACCGGGCGACCACGACGGCCGTTGTCGAAGAGCGCGTCGACGGCCTCCTGGAGCATGCGCTTCTCGTTGTTCACGATGATCTCGGGGGCACCGAGGTCGAGAAGGCGCTTCAGGCGGTTGTTGCGGTTGATCACACGGCGGTACAGGTCGTTCAGGTCGGAGGTCGCGAAGCGGCCACCGTCCAGCTGCACCATCGGGCGAAGGTCCGGCGGGATGACCGGCACGCAGTCGAGCACCATGCCCTTGGGGCTGTTGCTGGTCTGCAGGAACGCGGAGACGACCTTGAGGCGCTTGAGCGCGCGGGTCTTCTTCTGGCCCTTGCCGGTGCGGATGATCTCGCGGAGGCGCTCGGCCTCCTCGTCGAGGTCGAAGGACTCCAGGCGCTTCTGCAGCGCCGCGGCACCCATCGAACCGTCGAAGTACGTGCCGAAGCGGTCACGCAGCTCGCGGTAGAGGAGCTCGTCGCCCTCCAGGTCCTGGACCTTGAGGTTCTTGAAGCGGGTCCACACCTCGTCGAGACGGTCGATCTCGCGCTGCGCACGGTCGCGCAGCTGCTTCATCTCACGCTCGGCACCCTCGCGCACCTTGCGGCGCACGTCGGCCTTGGCGCCCTCGGCCTCGAGCTCGGCCAGGTCGGTCTCGAGCTTCTTGGCGCGGGCTTCGAGGTCGGCGTCGCGGCGGTTCTCGACCTGCTGGCGCTCGACGGAGACGTGGGCCTCCAGCGAGGGCAGGTCGCGGGTGCGGCGCTCCTCGTCGACGTACGTGATCATGTACGCGGCGAAGTAGATGACCTTCTCGAGGTCCTTCGGGGCGAGGTCGAGCAGGTAGCCCAGCCGCGACGGAACGCCCTTGAAGTACCAGATGTGGGTGACGGGAGCGGCCAGCTCGATGTGGCCCATCCGCTCACGGCGCACCTTGGCGCGAGTGACCTCGACGCCACAGCGCTCACAGATGATGCCCTTGAAGCGGACGCGCTTGTACTTGCCGCAGTAGCACTCCCAGTCCCGGGTCGGACCGAAGATCTTCTCGCAGAAGAGTCCGTCCTTCTCGGGCTTGAGGGTGCGGTAGTTGATGGTCTCGGGCTTCTTGACCTCGCCGTGGCTCCACTGACGGATGTCGTCAGCGGTGGCCAGACCGATCCGGAGCTCATCGAAGAAGTTGACGTCGAGCACTATGCGTCAATCCCTCTCAGGGTTGTAAGTCTTAGGGGTCTGATACGGGGGTCCTGGGGCCGGCGGGCCTTGATCACCTTTTCCACAGGTGGCCAAGGCCCGGCCGGACTCCCGTCAGACCTCTTCGACGCTGCTCGGCTCGCGCCGGGACAGGTCGATGCCGAGCTCCTCCGCCGCGCGGAAGACGTCCTCGTCGGTGTCACGCATTTCGATGGACATACCGTCGCTGGACAGCACCTCCACGTTGAGGCAGAGAGACTGCATCTCCTTGATGAGCACCTTGAAGGACTCGGGGATGCCGGGCTCGGGGATGTTCTCGCCCTTGACGATGGCCTCGTAGACCTTCACGCGGCCGGTCACGTCGTCGGACTTGATCGTCAGCAGCTCCTGGAGGGCGTAAGCGGCGCCGTACGCCTCCAGCGCCCACACCTCCATCTCGCCGAAGCGCTGGCCACCGAACTGAGCCTTACCACCCAGCGGCTGCTGGGTGATCATCGAGTACGGGCCGGTCGAGCGGGCGTGCAGCTTGTCGTCGACCAGGTGGTGCAGCTTGAGGATGTACATGTACCCGATCGAGATCGGGTCCGGGAACGGCTCGCCGGAGCGGCCGTCGAACAGCCTCGCCTTGCCGGACGGGAGGACCAGACGGTCACCGTCGCGGTTGGGCAGGGTGTGCTCGAACAGACCCGCGAGCTCGTCCTCACGCGCACCGTCGAACACCGGGGTGGCGACGTTCGTACGCGGCGCGACCTTGTCGGCGCCGATGGCCTGCAGGCGCTGCGCCCAGTCGTCGGCGAGACCGGAGACGTCCCAGCCGCGGCTGGCGAGCCAGCCGAGGTGGATCTCCAGCACCTGTCCCGGGTTCATTCGGGACGGCACACCGAGCGGGTTGAGGATGATGTCGACCGGGGTGCCGTCCTCCAGGAACGGCATGTCCTCGATCGGCAGGATCTTCGAGATGACACCCTTGTTGCCGTGGCGGCCGGCGAGCTTGTCACCGTCCGTGATCTTGCGCTTCTGCGCCACGTAGACACGAACCAGCTGGTTCACGCCCGGCGGCAGCTCGTCGCCCTCTTCACGGTCGAAGACGCGGACGCCGATGACCTTGCCGATCTCGCCGTGCGGGACCTTCAGCGAGGTGTCACGGACCTCACGGGCCTTCTCACCGAAGATCGCGCGCAGCAGGCGCTCCTCCGGCGTCAGCTCGGTCTCACCCTTGGGCGTGACCTTGCCGACGAGGATGTCGCCGGCGACGACCTCGGCACCGATACGGATGATGCCGCGCTCGTCGAGGTCGGCGAGGACCTCCTCGGAGACGTTCGGGATGTCCCGGGTGATCTCCTCCGGGCCGAGCTTGGTGTCACGGGCGTCGACCTCGTGCTCCTCGATGTGGATCGAGGAGAGGACGTCGTCCTGCACGAGGCGCTGCGACAGGATGATCGCGTCCTCGTAGTTGTGACCCTCCCACGGCATGAACGCCACGAGCAGGTTCTTGCCGAGGGCCATCTCGCCGTCCTCGGTCGCGGGACCGTCGGCCAGGACCTGGCCCTCGATCACGCGGGCGCCCTCGTCCACGACAACCTTCTGGTTGACGGAGGTGCCCTGGTTCGACCGGGAGAACTTGTGCAGGCGGTACGTGGTGTACGTGCCGTCGTCGTTGGCGGTGGTGATGTAGTCCGCGGAGACCTCCTGGACCACACCGTCCTTCTCCGACTTCAGGACGTCACCGGCGTCGACCGCGCAGCGGTACTCCATGCCGGTGCCGACCAGCGGCGCCTCGGACTTGATGAGCGGAACGGCCTGGCGCATCATGTTCGCGCCCATGAGGGCACGGTTGGCGTCGTCGTGCTCCAGGAACGGGATCATCGCGGTCGCGACCGACACCATCTGGCGCGGGGAGACGTCCATGTAGTCGACGTCGTCACCGGGGACGTAGTCGACCTCTCCGCCACGACGGCGGACCAGGACGCGGGTCTCCTCGAACCGGAAGTCGTCGCCGAGCGGCGCGTTGGCCTGGGCGATGACGAACCGGTCCTCCTCGTCGGCCGTGAGGTAGTCGACCTCGTCGGTGACGACACCGCCGGTGACCCGGCGGTACGGCGTCTCGACGAAACCGAACGCGTTCACGCGGCCGTAGGAGGCGAGCGAGCCGATCAGACCGATGTTCGGGCCTTCAGGGGTCTCGATCGGGCACATGCGGCCGTAGTGCGACGGGTGCACGTCACGGACCTCGAAGCCGGCCCGCTCACGGGAGAGACCACCCGGGCCAAGAGCCGACAGACGGCGCTTGTGGGTGAGACCCGACAGCGGGTTGTTCTGGTCCATGAACTGCGACAGCTGGCTGGTGCCGAAGAACTCCTTGATGGAGGCGACGACCGGCCGGATGTTGATCAGGGTCTGCGGCGTGATCGCCTCGACGTCCTGGGTCGTCATGCGCTCGCGGACGACGCGCTCCATACGAGCCAGACCCGTGCGGACCTGGTTCTGGATGAGCTCGCCGACGTTGCGCAGACGACGGTTGCCGAAGTGGTCGATGTCGTCGGTCTCGACGACGATCGAGGTGCCGTTGTCACCAACGGTCTCGGTCTCACCGGCGTGCAGCTTCACCAGGTACTTGATCGACGAGATGATGTCCTCGACGGTCAGGATCCCGGCGTCGAGCGGGGCCTCGCCGCCCAGCTTCTTGTTGACCTTGTACCGGCCGACCTTGGCGAGGTCGTAGCGCTTCGGGTTGAAGTAGAGGTTCTCCAGAAGCGTCTGCGCGGCCTCACGGGTCGGCGGTTCGCCCGGACGCAGCTTGCGGTAGATGTCCAGCAGCGCGTCGTCCTGGCCCTGGGTGTGGTCCTTCTCCAGGGTGGCGCGCATGGACTCGTACTCGCCGAACTCCTCGAGGATCTGCTCGGTGGTCCAGCCGAGAGCCTTCAGGAGAACGGTGACGGACTGCTTGCGCTTGCGGTCGATGCGGACACCGACCATGTCGCGCTTGTCGATCTCCATCTCCAGCCAGGCACCCCGGGAGGGGATGACCTTGGCCGAGAAGATGTCCTTGTCGGACGTCTTGTCGATGGAGGAGTCGAAGTAGACACCCGGCGAGCGGACCAGCTGCGACACGACGACACGCTCGGTGCCGTTGATGACGAAGGTGCCCTTGTTGGTCATGAGCGGGAAGTCGCCCATGAAGACCGTCTGGGACTTGATCTCGCCGGTCTCGTTGTTGGTGAACTCGGCGGTGACGAAGAGCGGGGCCGCGTACGTGAAGTCGCGGTCCTTGCACTCGTCGATGGAGTTCTTCGGCGGCTCGAAACGGTGGTCGCGGAACGTCAGGGACATCGACCCGCTGAAGTCCTCGATCGGGGAGATCTCCTCGAAGATCTCCTCCAGACCGGACTTGGTGGGGACGTCCTGTCCGCTGTCCAGAGCCGCCTCGACACGAGCCTTCCACGCGTCGTTGCCGAGCAGCCAGTCGAAGCTCTCGGTTTGCAGCGCAAGAAGGTTCGGAACCTCGAGGGGCTCCTTGATCTTTGCAAAGGAGATGCGCAGCGGGGCGGTGCTGGCGCCGTTGTTCGTATTCGCGGTCGAGGCAGTGCGCGAGGCGGCCAAGAGGGGGTCCTTCCGAGGGCTCGGACTCACTACGCGCGTACCGGTCCCATGTCGGACATAGCGTCGGGCCGTTCCCGATCCGGCCGAATAAAGGCCAGGTCAGGGATGGTCCAACTGTCGATGCTCAAACACGGGTATGCCCCTGGTGACGGGCAGGAGGCAGCTAACAGGCAGCGCAAAGGGTCAGTGTAGCCACTAGGCCCACTGATGTCCAGTCCCGGTTTCTTGAGACTCTCACTGTTCTCAACACCTGCGACAAGCCACGCCCTCAATGCACATCGATACTGCCCTCTTCGTCAGCGATCCATGCCTCGGATACGGATCGTTGTGACGACGCGTCCTGAGAATTGCGCGCTGCGTGCGGTTCGTCAAGGCCCCCCATGCCCGAGCAAGTGCCGCGATCGTCACGTGCGGCCCGTCTTGCAACCCGTCCCTCTGCCTGTCACAGGGCGGCCGGAGGCACAACGAAGATCACCATACTCGTCGCGGCCCCCAGCGCAAGGCTGCCGCTTCAGGCCCCCTGGAAGGATCCCCTGAACGCCGAAGAGCGACCACCCAGTTGGGTGATCGCTCTTCGGTGCGTCAGCGTTACAGCGCTACGAGAGCGGCTGTGACAGCTTCACAGGAGTCCTCGGGGACTCGTCGAGTTACTTGACCTCGACGGAGGCGCCGGCGCCCTTGAGGGACTCGGCAGCCTTCTCGGCGGCCTCCTTGGCGACCTTCTCGAGGACGGGCTTCGGAGCGCCGTCGACGAGGTCCTTGGCCTCCTTCAGGCCCAGCGAGGTGAGCTCACGCACGACCTTGATGACCTGGATCTTCTTCTCGCCGGCACCCGTGAGGATGACGTCGAACTCGTCCTGCTCCTCGACGGCCTCGACGGCGGCGGGGCCGGCCGGACCGGCAACGGCGACCGCGGCGGCGGCGGTGACGTCGAACTTCTCCTCGAAGGCCTTCACGAACTCGGCGAGCTCGATGAGGGTGAGGTTCTCGAACTGCGCGAGCAGCTCTTCCTGGGACAGCTTCGCCATGATGGCGTCCTTCCACTAATTCGGCAGGTGCCGGATGTACTGGTGAGGCGGGCGTACGTTCGGCCCGCTACGACCGTCGCCTCAGGCGGCGGTCAATGCGCGAGCCGAATTACTCGGCACCGCCCTGCTCGGCCTGCTTGACACGAAGCGCCTCCGCGGTGCGGACGAACTTCGAGGGCAGGGCCTGGAAGAGGCGAGCAGTCTGGGTCTGCTTGCCCTTGAAGGCACCCGCCAGCTTGGCGAGCAGAACCTCGCGGGACTCGAGGTCCGCAAGCTTCTTGATCTCGTCGGCGGACAGCGCCTTGCCGTCAAGGACACCGCCCTTGATGACGAGGTTCGGGTTGTCCTTGGCGAAGTCACGAAGACCCTTCGCCGACGTCACCGGGTCACCGGTGATGAAGGCGACCGCCGTCGGACCGTTGAACAGGTCGTCGAGCGTAGAGATCCCGGCCTCGTTGGCCGCAATCTTGGTCAGCGTGTTCTTCACCACGGCGTACTGGGCGTCTTCACCGAGCGAACGGCGCAGCGTCTTGAGCTGCGCCACGGTGAGACCCCGGTACTCGGTCAGCACGGCGGCGTTCGAGCTGCGGAACTGGTCCGCGAGCTCGGCTACCGCGGCAGCCTTGTCGGGCCTTGCCATAGAGCGTCGGCCTCCTTCCGGGTGATGAGGACCGCTCAGAAGGGACTGACAAAACAAAACGCCCCGGCGCAGGCGCACGGGGCGTAGCTCGACCGGATTCCTCCACACGCTGGGCGTGCGGACTCCGGGAACACATCCACGGTCACCTACGCGGGTCGTCCGCAGTTTCAGCGGATCCTTCGGTCACCACACCCTCTTGCGAGCGCGAGGCAACGACCAGCGGTCTTTGGCTTCTCGAGGAGAGTACGTGAAGTGGACTCCGTCAAGCAAATCCGGCCGAACGGGCCCGGCTGCCGGACGCTCCGGCGCGTCCGACGGCGCGGATCAGCCCTGCTGGGCGTCCTTCATCATCTCGGCGAGGTCGACGGTGTCCTTGGCCGGCGGAGCGGTCACGGTCACGGGCTTGTTGTAGTCCAGGAAGGTGATGGTCATGTCGAGCGGACCCTTGTCGGCGGTCCCGCGCATACGGAACTGCTTGGTGTGGTCGTCGCCGTCGATCCACATGTCCATCGTGATCGCGTCGACGCCCATCTTCGTGTACTGGTCGAGGGCCTTCTCCCGCTTCTCGCGCGTGGCCTTGTCCTCGCCCTTGAGCGACTTGCGGTACTCGTCGAGGGTGATCGACCCCTTGTAGTGCGTGGTCTTCACGCCGTCGACGGTCTCGGTCCCGACCTTCTTCACGTCCTTGGAACCGGTGAGGAAGGTGGATTCGGTGGCCGGGTTCTTGTCGGCCTGTCCGCCTCCCAGCTGGTTCGCGTTCAGCTCCTTGTCCGCGCCCAGGGCGGACATGTCGAACTTGATCCAGCTCTTGCCGTCCATCTCCTTGGCGGCCTTGGCGCCCCCGCCTATGTACATCGCCTTGTCCACGAGACGGATCTCGACCGGGCCGTCGGCGGCCTGGTCCTCGGCGGTCATCTTCATGCTCATGGCCAGCGGCTTCATGCTCATCGCCGCCTCGCCGCTGACGCGCCCCTCCTCCGGGACCTTGCCGGTCATCCGGTAGCGGAGCGAGGTGATGTCGTCGGTCTTCTTCGCCGCCTTCGCCACGGCCGCGGCGGGCGTGAGGGCGGGCGACTCCTCCGCCCCGCCCTTCGAACAGCCCACGGCGCCCCCGCCGAGGACCAGCGCCGCGAGTGCCGCTCCGGTCGCCCGGCGCCGTACCGAGTCGTTCACAGAAAGCTTCAAGGTTCCCCCCAGGGAATAGTTGAGCGATGCACAGATTCTGCGCGAGCGTAGCCCAGGAGGCTTGGACGATCACCTGGATTTTGACGCAACTCTGATGCGTGCGTGGGACTTTGGGCAGGTGCGGCGAGGTCCGGAGAGGGCGCGGTGCGGACCGGGCAGGCGGGACGGACCGGGGAGGCGCTGAGCGGTGCTCAGGAGGGCGAGCCGGTGCCGGATCCGGTCGACGTGTCGCCGCTGCCCGGCGTCATGCCCTGCTTCGTCAGGATGTCCTTGAAGTCCTCGGTGTCACCGGCCGGGGGCGCGACGGCGGAGACCTTCACTCCGTAGTCGCTGTAGTACGTCGTGGAGGACATCGTGCCGCTCGCCATCGCGGCCTTGGAGACGGCCTTGACAAGCAGGTCCTCGGTGTCGACCCAGATGTCGACGTCCTCGGTCGTGATGCCGGCCTGGGTGAACTGCTTCTTCATGTCGGAGAGCTGGCCGTCGGTGAGGTGGGAGCTCCGGGCCGCGAGGTCGCTCACGTCCACCGTGCCCGCGTAGTGCGTGGCCCTCTTGCCGCGGACCGTCTCCTCGCCGACCTTCTTGACGTCGCCGGACGCCAGCAGGAGCTTCACCGACTGGTTCGGCGAGCTGTTCTGCATCTGGTCCTTCAGGAGCGCGCCGGAGCCGCCCCCGAACTTCGCCAGGTCGTCGTACCCGTACCGGATCCAGTGCTTGCCGCCCGCCTGCTCGGCAAAGGCGTCGCCCATCTTCGCGTAGTAGGCGTCGGACAGATAGCGGGCCTCCATGGAGTCGCTGCCCATCCGGCGCATCGTGTCGGCCATCGTGCCGCCGGTGTACGTGATCGTCATGTTGCCGGTGAAGCCGTCGGCCCAGGCCATGACGCCGCGCGACTTCATGGACATCAGCGTGCCCATGGTCGTCGTGGACTCGATCCTCGCGGAGTCGGCGCCGTCGGTGGACCTCTCCGCCGAGCGCAGGGCCGCGATGGGGCTGACGCGCGTGACGCCCTTGCGGCCGGCCTTGTCGCCGTCGCCCGAACTCCCCGAGGAATCCGACGAGTTGCAGGCCGCGACCCCTGCCAGCGCGGTCGTCAGCGCGATCGAGACAGTCACACCGCGCACCATGGTGCTCTTCATACGTCCCACCCCTATGCGAACTCTGTGAACCGCACGCTAGCGCGGCCCACTGACAGTCGTGGTCCGGAATTCCGCCCGGGGCGTTCGCCCCGCGGCAGCCGGAAGGACCTCCGCACATGAGGACGGGCCCCGCACCTCGAAAGGTTGCGGGGCCCGCTCAGATACGCGTGCGCGACGCGGTCACCGGGGTGAGCGAAGGGCTCAGACGGCGGCCGGGTCCTCCTCGACGAGGAGGTTGCGGGTGCGGTTGGGGTCGACGGGAACGCCGGGGCCGATCGTGGAGCTGATCGCGGCCTTCTTGATGTAGCGACCCTTGGCGGCCGACGGCTTCAGACGAAGGATCTCGTCGAGCGCGGCACCGTAGTTCTCCACCAGCTTGGTGTCGTCGAAGGACACCTTGCCGATGATGAAGTGCAGGTTCGAGTGCTTGTCGACGCGGAACTCGATCTTGCCACCCTTGATCTCGGTGACAGCCTTGGCGACGTCGGGGGTCACGGTGCCGGTCTTGGGGTTCGGCATGAGACCACGGGGACCGAGCACGCGGCCGAGGCGGCCGACCTTGCCCATGAGGTCCGGGGTGGCGACGACGGCGTCGAAGTCCAGACGGCCCTTCGCGACCTCGTCGATCAGTTCGTCGGAGCCGACGATGTCGGCGCCCGCGGCCTCCGCGGCCGCAGCACGGTCACCGGTCGCGAAGACCAGGACCCGGGCGGTCTTGCCGGTGCCGTGCGGCAGGTTCACGGTGCCACGGACCATCTGGTCGGCCTTGCGCGGGTCGACACCCAGGCGGAAGGCGACCTCGACGGTGCCGTCGAACTTGCTGGTGGAGGTCTCCTTGGCGAGACGGACGGCCTCGAGCGGGGCGTAGAGCTTGTCCCGGTCGACCTTGGCGTCCGCAGCGCGGAGAGACTTGCTGCGCTTGCTCACTACTGCTCCTGTTGTGTTCTGAGGAGTCGTGGTGCGGGCCGAGCAGGCCCTGCCACGTGCGGCCGCGGCCGCAGGGTTCCTACGAAGGTGGGTGTCAGCCCTCGACCGTGATGCCCATGGAACGGGCGGTGCCGGCGATGATCTTCGCGGCGGCGTCCAGGTCGTTGGCGTTGAGGTCGGGCATCTTGGTCGTGGCGATCTCGCGGACCTGCGCCTGGGTGATCTTGGCGACCTTGGTCTTGTGCGGCTCGCCGGAGCCCTTCTCGACACCCGCGGCCTTGAGGATCATCTTGGCGGCCGGCGGAGTCTTGGTCACGAAGGTGAAGGAGCGGTCTTCGTAGACCGTGATCTCCACCGGGATGACCCAGCCACGCTGCGACTCGGTCGCGGCGTTGTAGGCCTTGCAGAACTCCATGATGTTGACGCCGTGCTGACCGAGCGCGGGGCCGACCGGCGGGGCCGGGTTCGCCGCACCGGCGTTGATCTGGAGCTTGATAAGCCCCGTGACCTTCTTCTTCTTGGGAGGCATTCCGGGTCCTCTTTCGTTTTCGCCTTCCTACGTCCGAGTCGCCCCGGACGGCTGCCTTCAACCGAGTGATGATCCGGATGCAGGCATACCGCACAACGATAACGGGTATCTGTGCGCGGCTAAAAACCGAGCAGGTCAGACCGGCTGCGAGAGCCCGTCTGACCTGATCGGAAGACGTACGTCCAGAAGGTGTCAGTTCTTCTGGATCTGGTCGAAGGAAAGCTCGACCGGGGTCTCGCGGCCGAAGATCTCGACGAGGCCCTTGACCTTCTTCGAGTCGGCGTTGATCTCGTTGATCGTGGCCTGCAGCGTGGCGAACGGGCCGTCGGTGACGGTGACCGAGTCGCCGACCTCGAAGTCCAGCACCTGGACCTCGACCTTGCGCTGCGGAGCGGGCTTGCCCTCGGCCTCCGCGGCCTCGCGGGCGGCCTTCTCCTCGGCCTCCGGGGCGAGCATCTTGACGATCTCGTCCAGGGTCAGCGGGTACGGGTCGTAGGCGTTGCCCACGAAGCCGGTGACGCCGGGCGTGTTGCGGACGACACCCCAGGACTCGTTCGTCAGGTCCATGCGGACCAGGACGTAGCCCGGGAGCTTGTTCTGCTTGATCGTCTTGCGCTCGCCGTTCTTGATCTGCGCGACCTCTTCCTGCGGCACCTCGGCCTGGAAGATGAAGTCCTCGACGTTCAGCGAGACGGCACGCTGCTCGAGGTTGGTCTTCACGCGGTTCTCGTAACCGGCGTAGGTGTGGATGACGTACCACTCGCCGGGGAGCAGACGCAGTTCGTCGCGCAGGGCGGTCACGGGGTCGACGGGCTCGGCCTCGACTTCGGGCTCGGCCTCTTCGGACGCGTCCTCGTCCTCGACGTCCTCACCGGACTCGTCCTCGACGTGCAGGGCCGCGTCCTCGGCGCTCTCGCCGGCGGCGGCATCGGCAGCCTCGAACTCGTCCACGACGTCCGCTCCCTCGACGACCTCGAGCTCGTCGTCAACGGACTCGACCGACTCGGAGGTGTCGTTCAGGTTCGGGTCAGACACGGTGGCTGCTTCTTCCTGGTTACATGGGGGTGGAACGCGCGAAAGGGGCGCCGGTGACGGCGCCCTTCGCTCTCGGCTCAGCCGAAGACGTACTTGGCGGCGTGGTTGAGCCCATAGTCAATCACGGTCACCAGGCCGATCATGATGACGACGAACACAATCACCACTGTGGTGTAAGTCGTCAGCTGATTGCGAGTCGGCCAGACAACCTTACGGAGTTCCGCGATGATCTGGCGGTAGAAGGTGGCGAGGCGCTTCAGCGGGCCCTTCTTGGCACGCTTACCGCCCTTGCGGGCCTTCTTTTTGGACTCCGGCGCCTCGGCATCAGGCATGTCGATGGAGCCCACGGCGTCCGTCACTCGTCCTCACCTGATTCCCGGGTCGTGACCGTGCCGCGCCCGGTTGAGCCGCACGGCGGTGCATTGCAGTACGTACATGCGCACACATCCTGGCGAAAGGAGTGTGTAGCAGGGCCGGAGGGACTTGAACCCCCAACCGCTGGTTTTGGAGACCAGTGCTCTACCAATTGAGCTACGACCCTTTGATTTCCCCCAACGTACCGCATCCGACCGGGTGCTCGGTGTGCACCGGTTGAGCGCGGCCGATGAAGGCCAACGAGGTGAGAGTGTACGTGGTCCGGAGCCGGGCGTCGAACAGAAAGTGTCCGCTCGGGTCGTCTCCGCTGAAGATCCACTGGTGAGGTGCGCGGATCCGGACGGATGTTCTGCCGTTGTTCAGTCCGTGAAACCCGTGTGCCGGGGACATTTCCAGTCTGAAACGATGGGTCCCATGAGCCCTGCAACCCCTCCCACCGAGCGCCGGGTCTCCGCCCGAGTCGGCGCGATCTCCGAGTCCGCCACCCTCGCCGTGGACGCCAAGGCCAAGGCACTCAAGGCCGCCGGACGTCCGGTGATCGGCTTCGGCGCCGGTGAGCCCGACTTCCCGACCCCGGACTACATCGTCCAGGCCGCCATCGAGGCCTGCTCGAACCCCAAGTACCACCGCTACACGCCGGCCGGCGGCCTGCCCGAGCTGAAGGCCGCGATCGCCGCGAAGACGCTGCGCGACTCCGGCTACGAGGTGGAGGCCGCCCAGGTCCTGGTCACCAACGGTGGCAAGCAGGCCATCTACGAGGCCTTCGCCGCGATCCTCGACCCGGGCGACGAGGTCATCGTCCCGGCGCCGTACTGGACGACCTACCCGGAGTCCATCCGTCTCGCCGGCGGTGTCCCCGTGGACGTCGTCGCCGACGAGACCACCGGCTACCGCGTCTCGGTCGAGCAGCTCGAGGCCGCCCGCACCGAGAACACCAAGGTGCTGCTCTTCGTCTCCCCGTCCAACCCGACGGGCGCGGTCTACACCCGCGAGCAGATCGAGGAGATCGGCCGCTGGGCCGCCGAGAAGGGCCTGTGGGTCCTGACCGACGAGATCTACGAGCACCTGGTCTACGGCGACGCCGAGTTCCACTCGCTGCCCGTGGTGGTGCCCGAGCTGCGTGACAAGTGCATCGTCGTCAACGGCGTCGCCAAGACGTACGCGATGACCGGCTGGCGCGTGGGCTGGGTCATCGGCCCCAAGGACGTCGTCAAGGCCGCGACCAACCTCCAGTCCCACGCCACCTCGAACGTCTCGAACGTGGCCCAGGTCGCCGCGCTCGCCGCCGTCTCCGGCGACCTCACGGCCGTCGCGAAGATGCGCGAGGCCTTCGACCGCCGCCGCAAGACCATCGTGCGCATGCTGAACGAGATCGACGGCGTGCTCTGCCCCGAGCCCGAGGGCGCCTTCTACGCGTACCCCTCCGTGAAGGGGCTCCTCGGCAAGGAGATCCGCGGCAAGCGCCCCGCGGACACCGTCGAGCTGGCCGCGCTCATCCTGGAGGAGGCCGAGGTCGCGGTCGTCCCGGGCGAGGCCTTCGGCACGCCGGGCTATCTGCGCCTGTCCTACGCCCTCGGTGACGAGGACCTCGTCGAGGGCGTCAGCCGGATCCAGAAGCTGCTGGCCGAGGCGACGGACTGACCTCCGGCGTCCTCCCGCGCCCCCCGGGGCGCCGGTGACGTCGTCGCGCTCCACGCGCGCGTGCGGGGGCCGGCCACTCTCAGGAGCGGCCGGCCCCCGTTCGTTCGTTCGAGCGAGCCTCCGATCAGCGAAAGCGCTACCGGCACGACACGCGCGTACGGCAGGATCTTGGGATGGAGCGCGTACGTGATGTGAGTGAACTGCCGAAGGCCCATCTGCACCTGCACTTCACCGGTTCGATGCGGCACACCACCCTGCTGGAACTGGCCGACAAGTACGGCGTACGGCTGCCGGACGCGCTGACCAGCGGGGAACCGCCGAAACTGCGGGCGACCGACGAACGCGGCTGGTTCCGCTTCCAGCGCCTGTACGACGCCGCGCGGTCCTGCCTGAGAGAGCCCGAGGACATCCAGCGCCTGGTGCGCGAGGCCGCCGAGGAGGACCTGAAGGACGGCTCGGGCTGGCTGGAGATCCAGGTCGACCCGACGTCGTACGCACCGCGCCTGGGCGGTCTGATCCCGGCCCTGGAGGTCATCCTCGACGCGGTCGACTCGGCCGTGCGGGAGACCGGGCTCGGGATGCGCGTCCTGGTGGCCGCCAACCGCATGAAACACCCCCTGGACGCCCGCACGCTGGCCCGGCTCGCCGTGCGGTACGCGGACCGGGGGATCGTCGGTTTCGGCCTCTCCAACGACGAGCGACGGGGCATGGCGCGGGACTTCGACCGGGCCTTCGCCATCGCGCGCGAGGGCGGCCTGCTGTCCGCGCCGCACGGAGGCGAGCTGACCGGGCCCGCCTCGGTCCGCGACTGCCTGGACGACCTGCACGCCTCCCGGATCGGCCACGGGGTGCGGGCCGCCGAGGACCCCCGGCTGCTGAAGCGCCTCGCGGACCGCGGGGTGACCTGTGAGGTCTGCCCCGCCTCGAACGTCGCCCTGGGCGTCTACGAGAAGCACGCCGATGTCCCCCTGCGCACTTTGTTCGAAGCCGGCGTCCCGATGGCCCTCGGCGCCGACGATCCCCTGCTCTTCGGATCCCGTCTCGCCGCCCAGTACGAGATCGCCCGCCGCCACCACGCCTTCACGGACCAGGAACTGGCCGAGCTGGCCCGGCAGTCGATCCGCGCCTCGGCCGCGCCCGAGGACGTCCGGGCGAAGCTGCTGGCCGGCGTCGACGGCTGGTTGACCGCCTAGCCCGCTAGAGCGTGTCCGAGGCGCCCGCGGCCCCCGTCCTGTCCCCGGGTGCGATCCCGGCGAGCAGGGTGCGGACCAGCGCCGGGGCGAAGGTGTCCAGGGGCGGCGGCGCGCCCTCCTCGGTGGCGTCGTAGGCGAACGCCCGCTGCGCGCAGGCCCCGAGGAGGAGGGACGCGGCCGCATAGGTGTCGGTGTCCGGCTGGACACGCCCGGCCCGCTGTTCCGCCAGCAGATAGGCGGCGACGCCCCGGATGGGCATGTGCGGGCCCGCGCCCATGGCCCGCATGGCCTCGTCGTGACGGCGCTTGAGCTGCGTCTCCGCGTACAAGGAGGCGGCGATCGGGAAACTCTGCTCGTAGAAGAGGGCCGCCTGACGGGCGATCTCCGTGAGGTTCTCCTCCAGGGAGTGCTCCCGCGGCTCGGCCGTCAGCCGCTCCAGGAGAGGGCCGAGCTGGGGCAGCCGCTCGTGGAGTACCCGGATGAAGAGCTCTTCCTTGCTCGCGAAGTACTTGTAGAGCGCCGCCTCGGAACAGCCGGCCGCCCTGGCGATCTCCTTGGTGGTGGCACGGGAGAGACCGAGCGTGAGCATGAGCTCGTGCGCCGCGTCGAGGATGCGGATCCTGGCCGGCTTCGACGGCGTGCTCTCCGTGGCGGATTTCTGCTGCATGGGGCCCAAGGATTCCATGACCCGCCCTTACGGGGTTGACGGGTGGGTGAGTACTTACTCACTCTAGAGGAAGCAGGGTGAGTGAACACTCACCCACCACATTCCCTCTGATGCGGGAGCAGGTCATGGAACTCACCGTTTTCGGTGCCACCGGAGGCATCGGCCAGGAGATCGTCCGCCAGGCCCTGGGCGCGGGCCACCGGGTCACGGCGGTCGTACGGGATCCCGCGCGGCTCACCGTCACGGGCGCGAATCTGGAGGTCTTCCGCGCGGACCTCACCGACCCGGAGTCGCTGCGCCCTGCCGTCGCGGGCCGGCACGCCGTCCTCTCCGGTCTCGGCGCGCGCGGCCGCAAGGACGCCGGGGTCGCGGCCCGGCTCACCCGTACGGTGCTGGGCGCCATGGAGGCCGAGCAGGTGCGGCGACTGCTGGTGGTCAGCGCGGCTCCGGTCGGACCCGGCCCCGAGGAGGACACACTCCTCGACCGCGCGATGCTGCGTCTGATCTCCGCCCTTCTGAAGGACGTCTACGCCGACCTGCGGGAGATGGAGGACGAGCTCGCGGGCAGCGCCACGGACTGGACCGCCGTCCGGCCGCCCCGCCTCCGGAACAAGCCGCTGACCGGCTCCTACCGCACGGCCGAGGGCGGCTTCCCGCCCAGGGGTCGCTTCATCGCGCGCGCCGACGTGGCCCACGCGATGCTGGCGATGATCGACGACCCGGGGACCGTGAAGCAGGGGGTGGGCGTCGCCTACTAGTGGGCTACTAGTGGGCTACCGGTGGGCGTTCGCGCCGGTGATCGCCTTCAGAGGCTCGCGTTCACCGTCACCGGCTCGTTGACGAGCGTGATCCCGAAGGCCTCGTGGACCCCGGCGACGACCTCCCGGGCCAGCGCGAGGAGGTCCTCGGTGGTGGCCCCGCCGCGGTTGGTCAGGGCGAGGGTGTGCTTGGTGGAGATACGGGCGGGCCCGGTTCCGTAGCCCTTGGTGAAGCCCGACTTGTCGATCAGCCAGGCCGCGGAGGTCTTGGTGTGGCCCTCGCCGGCCGCATACGCGGGCGGTACGGCATCGGCGCCGAGCCGTTCCTCCACGCGCGCGTGGAACGCGGCGAACGCCTCGTGGGTGAGGATCGGGTTGGTGAAGAACGATCCGGCGGACCAGGTGTCGTGGTCCTCGGGGTCGAGCACCATGCCCTTCCCGGCACGCAGCTTCAGAACGGTCTCGCGGGCGGCGTCGAGGGGCACACGGTCGCCGGGCTCCACGCCGAGCGCACGGGCCGTCTCGGCGTACTTGACCGGCGCCGACAGCCCCTGCGCGTCCTCCAGCCCGAAGCGCACCCGCAGCACGACATGGCGCTCGGGGTCCGCCTTGAAGCGACTGTGGCGGTACGAGAACTCGCACTCGGCGTTGGTCAGCGTGACCGTCTCGCGCGCCTTCCGGTCGTAGGCGATCACTTCGGTGATCGTCGACGACACTTCCTGGCCGTACGCGCCCACGTTCTGGATCGGTGTCGCACCGGCGGACCCGGGGATGCCCGCGAGGCACTCGATCCCGGCCAGCCCGGCCTCGACGGAGCGGGCGACCGCGTCGGTCCACACCTCGCCCGCGGCCAGCTCCAGCCTCGTACCGTCGAGGGAGAAGCCCTTCGTGGCGATGCGCAGAGCGGTCCCGGCGAAGCCCTTGTCGCCGATGACCAGGTTCGATCCACCGCCGATGACCAGCAGTGGCGTACCGGCGTCGTCGGCCTCGCGCACGGCGGCGACGACCTCGGCGTCGGTCGTGGCGGTGATCAGCCGGGCGGCCGGGCCGCCGAGCCGGAAGGTGGTCAGCGGGGCGAGCGGGGCATCGTGGAGTTCCTGCACGGGCTCAAGACTACGAGACGGCACCGACTGCTCCGGGCGTACGGGGTCACGCGGGTGCCGGAGTTGCCGGGAGGAGGCGGGGTGTCGGTCGCCTGACACGCACGCGTACGGCCCCGCCCGGGCGGACGGGGGCCGTACGCGCGCGGGCCCGGTGCTCAGCGGCCGGCGGTCTCCAGCACCGGGGCCGGCCCGGCGGAGCCGGACCGGGCCGCGTCCGCCGCGTTCCCCGCGGTGCGGCGCCCGGCCGGGATCACCAGGGCGGCGATTCCGGCGACGGCCACGACCGCCGAGCCGGTGACCAGCGCGGGCCGCAGTCCGTCCACGAAGGCCTGGCCGGACTCGTATCCGCCCTGGGCGGCGAAGATCGACGACATGATCGCGACACCGAGCGCGCCGCCCACCTCGCGCAGCGCGTTGTTGGCGCCCGAGGCGATGCCCTGCTCCTGCGGCCGGACGCTGGACATGACCAGGTTGGCGGCCGGGGCGAAGTACAGCGCCATGCCGACACCGCTGATGATCAGAGCGGGCAGTTGAGCGCCGTACGAGGCGTGGGCGGTGGCCACGACGGCCATGTAGCCGAGGCCGACGGCCTGGAGGAAGAGGCCCACGGCGACGACCGGGCGGCCGCCGATGCGATCGGACAGGATGCCCGCGATCGGCGCGACGAGCATCGGCATACCGGTCCAGGGGAGCATCCGCAGCCCCGCCTCGGTCGGCGAGTAGCCGAGCACGCCCTGCATGTACTGGCTGAGCAGGAAGATCGAGCCGAACATCCCGAGGAACATCAGCAGGCTGGCCGCGTTGATCCCGGCGAAGGCGCGGGAGCGGAAGAGCCGCATCGGGAGCATCGGGTTCTTGGCCCGGGTGCCGTGGACGACGAAACCGGCGAGCAGGGCGGCGCCCGCGATCAGACCGGTCAGGACGAACGCGCTGGTCCAACCGTCGGCGGGCCCGCGGACCAGGCCGTAGACGATCCCGAAGAGGCCGCCGCTGGCGAGCAGGGTGCCGGGGAAGTCGAGCCGTGCGCCGGCGCCGAACGACTCGGACAGCCGAAGCCGGGCGAGCGGGAGCACCGCGAGACCCAGCGGAACGTTCAGCCAGAAGATCCAGTGCCAGGAGACGTGTTCGGTGAGGCTGCCGCCGATGAGGGGCCCGGAGGCGACCGCGAGTCCGTTGACGGCGCCCCAGATCCCGTACACCATGCCGCGCTTGGCGGCGGGGACCGCGGCCGTCAGCAGGGTCAGGGTCAGCGGCATCATGATCGCCGCGCCGACGCCCTGGACCGCGCGGGCGGCGATCAGCGAGTCGATGCCGGGGGCCATGGCCGCGGCGGCCGAGGCCCCGGTGAAGACGCTCAGGCCGACCATGAAGAGCCTGCGGCGGCCGAACCGGTCACCGAGCGCGGCGCCGAACATCAGCAGGACGGCGAAGGTGAGCGTGTAGGCGCTCACGGTCCATTCCAGGTCGCCCAGCGCTCCCCCGAGATCCTTGCGGATGGAGGGCAGGGCGGTGGTGACGACGAGGTTGTCGAGGGCCGCCATGAACCCGGCGACGCTCGTGATGAGAAGGGCCCACCCGGCCCCGCCGCGCCGCCCGGTCGGCTCCGCGGCCGACGCCGGGGCCGGCCTCTCGGGCGATCCCGTGGCCCCTGTCGGGGCCGGTGCCGCCGATCCGTTCTTCGCTGTCCGTGCCGTCCGCTGAGACATCGCTCCCCCAGAAGGTGATGTGATCACTGCCGATGGTTAGTTATTGATGACTAACTTTTGAGGTCATGAAGACGCGCCGAACACCGCCTCCGCCCTCGCGCTACTTCTCCAGCCGGCCCGTGACGCGCGCCGACGGGTAGAGCCCTTCCCAGACCCGGTGCTCGGGCGGGAACCCCATCGACACCAGGCAGTTGACGAGCATTCCGTACGCCATGAAGGTCGTGGTCCCGTCCACGTCGGCCCCGAGCGGCACGTGAACCGTGTCCCAGAGCCGCATCCAGCCGGCCCTGACCGCCTCGCCGAGCTCGTGATCGCCGGCCTCCTCGGCGGCCCCCACCGCGACGTACGTCTGCATCTGCATCAGCAGCCGCTCGGGGTGCTCCGCGATCACCTTCACGTAGGACCTCGCCATGGCATGCAGGGCCTCTTCGCCCTCCAGCCCCTCGGCGGCCTCCTCGAAGCTGCGCCGGGCGAGCTCCATGCAGTGCTCGGCGGCCGCCAGGAAGATCGCCCGCTTGCCCGGGAAGAGCCGGAAGAGATACGGCTGCGAGACACCCACGCGCTTGGCGATCGCCTCGGTGGACGTGCCGTGGTAGCCGCCGTGGGCGAACTCGATCATCGCCGCGCGAATGACGCTCTCGCGCCTCTCCTCTGCGCTCATCCTGACCATGCGACTAAGTTAGTACTCAATCACTAACTAAGTCAAGGGGGCTTCGGCCTGGGCGCGGGACGCTCGGGAGCCCGACTCTCAGGCTCTTGGCCTTGGGCCCTTAGGCCTTGGGCCCTTGGGCCTTGGCCCATGGCTCTCGGCTCTCGGCTCTCGGCTCTCGGCTCTTGGACGCGGAGTTCCCGAGGCGAGGCCCATGGGGCGCCGCAGCGGGCACGCGTAAGGGGCGCCCGCAATGGCGGGCGCCCCTTACGCGATCCGGTGTGTCAGGCGAGTCGTACGAC
The DNA here is from genome assembly GCF_042888945.1 of Streptomyces sp. NPDC002698. Taxonomy (NCBI): domain Bacteria; kingdom Bacillati; phylum Actinomycetota; class Actinomycetes; order Kitasatosporales; family Streptomycetaceae; genus Streptomyces; species Streptomyces sp. NPDC002698. The sequence goes on from NZ_JBIAQM010000003.1 coordinate 319,274, forward strand.
CGCTCGCGACATGCCCAGCACCTTCTGCCCGCCGCTGGTCGCCGTGAGGTCGACGCGGACGGTGTTGTCGTCGAGCTTGGCCGCGACCTTGCCGCCGACCTCGATCGTGGCGCCCTTCTCGTCGTTCGGGACGACGACGGGCTTGGTGAAGCGAACGCCGTACTCGAGGACCGAGCCCGGGTCGCCGACCCAGTCGGTGACCACGCGGATCGCCTCGGCCATGGTGAACATGCCGTGCGCGATGACGTCGGGAAGGCCCACCTCGACCGCGAACTTCTCGTTCCAGTGGATCGGGTTGAAGTCCCCGGAGGCCCCCGCGTACTGCACAAGCGTGGCACGCGTCACAGAGAACGTCCGGGCCGGCAGCTCGGTGCCGACCTCGACGTCCGCGTAAGAGATCTTCGCCGTCATGTCAGCCCACCTCCGCCGCACGGGACACGAGCTTCGTGACGGCCGTCACGACGTGCTCGCCCGCCTCGTCGTGGACCTCGCCACGGATGTCCAGGATGTCGTTGCCCGCGAGGGACTTGATCGACTCGATGGTCGAGGTCACCGTGAGCCGGTCACCCGCGCGCACCGGGCGGGTGTAGGCGAACTTCTGGTCGCCGTGCACCACCCGGCTGTAGTCGAGACCCAGTTGCGGGTCCTGGACGACCTGGCCCGCGGCCTTGAACGTGATGGCGAACACAAAAGTCGGCGGGGCGATCACGTCGGGGTGCCCGAGCGCGCGTGCGGCCTCGGGGTCCGTGTACGCAGGGTTACTGTCCCCCACGGCCTCCGCGAACTCGCGGATCTTCTCCCGGCCGACCTCATAGGGGTCGGTGGGCGGGTAGGACCGCCCTACGAAGGACTGGTCGAGCGCCATGGGCTCGGCACCTCCTGGTTGTCGTCGCCGCACTGGTTGTCACAGCTGGAGCGACCGTCTTAGCCGGACGGCCTATCTTCGCTCTAAATCACGGGGTCCACGCATGACGCCTGGCCCGCGCCGGACATCGGTTCCACAACGACGCGAGGCCGCCCCCCGAAGGGGACGGCCTCGTGTACGAGCCTGAAATTATCGCGTTTCGCGGTGCGCGGTGTGCGCGTTGCAACGCGGGCAGTGCTTCTTCATCTCCAGTCGGTCCGGGTTGTTACGCCGGTTCTTCTTGGTGATGTAGTTCCGCTCCTTGCACTCCACGCAGGCCAGCGTGATCTTCGGGCGGACGTCGGTGGCAGCCACAGGAGTGCTCCTTGACGAACGGATGGGACATTAACGCATAGAAGAGTAGCCGATCGAAGGACCGACCCCACAATCGGCTACTGTCAGTAGCGGTGACCGGACTTGAACCGGTGACACAGCGATTATGAGCCGCTTGCTCTACCGACTGAGCTACACCGCTGAGATGCGATCGGATCCCGCCTTGCGACGGGAACCTTTCGCACCAGAGCCCCAATACGGAATCGAACCGTAGACCTTCTCCTTACCATGGAGACGCTCTACCGACTGAGCTATTGGGGCGAGCGATGAAGACATTACACGGTCCTCCGCCGATCGCCCAAATCCGTTTCGCGGCACCCTCCCGGGCCTGATCACAGGCGTTCCCCCAGGCGTTCCCGGAAGCGCTCACGCGCCCCTCGGGACTCATGGATCACAGGGGGTGACGGCTCTCCGGGCACCGGACGGTGGGGACCTGCGCCGGGTTCCGTGGGGACGTACGCCGGGTCCCGTGGGGGCCCGCGTGGGTGGTGAGGGCCGCCGGGGGCGGTCGTACCCGGCTCGGGGGTCACTGTGCGCGGGGGCGGCCTGTTCTGGACCGGTCTCGAAGGGGGCCTGTCCGGGCCGGTCTCGAAGGGGACCTGTCCGGGCCGGTCGACGGGCCACGCCGGTACGACTATTGCGCTCCTCCCCGACGTTGACGGGTCACCGCCCTAGGCTCGACCCACGCTGCGTGATCTTGTGTCCCCACGCTCCGCAGTCGTCCCTCCCGCAGCCGCCCCCGAGCCACAGGAGCGCGATGCCCGACAGTCAGCAGCAGCCGCCCCGCTCCCCCTCGGGACAGACCGACACGGCCGCTCTCCTGCTGTGCGGGGCGCGGCTCACCGACGGCCGGACCGTGGACGTACGGCTGGGCGGCGGTCGTATCGAGGCGGTCGGCACCGCGGGAAGTCTCGCGGCGGGTGCCTCGGGGGCTCTCGCCGCGAGGGTGGACCTCGACGGCTACCTCCTCCTGCCGGCCCCCGCCGAGCCCCACGCACACAGCGACACGGCCCTGACGGCCGACGACCACGGACCTCTCGCGTACGACGAGCGGGCGGTCCAGCTCAGGGCGACCGAGGCGGCCCTGCTGCAACTCGGGCACGGCGCCACGGCTTTGCGGTCCCACGTGCACGTCGGCGACGTGCAGGGGCTGGACGCGCTGGCGGCGGTGCTCGAGGTACGGCGGTCGTTGCGGGGGCTCGCCGAACTGGCGACGGTCGCGATGCCGCGCGTACTGACCGGGGCGGCCGGTGCCGACGGGCTCGCGATGCTGCGGGACGCCCTGAAGATGGGCGCTTCCGTGGTGGGCGGCTGTCCGGACGCCGACCCCGATCCGACGGGGTACGTCGAGGCCGTCCTGGAACTCGCCTCCGAGCACGGCTGTCCGGTCGATCTGCACACGGACGCCGCCGATCCCGCCCGGCTCGCCCGGCTCGCCGCGATGGCGGGCGGCCTGCGGCCCGGGGTGACCCTCGGCCCGTGCGGCGGGCTCGGCCGGCTGCCCTCCGAGGTCGCCTCCCGCGCCGCGGACCAACTCGCCGCGGCCGGAGTGACGGTGGTGTGTCTGCCGCAGGGCGGCTGCGGCTCCACCGACCGGCGCGGCACGGCTCCCGTACGGCTTCTGCGGGCGGCCGGCGTACGCATCGCGGCGGGCAGTGGCGCCCTGCGCGACGTGTCCAACCCGGTGGGACGCGGGGACCCGCTGGAAGCCGCGTACTTGCTGGTGTCCCGGTACGGGCTGCGCCCCGAGGAGGCGTACGGCACGGTGAGTTGTGCCGCCAGAGCCGCGCTCGGACTGTCCGAGGTGCGCGTGGAGGCGGGGTTCCCGGCCGAGTTGCTCGCCGTACGCGGGGACCACCTGGCGGGCGTGCTGTCCCTCGCGTACAGCCGGATCGTGATCCACCGTGGGCGCGTGGTGGCGCGGACCAGCGCGGTGCGGGAGTACTGCGACTCGGCGGCCGACTCCGGGCTGGAACTGCCCCGGCAGGGACGGGAAGAGCCGTCCTAGCCGGGGCTCCGAGGCTTCTGGCGCTGCCCGGCCTCACGGGCTCCAGGCTTCACGACCGCCAGGCTTCACGGGCGCCAGGCCTCACGGGCGCCAGGCCTCACGGGCGCCAGGCCTCACGGACCTGCCGGGGCGGCTTCCGAGGCCTCAGAGAGCCGACCGGGTCCGACCGGGTCCGACCGGGCAGAGCGGATCCGACCGGCCAGAACGGATCCGCACGGGCCGACGCCCCGATCGGGGCCGACCGGGACGCACTGGAACCGGCGCACTGGAACCACCCCTCGGAACCCCCGCACCCGCCCTTCCAGAACCCGCTCCTGGAACCCGCCGCCCATGAAGGCCTAGAGCCCACCGCCCATGAAGGCGCCGCCCAGCGGGCTGCCCCCGGGAAGCTTGTCCACAGGGAACTCGGTGGCTCCGGCCGGCGCGCTGACGTCACCCGCTTCGGAGAACTTCAGGACGAGGGGCAGCTTGGCCTTCGCCGGGCTGTCGGCGAGGACGGCCAGGTCGACCTTGATCTGCCGGAGGTCGCCGTTCTTCAGGGTGAAGTCGACGGAGGCCTTCTTGTTCGGCGCGTCCTTGAGGTCCTTGGCGGAGGGCAGTTCCGCACCCGCCGGAAGGTCGTCCTGGAGCGGGCGGAGCTTGCCGAAGACACCGGTGAGCAGGTCACGGACGTTGCCCGAGGCGACGACGTGCTCGACACCGTCGGCGCCGCCCTTGGTCCGGAAGGTGACCTTGTGGCCGATGACACCGCGTACGGCGTCGAGGACCTTCTTCTGGGTCTTCGCGTCGATCTCCCCGTCACCGGCGGCCCCCTTCGGGGCACCCCCGGCGGACTTCCGCGCGTCCTCCAGCTCCTTGGTGTCGAACTTCACCCAGTCGCCTTCGAGGACCTTCTTCAACTCCTTCTGGCTCGGCGGCAGATCGTCGGCGGACGGCATGGGAACGCCCATCGCCTCACCGACGGCCTTCATGTCGCTGCGGTAGTAAATGAAGTCGCCGACGATCCGGTACTCGACCAGGACGCCGCCGGTCCCCGCGATCCTCACGCTCGTCCCGATGAGGTCCTTCTGGCCCGAATCCGCCAGCGCCTTCCTGGACTTGACGGAGACGTCGACACGGAGCCCGCTGACGAACTTCGCGAACGTCGGGGGAAGGGATTCGTCGGAACCGTCCTCGCCCGCAAGGGCGTTGATCGCGTCCGCGTCGGCATCCAGGTCCAACTGGAAGGCGATCGACTTCTGTTCGCCGAGACGGGAGGCGGCGTGGTCCACCTTCTGCCCGGCCGTGAGGTTCTCGACCGTGCCACAGGCGGCCGCCGCGGTGAGAAGGACAGCGGTGCAGCCGACCGCGGTGACGGTCTTGCGTATGACGGTGATGATGGTCTCCTCTTGCAACGCCGCACGGGCCCGCACGGCGTTGCTTCGTTCGCGTGTTCACTCGTTCCGACGCGTTCCCGCGGCGATCACCCACGCGTTCACAGTGATCACCCATGTGACTCGTGAGTCGCCCACAGGGTTGTGCGGCGAACGCGGTCTTCCGGGCGTACGGTCGGAAACATGCGCATTGTCATCGCTGGTGGTCATGGTCAGATCGCGCTGCGGCTGGAGCGGCTGCTCTCCGCGCGCGGGGACGAGGTCGCGGGAATCATCCGCCGCGCCGAGCAAGGGGACGATCTGCGGGCGGCCGGCGCCGAGCCCGTCCTGTGCGATCTCGAGTCGGCATCGGTGGAAGAGGTCGCCGCGCATCTGCAGGGCGCCGACGCGGCCGTCTTCGCGGCGGGCGCGGGGCCGGGCAGCGGCGCGGACCGCAAGCAGACGGTGGACAAGGGCGCCGCGATCCTGTTCGCGGACGCCGCCGAGCGCGCGGGCGTACGCCGGCACGTGGTCGTCTCCTCGATGGGCGCGGACCCGGCCCATCCGGGTGACGACATCTTCGACGCCTACCTGCGCGCCAAGGGCGAGGCCGACGAGTACATCCGCGGCCGTACGGGTCTGGACTGGACGATCCTGCGCCCCGGCGGCCTGATCGACGACGCCGGAACCGGTCTCGTACGCCTGGAGGCCTCGACCGGCCGCGGCATGATTCCCCGCGACGACGTCGCCGCGGTCCTCGCCGAACTGGTCGACACTCCGGCCACCGCCGGTCTGACCCTGGAAGCCGTCAGCGGTTCGACACCGATCTCGGTCGCGGTGAAGTCGGTGGCGGGCAACTAGTGCCCCGGCAGGCAACGTTTGCCCGTCAAGGAGCGGCGTCATGGGGGTCCCCCTGCTCGAGCGAAGCCGAGAGCTTGGGGGAGCGTGCCGGGCGCCGCGACGGGGCGAACGTTGCCTGCCGGGGCACTAGGACCTGTCCGGTCGGCGGCGGGCCGCACCGGCCCGCGCTCGGCTCTGGCCGTGCCCGCCCAAGGGTCCGTTCCGTTCAGAACAGCGAGAGCTGGCCGGGGAAATCGGGGACGGTGTACCCGTCCAGCGTGGGCTGCGCCGCCCCGATGAACGCTTCCCGGCGCGAACCGGGACACGAGACCAGTTCCCCGGTCCCCCGCGCGCCGGGCGGATCATGCCGAGCGAACCGCCCCGCGACGACGGCGATCTCCCGACGGCACTCCGGGCAGTTCCTACGACGCGATGACATGGGATCAGTGTGCCCCGCCGGTCGCGGCTGCCGTCACCCCACGCGTCCCGTAGCCGGCCGCCCTGTCGATGAGCTGCGCTCGATGGCACTCAATGGCGCTCGATGGCACTCGATGAAGGTTTCCACCTGAAATTCAATTCTGGAGAGAATTTCAAATACGCCCTCCACACCCCAAGAATTGCGACGCACGAAAACAGGACGCGGCCGACCGGCCGCGTCCTGCGGGATCAAGGCGTCAAGCCACGGCGAACGGCTCACTCACCGGACCGGCGCCACATCGGTCGGCCGGACCCGTCCCCGAGGCCGCGACCGACGCCGACGCCCACCCTCCCGGACCCAACTACCCTTGCTCAGGAGGGCAGTTCACCCACGCAGCGCTTCGCCCGTTCCGTGCCGACCCGGCCACGGAACCCTTCGAAGCATCCGCACGTGCCCCAGAAGGCCTTCTCAGGCTTCTTCGCGGCACGGTCGCCGGCAATACAGATCACCATCCCGATATCGACTGCGGCGACAATTTCCTGCGCGCGGTTTTCGGCCGCCACCCATACCTTCGGCCAAGCCGAAGGTATGGGTGGCTACGCGGTTTACCGGGGGTCATTCCGGCCAAGGCCGAGGGCGGCGAGATCCCGCCCCCGCGCCGAGGGGGTTCAGTGCACGTCGACGTAGTCGGCCGCGCTGGTGGCGACGCCGGTCGTCGAGTTGCCGTAGTACACCCAGCGGTAGTAACCGTCGACCGAGGCGGTGACGGTGGTCTTCAAGCCCCCGGTGCTGCTGGTGGTGGCCTTCTTGACCGTCTGGAAAGTCTCGGCACCCTTGGCGCGGAACTGGAGGCTGACCGTACGGCCGCTGTAGGCGTCGTACTTCTTCGTGCTCCAGTTCGCCCGGGTCACCTTGCCCGTGACGGTGAGCGGCTTGCCCTTGGTGACCGGCTCCGGCGAGGCGTTGGTGGTGGCCTTGGCCGCGCGCTTGAGCTGGGCGGTCGTGGACCGCGTCTCCCGTTCCCCGGTCTTGAGGCCGCCGTCGGCCTTCCACAGCCGCAGCGAGACGCCGACCTTCCAGGTCGTGGCGTCGCTGTTGGAGTCGACGTGCTCCTGGCTCGGGTGCGGGTCGATGTAGAGGTTGCCCTCGCAGCGAGCGTGCTTGGAGTCGATCTCGTAGCAGGTGTAGCTGCCCGGCTGGATGAAGTTCTCTCCGGTGTCGGCCGCCGTCGTGATGCTGCCGCGGTAGAGGAAGGGGTACGCGGTGTAGCGCGAGGGGTCGGCGGTGCTGTACCCGGAAGGCAGCGCGATGTTGAAACTGATGGGCGGCTCCACCTCCTTCGAGGTGCCGACGACGATCGGCTTGCCGTTGTTGATGACGATGCTCGACACGGTGACACCGGTGTCCGCCGCCTGAGCCGCCGGCGCGTTCAGCACCGAGAGCCCCAACGCCCCCACGAACGCGGCCACCGCGACGGTTCGTCTGCCTGTCTTCATTCACACCTCTTCAGGAGTATGTCGTCACAAGAAGCGGCAGCTTATCTGGCAGGTTCATGGCCTCTGCGAGCGCGCCGGGCACTCGTCCCCGACGCCTACCGGACGCGGACCGCGAGCGGTGGAACCCACTGGCGGTACGAGGTGGGACACACCCCCTTCCCGTTCACCCCGGATCGACCAGGAGCGGGAACGAAGAAACCCCCTCCGACCTGCGGTTAAGCAGGTCGAAGGGGGTTACCTTCATGTGGCGGCGCCAGGGTTCGAACCTGGGTAGGCTAAGCCGGCAGATTTACAGTCTGCTCCCTTTGGCCACTCGGGCACACCGCCGGGGTTGCTGCCTCTGAGCCTCGCCTTCGCGGTGCTCCCTGGCAACGACGTAAACGATACCCGATGCTCGGGGATGCTTCGCCACCCAATTGATCGACGCTTGGGGGGAGGGGGGTGGCTAGGCTTATGCGGATGCGGCCGGAGGCCTACGCCGGGCTCGACGGCCGCCCCTACGCACCCCGATACAAGGAGCCACAGGACATGGCCGACTCCAGTTTCGACATCGTCTCGAAGGTCGAGCGGCAGGAGGTCGACAACGCCCTCAACCAGACCGCCAAGGAGATCTCGCAGCGCTACGACTTCAAGAACGTCGGCGCCTCCATCTCCTGGTCCGGCGAGAAGATCCTCATGGAGGCGAACTCCGAGGAGCGGGTGAAGGCCATCCTCGACGTGTTCGAGACCAAGCTGATCAAGCGCGGCATCTCGCTGAAGTCGCTGGACGCCGGTGAGCCCCAGCTCTCCGGCAAGGAGTACAAGATCTTCGCGACGATCGAGGAGGGCATCTCCCAGGAGAACGCCAAGAAGGTTGCGAAGATCATCCGTGACGAGGGCCCCAAGGGCGTGAAGGCCCAGGTGCAGGGTGACGAGCTGCGGGTCAGCTCGAAGAGCCGCGACGACCTGCAGGCCGTTCAGGCCCTCCTCAAGGGCAAGGACTTCGACTTCGCCCTGCAGTACGTGAACTACCGGTAGAACGACCGGCGGGACGTCCGCCGACACCCACGCGATGGCGTGCCGACGGTACGAGGAAGGGTGGACACCTCCGGTGTCCACCCTTCCTCGTACCGCGCGGCCGCGGTACCTGGCGACGCGGGCTCAGCGGCGCGAGTCGCCGAACAGGACGCGGTACAGGATCAGCAGCACGAGCGAGCCGCCGATGGCGGCGGCCCAAGTGGCGCCGTCGTAGAAGTGCTTGCTGATGGGGTGGTCCAGCCAGCGGGCCGATATCCAGCCGCCGACGAACGCGCCCACGACACCGATGACGGTCGTTCCGACGAAGCCTCCCGGATCGCGCCCCGGGAGCAGGAACTTGGCGATGGCGCCGGCCAGCAGCCCCAGAATGATCCAGCTGATGATGCCCATGTCTGAGCCTGCCCTTCCGTCCTGTACTCACGCTGTCCCGGCCCTGTGACTTCGGTCCGGGCCGGCCGTGTCCGCGCTGTCCGTATCCGGTACGGGTCGCGGGTGCCGATGTCGTGTCGACGCCGCGCTGATGAACAGGACGTCCTGTGGCTCCCGCCGGTTGCGACGATCAGTAGGGTGCGGCACATGACACCGTCCAGTCCCGGGTTGCGCCGCACGCTGGGAGTCGGCGACGCCGTGGTCATCGGGCTCGGCTCGATGATCGGTGCCGGGATCTTCGCCGCGCTCGGCCCCGCCGCACGGGCGGCCGGATCCGGGCTCCTGCTCGGGCTCGCGGTCGCCGCGGTCGTCGCCTACTGCAACGCGATGTCCTCGGCCCGGCTGGCCGCCCTGTACCCCGCTTCCGGCGGCACGTACGTCTACGGGCGCGAGCGGCTGGGGGCCTTCTGGGGATATCTGGCGGGCTGGTCGTTCATCGTCGGCAAGACGGCCTCCTGTGCGGCGATGGCACTCACCGTGGGCGCGTACGTCTGGCCCGCGCACGCGCACGCGGTGGCGGTCGCCGCGGTGGTCGCGCTGACCGCCGTGAACTACGGCGGCATGCAGAAGTCGGCCTGGCTGACGCGGGTGATCGTGGCGGTGGTCCTGGGGGTCCTCGCTTCCGTGGTGGTGGGGTGTCTCGGGTCCGACGTCTCCGATGCCGGGCGGCTGGGCATCGGGCTGTCGTCCGGCGCGGGCGGAGTGCTTCAGGCGGCCGGGCTGCTCTTCTTCGCGTTCGCCGGGTACGCGCGGATCGCCACACTCGGCGAGGAGGTACGCGATCCCGCGCGCACCATTCCGCGCGCGATCCCCTTGGCTCTGGGCATCGCGCTCGCGGTGTACGCGGCGGTCGCTGTCGCTGTCCTTTCGGTGCTCGGAACGGACGGGCTGGGGCGCGCCCCGGCGCCGCTGGCGGACGCTGTACGAGCCGCCGGACTGCCGGGGCTCGTGCCGGTCGTGCGGGCGGGCGCCGCCGTGGCCGCGCTCGGCTCGCTTCTCGCCCTGATCCTGGGTGTCTCACGGACCACGCTGGCCATGGCCCGCGACCGCCGCCTGCCGGGCGCCCTGGCCGCCGTGCATCCGCGCTTCCAGGTCCCGCACCGGGCGGAACTGGCCGTGGGCACGGTGGTCGCCGTGCTGGCCGCGACCGTGGACGTGCGCGGCGCGATCGGTTTCTCCTCCTTCGGTGTGCTGGCGTACTACGCGATCGCCAACGCCTCCGCGTGGACGCTGAGTCCGGCCCCGGCGGCGCGGGTCGTGCCGGTGCTGGGCCTCCTCGGCTGCGTGACGCTGGCCTGCGCGCTGCCGGGGGTTTCGGTGGTCGTCGGCGCGGCCGTGCTTGCGGTGGGGGCGGCTGCGTACGGCGTACGGCTGTGGGCGGCTTCGCGCTGAGCGCTGTCCCGTGGTCCCCCGTGGTCCCCCGTGGATCAGCGCGCGGCGTGAGCTGCCGTGCATCGCCGGGCGGACAGTGACCGCCCTGCTCGGCGCGTTCGGGCGGGCAGGGGTCAGGAAGCCCGGGTCACCGTCGTGCGTATGGGGAAGTCGGGCCAGAGGGGGAGGTCCGCGTCGTCGCTGGACTCCTCGTACCAGCCCGTTCCCTCCAGCCACGCGAGCAGCCAGGTCGCGAGGTCGGGTGCGTCCACGTACCAGGCGTGGTCGGCCCGGTCGGCGTTCGGCTCGAAGAGCAGGACCGTGCCGTCGGGGCTCTGGCAGTCCACGCACGCGTACATTCCGCAGCCCCAGTGGGATATGGGCAGGACACCCTCGGGCCAGGGCCAGTCGGGGTCCTTGCGGCCGCTCTCGCGACTGGCGAGGTACTGCGGAACGGCCGCCGGTTCGCCCGACGGCGGGCCGTCGAGCAGGGGCAACAGGCCGTATTCCGGACCGAATCCGCCGTCCCCTATCCGAAGGTAGAGCGAGGCGAGCAGTGCGGGCAGGGGGAAGCCGAGGACGGCCTCGGCGCGGGCGACCTCCGCCGGGCCCACGGGCGCCGGGAGCGAAGGCCAGCCCCACGGTCGGGTGTTGCGGGCCTCCGTGGCGACCCGTGCCAGCAACTGCTCGATTTCGGTCATGGCTTCATGATGCAGCGCGCCACCGACAATCGGGCAGCCTGTGGAAAACCCTCACGCGAGACGGACTTCGGCCCCGTTCCCGGCGAGGAGTACGGCGCGTGGTCCCGTACCGCTAACGCCCCGCGAACGGCTCGTCGGTGCGCACGATTTCGCGTCCCAGCGGGAACAGCGAGATCGGGATGAGCTTGAAGTTGGCGATGCCGAACGGAATTCCGATGATCGTGATGCACATGGCGATGCCCGTGACGATGTGGGCCAGGGCCAGCCACCAGCCCGCGAGGACGAGCCACAGGACGTTGCCGATGCAGGACGGGGCGCCGGCGTCGTGGCGCTCCACCGTCGTATAGCCGAACGGCCACAGCGCGTAGATGCCGATACGGAACGCGGCGATGCCGAACGGGATTCCGATAATCGTGATGCACAGGATGATGCCTGCGACGAGGTACCCGAGAAACAGCCAGAAGCCGCTCAGGATGAGCCAAATGACGTTCAGAATTGTCTTCACTGCTGACGACCTGCCATCTGCTCGAGCCGGGTGATGCGTTCCGCCATCGGCGGATGCGTGGAGAACATCTTTGAGATTCCCTGTCCCGGACGGAAGGGGTTCGCGATCATCATGTGGCTCGCCGTCTCGATGCGCGGCTCGGGAGGCAGCGGAAGCTGCTTCGTGCCCGCGTCGAGCTTGCGCAGCGCGCTCGCGAGGGCGAGGGGGTCGCCGGTGAGCTGGGCACCGGACGCGTCCGCCTCGTACTCCCTGGAGCGGCTGATGGCGAGCTGGATGAGGGAAGCGGCGATCGGGCCCAGGATCATGACCAGGAGCAGTCCGAGGATGCCGGGACCGTCGTCGTCGTTGGACCGGCCGACGGGGATCAGCCAGGCGAAATTGACCAGGAACATGATCACGGAAGCGAGGGCGCCGGCCACGGAGGAGATCAGGATGTCGCGGTTGTAGACGTGGCTGAGCTCGTGACCGATGACGCCGCGCAGCTCGCGCTCGTCCAGGATGCGCAGGATCCCCTCGGTGCAGCACACGGCGGCGTTGCGCGGGTTTCGGCCCGTCGCGAAGGCGTTCGGAGCCTCCGTCGGCGAGATGTACAGGCGCGGCATGGGCTGGCGGGCCTGCATCGAGAGATCGCGGACCATGCGGTACAGGGCCGGGGCCTCGAACTCGCTCACCGGGCGTGCGCGCATCGCGCGTAGAGCCAGCTTGTCGCTGTTCCAGTACGCGTACGCGTTCGTCCCGATCGCGATGAACAGCGCGACGATCAGGCCTGTGCGTCCGAAGAAGCTGCCGATGACGATGATGAGTGCGGACAGTCCCCCGAGGAGTACGGCTGTCCTGAGCCCATTGTGCCGGCGGTGCACGGTAGCCCTCCAAGTCGTGCGGCAGGGGAACCCTTTGCTTGCTGATGCTCTGCTTCCACTCTTCAGTGGACCCTCCCGTACTGGTCAACGCCAGACGGGAAGCACTAGTTCCCTTGTGCGCACTGCCCGGCGCGTGGGCCGTCCGGGTGATTCGGACGGCCGTTCACACGCGCGCGTGCCCCTTGAAGAGGCCCTCGGCGAGTGGTGCTTCGGAAGAGTGCTTCAGAAGAGCGCGGTCTCCGAGAAGCGGAGGATGATCTGGGGCGCCCCGGACAGGACGACGCCCAGGACGGCCGTCAGGGCGATGGCCGCGGTGAGCGGAACCGGTGCGCGGTGCGTGCCCGGCTCGCCTTCGGGGGCGCGGAAGAGCAGAGCCGTCCACTGGAGGTAGTAGAAGAGCGCGATGACCACGTTGACGGCCATGACGACGGCCAGCCAGCCGAGCCCCGCGTCGACGGCCGCCGAGAAGACGGTCACCTTGGCGAAGAGGCCGATGATGCCCGGCGGCAGACCCGCGAGGCAGAGCAGGAAGAAGCCGAGGACCAGCGCGGACAGGGGGTTCTCGGCGTACAGGCCGCGGTAGTCGCTGATGCGGTTCAGGGGGCTTCGGCGGGCCACCAGAGCGGCCACGGCGAAGGCGCCGAGGTTCACGGCGGCGTACATGAGGGCGTACGCGACCGTGGACCCGATGGCCTGCTGGGCGTCCTTGGAGTAGGCGGCGGCCGCGATCGGGACCAGGAGGTAGCCGGCCTGGCCGACGGAGGACCAGGCGAGCAGCCGCACCGCGCTGTACGCGCGCGTGGACCGCTGTCTCAGGGCGCCGACGTTCCCGACCGTCATGGTGAGGGCCGCCAGCACCGCCAGCGCCGGGCCCCAGACGTCCGCGTACGAGGGGAAGGCGACGACGGTGACCAGGATGAGCCCGGAGAAGCCGACGGCCTTGCCGACGACCGACAGGTAGGCGGCGATCGGCAGGGGTGCCCCCACGTAGGTGTCGGGCACCCAGAAGTGGAAGGGCACGGCGGCCGTCTTGAAGGCGAAGCCGACGAGGGTGAGGACGACGCCTGTCTGGGCCAGGGTGTGGAACTGTCCGTCGACGTGCTGGATCCCGTCCGCGATCCGGGTGAGATAGAGGGTGCCGGTCGTCGCGTAGACGAAGCTGACACCCATCAGGCTGACCGCGGTCGCGGTGACGGAGGACAGGAAGAACTTCAGGGCCGCTTCCGAGGACTTCTTGTCGCCGCGTCTGATGCCGACGAGCGCGAAGGCGGGCAGCGAGGCGACTTCCAGGGCGACGATGAGGGTCGCGAGGTCGCGGGAGGCGGGCAGGAGAGCGGCCCCGGCGGCCGAGGAGAGAAGCAGGAACCAGTACTCCCCCTCGGGGAGTTCCCTGTCGGCGTCCTTCAGGGCGGTGACCGACAGCAGGGCGACGAGGAGCGCGCCGCCGAGGACCAGGAGCTGGATGACCAGGGTGAAGCGGTCCGCCACGTAACTGCAGGTGTCGGTGGCGCCCGTCAGGCAGAACGTGGCCCGGTCGCCGTCCCGGAGGGGCAGCAGCAACAGCGCGGACGCGGCGAGGCCCGCGACGGACGTCCAGCCGAGTACGGCCTTCCTCGCGTCTCCGATGAACAGATCGGTGACGAGCACGACGAGTCCGACGACCGCCGCGAGGGTGGGCGGCGCGATGGCGAGCCAGTCGACGGACTGGACCAGGGAACTCATCGGTTGCCTCCTGCGAGGAGCTGCTGTACGGCCGGGTCGGTCAGGCCGAGCAGGGCCCGGGGCCACAGACCGGCGACGACGGTGAGGGCGACGAGCGGTGTCCAGGCGGCGAACTCGTAGGTCTGGACGTCGGCGAGTCCCGGAGACTCCCGGGGCGTCGCGCCCATGCAGACGCGGCGTACGACGACGAGCATGTACGCGGCGGTGAGCAGCGTGCCGAACGCGGCGATCGTCATGAACGTCAGATAGGCGGGACGGCTGAGGCCGGAGGCGGGCTCGAACGCGCCGAACAGTGCCAGCATCTCGCCCCAGAAACCGGCGAGGCCCGGCAGTCCGAGCGAGGCGACGGCGGCGAAGGCCAGCAGGCCGCCGAGGCGTGGTGCCTTGCCGTACAGCGCGGCACCGGACCCCTCGGCGAGGGCGTCGAGGTCGGTGGTGCCCGTGCGGTCCTTCAGCGCTCCGACGAGGAAGAAGAGGAGGCCGGTGATGAGGCCGTGGGCGATGTTGGCGAACAGCGCGCCGTTCACGCCGGTCGGCGTCATCGTCGAGATGCCGAGCAGGACGAAGCCCATGTGGCCGACGGAGGAGTAGGCGATGAGCCGTTTGAGGTCGCCCTTCGCGCCCTGCTTGGCGAGGGCCAGACAGGCCAGGGAACCGTAGATGATCCCGACCACGGCGAAGGCGGCGAGGTAGGGGGCGAAGGTCCGGAATCCGTCCGGTGTGACGGGCAGCAGGATCCGGACGAACCCGTACGTGCCCATCTTCAGCATCACGCCGGCCAGCAGGACCGAGCCGACGGTCGGGGCGGCGGTGTGGGCGTCGGGCAGCCAGCTGTGCAGCGGCCACATCGGCGTCTTGACCGCGAGTCCGATCCCGATCGCCAGAACGGCGGTGACCTGCACGGATGTGCTCAGCGACCGGCCGTTGTCAGTGGCGAGTGCCACCATGTCGAATGTGCCCGCCTTGATTCCGATCAGGAGCAGGCCCAGCAGCATGACGACCGAACCGAGCAGGGTGAAGAGGATGAACTTCCAGGCCGCGGCCTGGCGCTGGGCGCCTCCCCACCGTGCGATGAGGAAGTACATCGGGATGAGCACCATCTCGAACGCGAGGAAGAACAGCAGCAGATCGAGGACGGCGAAGGTCGCGAGTGTGCCGGACTCGAGGACGAGCAGCAGTGCGACGAACGCCTTCGGGGTCGGGCCCGCGGGCATCTTGAAGTAGGAGTACAGCGCGCAGAGGAAGGTCAGCAGCGCGGTCAGGACCAGAAGGGGGAGGGAAATGCCGTCGATGCCGAGGTGGATCCGCACGTCGAGTGCGGGGATCCAGCTGATGTCCGTCGTTGCCTGCATCTTCGACGGGTGGTCGTGGTCGAAGCCGAGCGCGAGGACGATCGCGGCGATGAGGACCACGCCCGTGACGGTCACGCCGTGCCGCAGCACCGCCTGTTCGGGCGACTTCCCCCTCAGTCCCGGCGGGGCCGGAAGAAGGGCGGCGGCGGCCCCGATGAGCGGGCCGACGACGATCAACGCGAGAAGAATCTGCATCACGGATTCACTGATATCGATCACGCCTGCTCACGCTCCCGTGGCGACGAGGAGGGCGGCGACCACCAGGACGACGGTGCCGGCGAGCAGCGCGCTCACATAGGTCTGCACGTTGCCGGTCTGCGCACGCCGTACGGCGGTGCCGAGCCAGCGGGGTAGGGCGCCCGCGCCACGTACGTAGGTGTCGACGACCTCTCGGTCGAGGAACCGGACGAGCGAGGCTCCGGCCTGGACCGGGCGGACGAACAGCACGGAGTACACGGTGTCGAGGTGGAAGCCGACGGCCGCGTGGCGGTGCAGCGGGCCGAGCAGCAACCGGCCCGGGTCCGCGGGGTCGGAGGCGTGGGCGACGTCACCGAAGACGGGTTCGTGGGCGGCGATGGCCTCGGCCTCGACGTGTCCGGCGTCGGCGTCCGGGTGGGCCGCGACCGCACCCAGGGGGACGCGGGCCGCCAGGGCCGTGGTGTGCCGCCAGGCTCCGTAGGTGACGATCCCGCCGACCAGGGCGAGTCCTGTGCCGAGCACGGAGGTGGTGAGGACCGGCGTCAGGTCATGGCCGTCGAACCAGTCGGGCAGCGGGCCGATCGCCAGGCCGAACGCGAGCGAGGGGATGGCGAGCACCCACAGCACGGCCGTCATGGTGACCGGCTGCCTGCCGTGGTCGGGGGCCTCGGTTCCGTGGCCGCGGAAGGCCAGCAGCCACAGCCGGGTCGCGTACGCGGCGGTGAGGACGGCGGTGACCAGCCCGGTGACCAGGACGATCCAGCCCGCGGCACCGGGGGCCTGCTCGGTGTGACCGGTGGCGACGTGCTCGGCGGCACCGAGGACGGCCTCCTTGGAGAAGAAGCCGCTGAAGGGAGGGATCGCGGCGAGTGCGAGCAGCGCCACGGTCATCGTCCAGAAGGCGTCGGGGACCCGGAGGCGCAGGTCCTTCATCCGGGACATGGCGGCCAGCGAGTTGGTGCCGGAGGCGTGGATGATCACGCCGGCGGCGAGGAACAGCAGCGCCTTGAAGGCGCCGTGAGCGAGGAGGTGGAAGACGGCGGCACCGCGGTCGCCGACGGCGAGAGCGCCGGCCATGTAGCCGAGCTGACCGATCGTCGAGTAGGCGAGGACCCGCTTGATGTCGTCCTGGGCGAGTGCCGCGAGTCCCGAACCGACCATCGTGACACCGGCCATGACGGCGAGGACGACCATCGCGGCCGCGGACGCCTGGAAGACGGGGAGGAGCCGGGCGACGAAGTAGATACCGGCGGCGACCATCGTCGCGGCGTGGATCAGCGCGGAGACGGGTGTGGGGCCCGCCATCGCGTCGGGCAGCCAGGTGTGCAGCGGGAACAGTGCCGACTTGCCCGCCACGCCCGCGAGGAGCAGGAGGGCGACGAGGGTCGGGTGGTGCAGCCCGCCGCTCGCCACGGTGCCGAGGACCGTGGTGATCCGGAAGGAGCCGGCGTCGGTGGCCAGCGCGAACAGACCGATGAGGAAGGGGACGTCGCCGAGCTTGGTGACCAGGAAGGCCTTGAGCGAGGCGGCGCGGGCTTCCGGGGTCTCCCAGTAGTGGCCGACCAGGAAGTACGAGCAGATGCCCATGATCTCCCAGCCGACCAGGAGCACCATCAGGTCGCCGGAGTAGACGACGAGCAGCATCGCGGAGGTGAACAGGGAGACGAGAGCGGCGTACGAGGGGTAGCGCGGGTCGTCGCGCAGGTAGCCCGTCGAGTAGATCTGCACACAGGTGGCGACGACGCCGACGAGTACGGCGACGAGGGCGGCGAAGCCGTCGATGTGCAGGCCCAGTTCGATGGGGACCGAGCCGGTCGGGGTGAGTTCGGTGCGCGAGTCGATGGCCTGGCCGCCGCCCTGGTCGACCGCGACCGTCACGGCGAGGACGAGCGAGGCGAGGACGGGCAGGACCGCGAGCGGGCGGACGAAGCCCGGGGCCGTGCGGCCGAGGAGGAGTCCGGCGGCCGCGCCGAGGAAGGGAAGGAGGGGGACGAGGACGGCGAGGGTGGTCGTGGTCACGCGGTGGCCTCAGCCTTCTCGGCCGCGGGGGCGTCGCTGTCGGGGTCGTCGGGGCCGTGGCCCTCGGCGGTGTCGCGGAGCTTGTCGATGTCCGAGGTGCCGCCGTTGCGGTAGACGGCGAGGACGATCGCCAGGCCGATGCCGATCTCGGCTGCGGCGATGGCGATGGTGAACAGGGTCAGGGCCTGGCCGGAGTGCAGCGTGTCGCGGGCGGCCCTGGAGAGCCAGACGTCGAAGGCGACGAGGTTCAGGTTGACGGCGTTGAGCATCAGCTCGACGGACATCAGGACCAGGATCGCGTTGCGGCGCGCCAGGACTCCGTACAGACCCGTGCAGAACAGGAGGGCGGCGAGCACGGCGGGATAGACGAGGTGCATCAGCGGACACCTTCCTTGTCCTGCTCGCCGTCGCGGCTTCCGGGGACACGCGGGGTGGTGGCGGTCCTGGTCGCCGCGGCGGTGTCCGCCTTCGCCTTGCGGGAGAGGACGATCGCGCCGACCAGGGCGGCGAGGAGGAGAACGGAGAGCGCTTCGAAGGGAAGGACCCAGCTCTGGAAGAGGCTGGCTCCGGTCACCTCGGTGGAACCGGCGGCGGCACCGTTCAGATCGACCCAGGTCGTACGGAACGCGTCGACGACGACCCAGACCAGGGTGCCGGCCGAGGCGAGGGCCACGGTCAGGGCTGCCCAGCGGTTGCCGGAGTCGGCGTCCGGGGAGCGGCCGATCGGGGCCCTGGTGAGCATCAGACCGAACAGAAGGAGGACGACGACGGAACCGACGTAGATGAGGACCTGCACCCAGGCGATGAACTCGGCCGTCAGCAGGAGGTATTCGACGGCGAGGCCGCCGAGGGCGACCACCAGCCACAGCGCGGCGTGCACGAGCTGCTTGGTGGTGACGGTGACGAGCGCGGCGCCGAAGGTGAGCAGGCCGACGAGGAGGAAGGCGATCTCGACCCCGGTCGGGGAGAGGAAGCCGTGGTGCTCGGCGGCGACGGTGGTGGCCGTGTGGGCCGCCGTGGCCGTGGCTGCTGCGAGGGTCACGACTGTTCCTCCTGTGGGCCGGAGGGCGGCGTGGCCGGAGACTCCGGCCGGCCGCTCTCTCCGGTCGGGCCCGGCTGATCCGGCTCCTCGGCCCCGGTCGCCCGAGCTGCCGGTTCGGCCGCGGCCTCGGCCTCGGCTCGGGCTGCCCGCTCGGCCTCGGCCTCGGCTGCCTGTTCGGCCGCGAGTTTGTCGGCGGTCTTGCGGGCGGCCGCGATCTCCTTGGGCTCCTCGGCGCCGGGGTCGAGGGCGGGCGGGGCCGGGACGGTCCACATCCACTCGCGGAGTTTGTCGCGTTCGTGGATGAGTTCGTGGATGTCGGTCTCCGCGTACTCGAACTCCGGGGTCCAGAAGAGCGCGTCGAAAGGACAGACCTCGATGCAGATACCGCAGTACATGCACAGGGAGAAGTCGATGGCGAAGCGGTCGAGGACGTTGCGACTGCGCTCGCGGCCGCCCGGGGCGGCGGCCGGGACCGTCTCCTTGTGGGAGTCGATGTAGATGCACCAGTCCGGGCACTCGCGGGCGCACAGCATGCAGACCGTGCAGTTCTCCTCGAAGAGGGCGATGACTCCACGGGTGCGGGGCGGGAGTTCGGGCTGGACGTCCGGGTACTGCGCGGTGACGGTCTTCTTCGTCATCGTGCGGAGGGTGACGGCCAGGCCCTTGGCGAGGCCGGAGCCAGGAATGGGGGCCATGGTTACGCGATCACCACCTTGACGATGCCGGTGAGGGCGATCTGGGCGAGGGACAGGGGGACGAGGAGGGTCCAGGAGAGCTTCTGGAGCTGGTCCTCGCGCAGGCGGGGGTAGGTGACGCGGAGCCAGATGACGACGAAGGCGAGGATCGCGGCCTTCAGGAGCGTCCAGACCCAGCCGAGGCCGTCGGCGCCCCAGGGGCCGTGCCAGCCGCCCAGGAAGAGGACGGTGGTCAGACCGCACAGGACGACGATTCCCGCGTACTCGGCGAGCAGGAACAGGGCGAAACGCAGGCCCGTGTACTCGGTGTACGCGCCGAAGATGATCTCGGAGTCGGCGACGGGCATGTCGAAGGGGGGCCGTTGGAGTTCGGCGAGACCGGCGACGAAGAACACGATCGCGCCGACGATCTGCCAGGGCAGCCACCACCACTGGAAGGCGTCCACGATGCCGGGGAGCGAGACCGTGCCGGCCGCCATCGCGACCGAGGCCGCGGTCAGGAGCATCGGGAGCTCGTACGCGAGGAGCTGGGCGGCGGTGCGCAGCCCTCCGAGAAGGGAGAACTTGTTGGCCGACGCCCAGCCCGCCATGAGCGAGCCGAGGACACCCACGCCCATGACGGCGAGGACGAAGAAGATGCCCGCGTCGACGACCTCGCCGACCGCGCCCTCACCCGGGCCGATCGGGATGACGAGGAGGACCAGGAGGTACGGGAGGAGGGCCACCGCGGGGGCGAGCTGGAAGATGCGCCGGTCCGCGCCCGTGGGGACGATGTCCTCCTTCTGCGCGAACTTCACGCCGTCCGCGACGAGCTGGGCCCAGCCGTGGAAGCCGCCCGCGTACATCGGGCCGAGGCGGCCCTGCATGTGGGCCATCACCTTGTGCTCGGTCTGACCGACGATCAGGGGGAACGTCAGGAACACGACGAAGACGACGAGGAGGCGTAGGGCGACGTCGAGAGTGTCGTTCACTGCGTACCTCCGGAGGGGTCGTCGGGGCTGAGTGGCTTCGGCTCGAGGGCCGGGGCCGGAGCGGGAGTGGCCTCGGGCTTCGGCTCAGGGGCCGGGGCCGAAGCGTCCTCGGACTCCGGCCTCTGCTCGGGCTCCGCGGCTTGTTCCGGCTCGGGCTTCGGGGCTTGTTCCGGATTCGACCCCGGCGTCGGCTCGGGCTCCGCGGCTTGTTCCGGCTTCGACTCCGCGTCGTCGAACGCGGGCTTCGGCTGGTGCCACGGTGCATCGGAGCTGCGTGGTGCGGCAGGCCTTCTGGCGGGCTTCGCCGCCGAGTCGGGCTCGGCTGCCCGCGTGGCGCTCGCCGGAGCGGCCGGTTCGGTGGAAGCGGCCGGTTCCGTCGCGGCCGTCGGCTCGTTCACGGCCGTCGGCTCGTTCGCAGCCCCCGGTTCCGTCGGTTCCGTCGCGGCCGTCGGCTCGTTCGCGGGCGTCGGGGGCGGAGGGGGTGTCTCCTGGGCACGTTGGCTGGCGGAGCCCTGGCTCACGCTGCGCGATCGGCGTGCGGGGCGCGCGGCATCGGCATCGGAGGTGGCGCCCGCGCCGGCGGACGCCACGTCTGCTCCCGCAGCGCCTGCGGACGCCGCAGCGGCAGGGGCAGCAGGTCCGGCAGGGGCCGTGGGCGTCTGGCTGGCCGAGCCCTCCCCCGCCGTACGGGCCCTGCGGACCGGGCGGTCGCCGGCGGGGCGGGCCGCGCCACGGGCCGGGCGGGACGGGGCCGGGGGGAGCTGGCCCTTGAGGGGGCCCCACTCGTTGGGGTCGGGAACGCCGGGCGGCAGCATCTGACGGCGCTTGGGGCCGCCGTGCTCGGACTCGCCGGGCTCCTTCGCACCGGGCCAGGCCTTGGCGACGCGGGCGGCCAGGACGAAGTCCTTGCGGAGGGGGTGTCCTTCGAAGCCCTCCGGCAGAAGCAGGGGGTCGAGGCCGGGGTGGCCCTCGAACGTCACGCCGAACATCTCGTGCGTCTCGCGCTCGTGCCAGGCGGCACCCGCGTAGACGGTGACCGCCGACGGGAGCGCCGGGGCGGTGTGCGGGACGGTCGTACGGACGAGGAGGCGGCGTACCGGGGACAGGGCCACGACGTGGGCCGAGACGCGGAAGCCCGTGCCGGGTTCGTCGACGGCGCTCAGCCAGTCGAAGTAGGTGCAGCCCAGGGTGTCGCGGGCCGTCTCCAGGGCCGCGATCCAGGAGGCCGGGGGCACGTCGACCGTCAGGACCTCGTACGACTCCTCGGCCGTGGCGTCGGGGCCGAAGAGTTCCCCGGCGGGGCCGGGAAGCCAGCCGACGGTCATCGTTCCTCCTCACCGGGGGCGGCCGGATCCGTCCCCGGAACGCTCGTCGCCGAGGGGGCCGGTGGCTTCACCAGGCCGCTCTGGAGTGCGGCGGCAGAGGGGCGGGGCGCGTCGGACCCGTAGCGCTCCCCCAGCGATTCCCGGGCGATCTTCTCCTGGAGCTTGAGGATGCCCTGGAGCAGTGCCTCGGGGCGCGGCGGGCACCCGGGGACGTAGACGTCGACGGGGATGATCTGGTCGACGCCCTTGGTGACGGAGTAGGAGTCCCAGTACGGGCCGCCGCAGTTGGAGCAGGCGCCGAAGGAGATGACGTACTTCGGCTCGGGCATCTGCTCGTACAGGCGCTTGACGGCGGGCGCCATCTTGTCGGTGACCGTGCCCGACACCACCATCAGGTCGGCCTGGCGGGGGCCCGGCGCGAACGGGATCACGCCGAGGCGGATGAAGTCGTGGCGGGCCATCGACGCGGCGATGAACTCGATCGCGCAGCAGGCGAGGCCGAAGTTGAAGACCCAGAGCGAGTAGCGGCGGCCCCAGTTCAGGACCACCTTCATGGGCTCGGGGGCGAGGCGGGCGAGCGCGCCGAGCCGCTTGGGCTCGGGCAGCAGCACCGGCTGGTCCGGGGCGGAGGGGGTCACGTCCATGTCAGGACGCCCTTCTTGTATGCGTACAGCAGGCCCACGGCCAGGAAGCCGAGGAAGATGAACATCTCGACGAGCGTCGCGGCGCCGTAGCCGGGAGCGGCGAAGACCGTGGCCCAGGGGAAGAGGAAGATCGAGTCGACGGCGAAGATGACGTAGAGGAAGGCGTACACGTAATAGCGGACCTGGGTGTGGGCCCAGCCCTCGCCGACGGGGTCGACGCCGCACTCGTACGTCAGGAGTTTCTCGGGGGTGGGGACCACGGGCCGCAGCAGGCGGCCCGCTCCGAAGGCGACGGCGACGAACAGCACGCCCACGACGGCGAGCAGCCCGACGACCGAGTAGGACTGGAAGTAGTCCGCCGCGACGACTGTTCCGGTCGCCGTGACAACGGTCGGTTCCGGCACGTCAGCCCCTCACTCCCTGACCTCGTTGCGCCCCGTCGTGCACCGTCGCGCACTCTGTGATGCGCCATGTTCGACGATCTGTACGGACGGGAGTCTAGGGCCTGCTAAAGAGAGCGTAAGCAGCCCGTCACACCTCGACCATCCCTCGACCACCGGAGACCCGTTCACGTCTCACGGTGTGAACGTGTCCCGGGAGTACCTCGGCGTCACGTCCGGCCGTCACCCCCGGGGGTGGGGTTATCCCCAGTGCATCGCGGCGGCCCACCTCATGGCGCGGCGGCGCGCCGCCGGGCAGGCTAGCGGATATGACCGAACGCATCCCGCCCGCCGATCCGTCGGACGCCCCGTCCGACAGTGACCGGCCGCCCGCCGTACGTATCGCCCTGGACCCGGTGACCTGGAAGGAGATCTCCCACCTCCTGGCGAATCTGCCGGCCTCGGTCATCGGGTTCGTGTACGTGGTGACGATGCTCGCCACGGGCGCGGGGCTCGCCGTGACCGTCGTCGGGCTGCCCCTGCTCGCGGCCGGTCTGCGCGGTTCGCGGCAGCTGGGCAAGCTGGAGCGGGGGCGGGCGCGGCGGCTGCTGGGGCTGCGGATCGACGAACCGAGCCCGTTGCCGGTGCGCCGGACCGGCTTCTTCGGCTGGCTGTGGTCGAGCCTGAAGGACCCGGTGGGCTGGCGGGCGGTGCTGTACGACCTCATACGGCTTCCCTGGGGCATCGCCACCTTCACGATCACGCTCGTGTCGTTGTTCGTGCTGTGGCCGGTGCTGCCGTTCATCGCGCGCGGGCTGACGAACGTCGACCGGGCGATGGTGCGCGGACTGCTGTCGCCCTCCGACGAGTTGGAGCGGCGCATCGCCGAACTGGAGTCGGACCGCGGGGTGGTGGTCGACACGGCCGCGGCCGACCTGCGCCGTATCGAGCGCGATCTGCACGACGGGGCGCAGGCCCGGCTCGTCAACCTCGCGATGGGGCTCGGCCTGGCGAAGGAGAAGCTCCTGGAGGACCCCGACGCGGCGGCGTCGATGGTGGACGAGGCGCACGGCGAGGTGAAGCTCGCCCTTCAGGAACTGCGTGATCTGGCCCGCGGCATCCACCCGGCGGTCCTGACCGACCGGGGTCTGGACGCCGCCCTGTCCTCGATCGCCTCGCGGTGCACCGTGCCCGTGAAGGTGAGCACCGAGCTGGAGACGCGGCCGGCCGCCGCCATCGAGGGCATCGCGTACTTCACCGTCTCGGAACTGCTCCAGAACGTCAGCAAGCACAGCGGGGCGAGGTCCGCGTCGGTCGACCTCTGGCGGTCGGACGACCGTCTGCTCATCCAGGTCCGGGACGACGGCCGCGGCGGGGCCGGCGTCGACGGCGGTACGGGCATGGCGGGGCTCGCGGACCGGCTCGGCGCGGTGGACGGACTGTTCGTCGTCGACTCCCCGGTGGGCGGCCCGACGGTCATCACGGCCGAACTGCCGTGGCGGAACCGCCGGAACGAGCCCGCGCCGTAGCCCACGGCCGACTCGGTGGAGACCTCCGGCCGGCGGACCCTGAGGACGTCGGCCGGTGGTCCTCGCCGGTCCGCCGGGGTACCGAGGTAGGGAAAACCCCCCGTTCAAGACGCCGATCCGCCGCATGTCCCGCGGACCTGCCAGGCGGCACGCTTGGAGGAGAGGGAGCGGCCGACGCGCGGACCGAGGCGCGCGCGGAACGCGACGAGGCACAGGACGAGACGAGAGAACGGACGAACCGATGGCCACGGAGTACGGACACGGATACGGGCACCGCGGCGGGTCCGGATTCGACGGGACGGGCGGCGCCGGGCGGCGGCACCGTCTCCCGGCCCCGCTGCGGGCGCCGTTCGAGGCCCGCAGCCTGCGCGAGTTCGGCTACGTGCTGCTGGGCCTGCCGCTCGGGATCCTCATGTTCACGTTCGCCGTCACGATGGTCTCGCTCGGCGCGGGCCTGCTGGTCACCTTCCTGGGCGTTCCGGTGCTCGCGGCCGCGCTGGCCGGCTGCCGCGGCCTCGGCTCGCTGGAGCGGGCGCGGGCGCGCGGGCTGCTCGGTGTCGAGGTGGCCGAGCCCGAGCCGCTGCGGACGAAGAAGCAGGGGGCGATGGCGTGGATGGGCGCCGTGCTCAAGAGCGGCACGTCGTGGCGGCACCTGCTGTACGCGGTGGTCCAGTTCCCGTGGTCGGTGTTCTCCTTCGTCGTCGCGGTGAACTTCTGGGTGTACGGGTGGGCGCTGCTGACGTATCCGCTGTGGTTCTGGGTCTTCCCGATGTACGGCGGCCAGGACGGACTCCAGCTGTACGGCGACAACACGCACTCGGTCTATCTGGACAACCCGTTCGAGATCACGGTGACCGCGCTGGTGGGGCTGCTCTTCACGATGGCGACGCCGTGGATCGTGCGGGCGCTGACGACCGTGGACGGGCTGATGGTGCGCGGGCTGCTCGGCCCCTCGCGGCTGGCCACGCGCGTGGTGGAGCTGGAGTCCGACCGCGGGGTCGTGGTCGACACGGCCGCCGCCGACCTGCGCCGTATCGAGCGCGATCTGCACGACGGGGCGCAGGCCCGGCTCGTCGCCCTGGCGATGGACCTGGGGCTCGCCAAGGAGAAGCTGGCCGAGGACCCCGAGGCGGCGGCGCGGATGGTGGACGAGGCGCACGGCGAGGTCAAGACGGCGTTGCAGGAGCTGCGGGATCTCGCGCGCGGTATCCATCCGGCGGTGCTGACCGACCGCGGGCTCGACGCCGCGCTGTCCTCGGTCGCCTCGCGGTGCACGGTGCCGGTGCGGGTGGAAGTGGATCTGGCCGCGCGGCCGGCGCCCGCGATCGAGGGGATCGCCTACTTCACCGTCTCCGAACTGCTCCAGAACATCAGCAAGCACTCCCGTGCGACGCGGGCGACCGTGGATGTGTGGCGGGTGGAGAACCGGCTGATGATCCAGGTCGGCGACAACGGGGTCGGCGGGGCCGCCGTCACCGGGGGGTCGGGCCTGGCCGGCCTCACGGAACGGCTCGACGCGGTGGACGGGATCCTGGTGGTGGACTCGCCGCCGGCCGGGCCCACCCTGATCACGGCGGAGCTGCCCTGGCGGGGCTGAGACTCCCGGCCGCACGCACGCGGGGACCCCGGTGCACACCACCGGGGTTCCCTGCTGCGTCGGAGCAGGAGCCGGGAGCGGCCGGTGCGCTCACCGGGCAGCCGGCCCGCGTACCCCACTGGGGTGGGGCGTGAGCACCGAACCTGCGTACCCCACGGGGGTGGGGGCGTGAGCACCAGGCCCGCGCAGCCCGCCGGAGACAGGGGCGTGAGCACCAGGCCCGCGCAGCCCGCCGGGCAGGGATGTGAGCCGGGGACCGTGTACCCCACCGGGGTAGCCGTGCCCCACCGCCACCGGACCCCCTCTTCACGTCGCCCGGGCGCATCCGGGTCCGAATGCTGGAATGCTGGGGTCTGTCGTACGAGCGGGCACGAACCCGGTGGAGCCGGGGGCGGCCGGGGGCGGGCTCTGGGGGGCCGAGGAATCGTGGAGGACAGGGTGCGAGTCGTCATCGCCGAGGATTCAGTGCTGCTCAGGGAGGGCCTGACCCGGTTGCTGACCGACCGTGGGCATGATGTCGTGGCAGGGGTCGGGGACGGCGACGCGCTGATCAAGACCATCACCGACCTCGCGGCGCAGGACGCGCTGCCGGACGTCGTCGTCGCGGACGTACGGATGCCACCGACGCACACCGACGAAGGCGTGCGGGCGGCCGTGCAGCTGCGCAAGGCGCACCCGGGACTCGGTGTGCTCGTGCTGTCACAGTACGTGGAGGAGCGGTACGCCACCGAACTGCTGGCCGGTTCGAGCCGTGGCGTGGGCTACCTGCTCAAGGACCGGGTGGCCGAGGTGCGCGAGTTCGTGGACGCGGTGGTGCGGGTGGCCCAGGGGGGTACCGCGCTCGACCCGGAGGTGGTGGCGCAGCTGCTGGGCCGCAGCCGCAAGCAGGACGTGCTGGCCGGGCTGACACCGAGGGAGCGCGAGGTTCTGGGACTCATGGCCGAGGGCCGGACGAACTCCGCCGTCGCCCGTCAGCTCGTGGTCAGCGACGGCGCCGTCGAGAAGCACGTCAGCAACATCTTCCAGAAACTCGGCTTGTCACAAAGTGACGGGGATCATCGGCGTGTTCTGGCCGTCCTCACGTACCTGAACTCGTGACGGACTGACAGTCTGTCAGTTGTCGAGCAGAACCAAAGGGTGAGCGGGGAACGTCGTACGAGGAAGGGACCGGGGGCGGGAAAAATCGTGACACGTCAGGATGTCAGGACGTCTCAAAGCGACGTCCACCATGTGAATGGCCCAAGGAAGGCGACCCTTACCGACGTAGGGTTGGAAAAGGAAGGGTCTGCGGGAAGGCCACTCCCGGACAGCCGCCTCAAAGGAGGTCCAGTTCAGTGACGAGCAAGGTCAGCAGCCCAACGGAACAGGCCGACGAAGCCGTCGTAGGAGAACAGCGCAAACCGCCGGGGGCGAAGGACGTCCGTCGGCTCGACCGGGTCATCATCCGGTTCGCGGGGGACTCCGGTGACGGTATGCAGCTCACCGGCGACCGCTTCACATCGGAAACTGCCTCCTTCGGCAACGACCTCTCGACCCTGCCGAACTTCCCTGCCGAGATCCGCGCGCCCGCAGGCACACTGCCGGGCGTTTCGTCTTTCCAACTGCATTTCGCCGACCACGACATCCTCACGCCGGGCGACGCGCCCAACGTCCTCGTGGCCATGAACCCGGCCGCCCTGAAGGCGAACATCGCCGACGTGCCGCGCGGCGCCGAGATCATCGTCAACACGGACGAGTTCACCAAACGGGCGATGCAGAAGGTCGGCTACGCGGCCAGCCCGCTGGAGGACGGCTCGCTGGACGGCTACAACGTCCATCCCGTCCCGCTCACGACGATGACCGTCGAGGCGCTGAAGGAGTTCGAGCTCACCCGCAAGGAGGCCGAGCGCTCCAAGAACATGTTCGCGCTGGGCCTGTTGTCGTGGATGTACCACCGGCCCACCGAAGGCACCGAGAAGTTCCTGCGGACCAAGTTCGCCAAGAAGCCCGACATCGCGGCCGCCAACCTCGCCGCGTTCCGGGCCGGCTGGAACTTCGGCGAGACGACCGAGGACTTCGCCGTCTCCTACGAGGTCGCGCCGGCGTCGAAGACCTTCCCGACCGGCACCTACCGGAACATCTCCGGGAACCTCGCCCTGTCGTACGGCCTGATCGCCGCCTCCCGGCAGGCCGATCTGCCGCTCTACCTGGGCTCCTACCCCATCACCCCGGCCTCGGACATCCTGCATGAGCTGAGTAAGCACAAGAACTTCGGAGTGCGCACCTTCCAGGCCGAGGACGAGATCGCGGGCATCGGCGCGGCGCTGGGCGCGGCGTTCGGCGGCTCGCTCGCGGTGACGACGACGTCCGGTCCCGGCGTGGCGCTGAAGTCGGAGACGATCGGGCTCGCCGTCTCCCTCGAACTGCCCCTGCTCGTCATCGACATCCAGCGCGGCGGGCCCTCGACCGGCCTGCCCACCAAGACCGAGCAGGCCGACCTGCTCCAGGCCATGTACGGGCGCAACGGCGAGGCACCGGTGCCGATCGTCGCACCGCGGACCCCCGCCGACTGCTTCGACGCGGCGATGGAGGCGGCCCGGATCGCGCTGACGTACCGGACGCCCGTCCTGCTGCTGTCGGACGGCTACCTCGCCAACGGCTCCGAGCCGTGGCGCGTCCCGGACACCGACGAACTACCCGACCTGCGCGTGCAGTTCGCCCAGGGGCCCAATCACACGCTGGACGACGGCACCGAGGTCTTCTGGCCGTACAAGCGCGACCCCGGGACCCTCGCCCGCCCCTGGGCCGTCCCCGGAACACCCGGCCTGGAGCACCGCATCGGCGGTATCGAGAAGCAGGACGGCAGCGGCAACATCTCGTACGACCCCGCCAACCACGACTTCATGGTCCGCACCCGGCAGGCCAAGATCGACGGCATCGACGTCCCGGACCTCGAGGTCGACGACCCCACCGCGGGCACCGACACGGCGGCCAACACCCTTGTCCTGGGCTGGGGTTCGACGTACGGGCCGATCACCGCCGCGGTCCGCCGGCTGCGCACCGCCGGGGAGCACATCGCGCAGGCGCATCTGCGCCACCTCAACCCCTTCCCGCGGAATCTGGGCGCGGTGCTCGGGCGTTACGACAAGGTGGTGATCCCCGAGATGAACCTCGGTCAGCTCGCCACCCTCGTGCGGGCGAAGTACCTGGTGGACGCGCACTCGTACAACCAGGTCAACGGCATGCCCTTCAAGGCTGAGCAGCTCGCCACAGCTCTCAAGGAGGCCATCGATGGCTGACACGTCAACGGAAGGCCCGGGCACGATCGAGGCGCTTTCCCTGGTCCCCAAGGCCGAGGCCAGGCAGTCCATGAAGGACTTCAAGTCCGATCAGGAAGTGCGCTGGTGCCCCGGCTGCGGTGACTACGCGATCCTCGCCGCCGTCCAGGGCTTCATGCCCGAACTCGGCCTGGCGAAGGAGAACATCGTCTTCGTCTCGGGCATCGGCTGCTCGTCCCGCTTCCCGTACTACATGAACACCTACGGGATGCACTCCATCCACGGCCGCGCCCCGGCCATCGCGACCGGGCTCGCCTCCTCGCGCCGCGACCTGTCCGTCTGGGTCGTCACCGGCGACGGCGACGCCCTGTCCATCGGCGGCAACCACCTGATCCACGCCCTGCGCCGCAACGTGAACCTGAAGATCCTGCTCTTCAACAACCGGATCTACGGCCTCACCAAGGGCCAGTACTCCCCGACCTCCGAGGTCGGCAAGATCACCAAGTCGACGCCGATGGGTTCCCTGGACGCCCCCTTCAACCCGGTGTCGCTGGCGATCGGCGCCGAGGCGTCCTTCGTGGCCCGGACCGTGGACTCCGACCGCAAGCACCTCACCGACGTGCTGCGCCAGGCCGCCGCCCACCCCGGCACGGCCCTGGTGGAGATCTACCAGAACTGCAACATCTTCAACGACGGCGCGTTCGAGGTCCTCAAGGACAGACAGCAGGCCGAGGAAGCCGTCATCCGCCTGGAGCACGGACAGCCCATCCGCTTCGGCGCCGACGGCTCGCGCGGTGTGGTCCGCGACCGGCACACCGGCGATCTCCAGGTCGTCACCGTGACCCCGCAGAACGAGGCCGACGTCCTGGTCCACGACGCGCACACCGCGTCGCCGACCACCGCGTTCGCGCTGTCCCGGCTCGCCGACCCCGACACCCTGCACCACACGCCCATCGGGGTGTTCCGCTCGGTCGACCGGCCGGTCTACGACACGCAGATGGCCGACCAGCTCGACGCCGCCATCGAACAGAACGGCAAGGGCGACCTCGCGGCGCTCCTCGCCGGCGGCGACACCTGGACGGTCGTCGGCTGAACCCGTCCGCAGGCGGTTCTCAGGAGGCCCGGGGCCCTAGTCCCCGGGCCTCGTCGTACGCGCTGCGGGCCCGCTCGACGTCGGCCATGCGCTCGTTGGTCCACAGCGCCAGCGACCGCACCTGCTCGGCGGCCTCGCGGCCCAGGTCGGTCAGGGAGTAGTCGACGCGCGGCGGGATGACCGGCTTGGCGTCGCGGTGGACGAGCCCGTCGCGCTCCAGGGTCTGCAGGGTCTGGGTGAGCATCTTCTCGCTGACACCTTTCCCGACCCTGCCGATCGCCCGGCGCAGCTCGCTGAAGCGGTACGAACGCTCCAGGAGCTCGATCAGGACGAGGACGCCCCAACGGCTGGTGACGTGTTCCAGGACGAGGCGGTAGGGGCACATCGCCTCGCCGGCGTCGTACCCGTCCGCTGCCTTGACGCTGCTTACGGCCATGCCAAAACCTTACTTCAAGGTGGGTACATTACATCGAAGTACGTACCTTACTTCAAGGTGGGTACTTTCCATCAGTTAGTGCAGCTCCTAGGGTGAGTGACATCCGCACCCCACAAGGAGATGTACGCCATGAGCATCGTCGTCACCGGAGCCACCGGACACCTCGGCCGTCACGTGGTCGAGCAGCTGCTGGAGAAGGTCCCCGCCGAGGAGATCACCGCCGTCGTACGGGACGAGTCCAAGGCCGCCGACCTCGCGGCCCGCGGCGTACGGCTCGCGGTCGCCGACTACAACACGCCCAAGACCTTCGACGGCCTGTTCGCGAGCGGTGACAAGGTGCTGCTGATCTCGGGCAACGAGTTCGACAAGGGCCGCGTCGGGCAGCACCGGGTCGTCATCGACGCGGCCGGGGCGGCGGGCGTCTCCCTCCTCGCCTACACCAGCGCCCCCGGGAGCCTGACGGCCGCGCTGGCCGACGACCACCGCGCCACCGAGGACGCCCTGCTCGCCTCCGGGCTGCCCTACACGCTGCTGCGCAACGGCTGGTACCACGAGAACTACACCGAGAACCTCGCCCCGGTGCTCGCGCACGACGCCGTCGTCCAGGCCGCCGGCGAGGGCCGGATCGCCTCCGCGGCGCGCGCCGACTACGCCGCCGCCGCGGTCGCGGTGCTGACCGGCGAGGGGCACGAGAACAAGACGTACGAGCTGAGCGGCGACGAGGCGTGGGGCTTCGCCGAGTACGCCGCCGAGCTGAGCCGGCAGACCGGCAAGGAGATCGTCTACAACTCCGTCTCCCCCGAGGCCTTCGCCTCGATCCTGACCGGCGCCGGGCTGCCCGAGGTCCTCGCCGGGATCCTCGCGGGCGTCGACGTCTCCATCGAGAAGGGCGAGCTGGCCGCCACCACCGGCGACCTGTCCCGGCTCACGGGCCGCCCGACCACGCCGATCAGCGAGTCCGTCGCGGCGGCGCTGAAGGCTTGAGGTCCCGGCGACGCCGAAAGCCTGAGGTCCTGGCGACACCGAAGGCCTGAGGTCCCGGCGGCGCTGAAGGGCCGAGGTCCCGGCGGGCGCCGGGCGCCCGTCCCGCACACCCCGCCTGTCATGACCGTATGGCGATACGGGCATGACAGGCGGGGGCGTGCGGCGCTACCTTCTTTCATGCTGCACGGAAGTTCCCCGACCGCACGGGAGCTCCGGAGCGCGGGACGCGACAGTCGTCCGAGACCGTGGGAGAAGGAGACGCCGGTGGCCGGGAAGTCGAGGGGCGAGCAGCGCATAGGTCTGCTGAACGGCTTCGCGGCGTACGGGATGTGGGGGCTCGTCCCCCTCTTCTGGCCGCTGCTGAAGCCCTCCGGAGCGATCGAGATCCTCGCCCACCGGATGGTGTGGTCGCTGGCGGTGGTCGGTGTCCTGCTGCTGGCGACACGGCGCTGGGCCTGGGCGGGCGAGCTGCTGCGGCAGCCGCGCAAGCTGGCGCTGATCACGGTCGCGGCGGCGGTCATCACCGTCAACTGGGGCGTCTACATCTGGGCGGTCAACTCCGGGCACGTGGTCGAGGCCTCGCTGGGCTACTTCATCAACCCCCTGGTCACCATCGCGATGGGCGTGCTGCTTCTCAAGGAGCGGCTGCGGCCGGTGCAATGGGCCGCCGTGGGCGTCGGCGCCGCGGCCGTCCTCGTCCTGACGATCGGCTACGGCCGCCCGCCGTGGATCTCCCTCTGCCTCGCCTTCTCCTTCGCCACCTACGGCCTGGTGAAGAAGAAGGTCAACCTCGGCGGCCTCGAATCGCTCGCCGCCGAGAGCACGATCCAGTTCCTGCCGGCGCTGGCGTATCTGCTGTGGCTGGGCTCGCGGGGCGACGCCACGTTCACCGCGCAGGGGCCGGGGCACGCCGCGCTGCTCGCGGCGACCGGTGTGGTCACCGCGATCCCCCTGATCTGCTTCGGTGCCGCCGCGATCCGCGTGCCGCTGTCCACCCTGGGCCTGCTCCAGTACATGGCGCCCGTGTTCCAGTTCCTCCTCGGCATCTTCTACTTCCACGAGGCCATGCCGGCCGAGCGGTGGGCCGGGTTCGCGCTGGTGTGGCTCGCGCTGTCGCTCCTGACGTTCGACGCGCTGCGCGCCGCGCGGCGGGGTGCGCGTGCCCTGCGGGAAGCGGCCCGCGCGGACTCGGCGGCGACGGCCGCCACGGGTACCGCCGCCGGCACCGGGGCGGTTGCCGCGGGGACCGTCGCCGAGATCGCGGAGGTCGCCGCCGTCGCCGCGGGTACGGCGCCCGAGGGCGCGGGAATCGCCGCCGACATCGTCGGATCCGCCGGTCAGGCCGGTACACGCGGCACCCGGTGACGAACGGGCGGCCGCGGCCGCCCGTGGTCACGGCCGCGCCCGGGCCCGGGCCCCGGGCGAACCGGCGGCCCCTCCTCCCGTACGACATGAGGGCGGGCCCGGCGCGTGACCTTGCCCGCCCGCCGGACACCCACTATGAGTGGCTCCATGACGCCGACTCCCGTGCCCGCGCCCGCACCCGTCCACTGGAAACTCGTCATCGACTCCGCGGATCCGCACGCGCAGGCCGACTTCTGGTCCGCCGCGCTCGGGTACACGGTCGAGGACAACAGCGCCTTCATCGAGCGGCTGCTGAGCCTCGGCGCCCTGCCGGCCGAGGCGACCGTCGACTTCCACGGCCGCCGGGCCTTCCGGGACCTGATCGCCGTACGGCATCCCGATGACCCGTACGACGAGGAACGCGGTACCGGCCTCGGGCGGCGCCTGCTGTTCCAGCGGGTCCCCGAACCCAAGACGCACAAGAACCGGCTCCACCTCGACCTGCATCCCGGCGACGGGCACCGCGCCGCCGAGGTCGAGCGTCTGACGTCGCTGGGCGCCGACGTCCTGCGCGAGGTGAAGGAACCCGCGGGCGAGTGGGTCGTGATGACGGACCCCGAGGGCAACGAGTTCTGCGTCCACTGAGACCGGGGCGACGGCTCCGCCCCGGCCGCTCAGCTCCTCACTCGCCGTGGGCGCGGGGCGCCCTGGCGTACGGGTTGTCCGCGGCGAGACGGGCTCGTTCCGCGAGGCGGATCATGCGGGTGCGGGCCGATTCGAGCTGTTCGAGGTCGTCGGCGGCGGGGCCGTCGTCGGCCGCGAGCTCGGTCCACAGTCCGATCAGGTCCCGCCCGAGGTGCAGGCCCTGGAGGGGATCGCGGACGGCGCGCCACGCGGCGGCCGCGCTCTGGACGTTGCCGTAGGCGGCCCCGGAGTCCCGGTGACGTCGGCGAACCCTCGCGAGATCCAGCGAGAGATGGAACGACCTGAGCGCGTCACCGGCCAAGTAGGCGATGTACGAGGTCAGTTCGCGCAGCTTCAGCACCTCGGGGTGCTCTTGGCCCAGCGACTGCGCCGCCTCCGCGACGGCACGCTCCGCCATGCCCGCGGCGGCCTCGATGCGGCCCATCTTCACGGCCTCGTTGATCCGGGCGACGGGCTCGGCGAGGAACGCCGACGCGGCGTCCCGTTCCGCGGCCGGCTCCTGCGGACTCGGCGCGAGCACCGCCTCCGCCACGGCGTCGAAGCCGCGGGCGGGGGTCGGCTTCGGATCCGGTTCCGGCTCCGGGCCGAGCAGCGACAGGGCCTCCATCGCGGAAGCGGGCTTCCGCTCCGGAACGGCCGCCTTCGGCTCGGGGGCGCGCTCCGGTTCCGGGGCCGGTCCGGTCACCGGAGCCGGGCCGAACTCCCCCGTCGGAGCGGGCGCCGCGGTGGCCGCCGACTCCGGCACCGCCCGCAGGACACGCGTCGACGCGGCCCCGGGCAGCGGCTTCGGTTCCGGTACCGCCCGCAGGACGAAGGTGGACGGCGTGGGAGTACCGGGCACGGCGGGGTCGGCCGCGGGCACCTGATCGGGGCCCGCGGCAGGATCGGCGGCACCACCGTTCGCCGGGCCGGCCCCCGCACCGGCGTCCCTTCCGGGATCCGCGGTGACGACCGGCTCGACCCTCGCCGCGGGGGCGGGGGCGGGCACGGACGCGAACCCGGGCATCGGCGCGGGCGCAGTGGCGGGCACGGATTCCGGGGATGCCGGCCGCACGGACTGCGGCTGGGACTGGGGCTGGGGCTGCGGCTGGGACTGGGACTGGGGTTGCGGCACGAACTCCGCCGTCACCGCCGGCTCCGGCCTGCGCACCGGCGCGGGCCGCGGCTCCGCGACGGGTTCCGGGCGCACCGACGGCTCGGGCGCGGGCGGCGCCACGGGCGGGTACTCAGGTGCGGGCGCGTGCACCGCCTCGGGCGTCGTGGCCGGGGCGGACGGTGTCCCGGTCTCCGGTCCCGGGAGCGGGCGCGCAGGTGGTTCCGGCACCGCGCGCAGGAGGAACGTCGCCTTGTCCCGGCGCGGAACGGCCGGTGCCTCCGGGACCTCCGGAGCGTGTACGGGCGGCTCGGCGGACACCGCCTCGGCGGACACCGGGACGGGCGGAAGCGGCGGAGCCGGCGCCTCCGGACGTCGCTGAGCCGGTGGCTCCGGGCGCTGGTCCCGAACCGACGGCCGCGGGCGCCGCTCATGGGGCGGGGGCTCGGTGAAGGTGCGGGTCGGGGGGTTCGGGTGGCCCTCGGGCGGGGTGTGGCGGTGCTCCTGGGGCGGAAGGTGCGGGCGCCCCTCGGGCCGAGGCTCGCGCGACCGCACGGGCGGCGCGGGAGGTGCCACACGTACCGGCTCCGCCGTGTAGCGGCTGGAACCGTCGACGTGCACCTGGAGCGGTACGACGAAGCCGATGCGTTCGTCGTGGATGCTGGCCAGCACCGGGTGGCCGGTGGCGAGGGCGAGGCGGTGCAGGTAGTTCAGGATCGCGCCCTGGACCGTCTCGCCGGGCGCGGCCACGACCGGCATCCCGCCGACCGTGGCACAGCCCCGCGCCCCGGCGGCCCCGGACGCCACCGCGGCGTCCGCGGACGCCGGTACGTGCACCTCGATCGGCGTCATCCCGGCGGTCGGCTGCCCCCCGGCACCGGCCGTCGAGCGCTGCCGCTTGAGTTCCCGCTTCTGTTCGCGGCTGAGTCGAGACATCGGTTCCCTCACGAAGGGGTGGTCGAGGACGGGTTCGAGGACATCGTCGGGGCCGGGGGCGAGGCCGGCGTCGAGGACGGGGAGGCCGACGGCGGGGGAGGCGGGTCCGCCGCTTCCACGGTCGTCACGTCGGCGACGCGCCACGGACGGCCGCCACCCGCCCGGGTGAGCTTGAGGTAGACGTTGGCGCGCGGACCCGTGCCCGTCCAGCCGTCGCGGCCGTGGGCCGTGCCCTCCACGACGAGAGCGCGGTAGGCCAGGACGGACGTGTCGGCGGGACCGTCGGCGTCGTCGTCCGCGGTCACGTCCACCGTGATCCAGGCCCGGTGACCGGCCCAGGTGTTCCACTCGGCGCCCGCCCCGCTCGCGGGGTGGTACGACCGCTCGGCCGCGGCCTTGGACGCGGTGAACCAGCGCGCGGAACGCAGCACGGCGTCGTGGGGACCGTAGTCGTACTTCGTGTCATAGCCGTACGCCACCTCCGCCCACGCCTCCGATACTGCCGTCGCGTCCGTCCCGTCGACACCCGACGGGCTCGGCACGTGTGCGTCCGTGCCCAGCGGCCTGCCCGGCGGGAGGGACGCCTTCGGTGCCACGGACGGCACCACGGAGGGCGACGAACCCGGCACGCCCACGTCATCACGATGGTCCCGCAGGCCACAGCCCGTCAACGCCAGGACCCCGGCCACGGACACGACCGCCAGCGCGGCGAACGTCCCGCGTGCCCCCGTACGGACCGCTGTACCCGTCCGTGTCGTCCTCATACTCGCCTCCCTCCTCACTTCAGCCCCAGCCAGGGTGCCGGATCCACGTACGTTCCGTTCCGCTGGACCTCGAAGTGCGCGTGCGGCCCTGTCGAGAGACCGGTGGAGCCCACCTCGCCCACCTTCTGGCCGACCTGCACGTGCTGGCCGACGTGCACGCTGAGGTTCCGCATGTGGTTGTAGGTCGTCGAGACGCGGTCGCCGTCGATGGTCCCGTGCGAGATGACCACGCGGTTGCCGTAACCGTTGGACCAGCCCGCGAAGGTGACCGTGCCGCCCCGGGCCGCCTTGAACGTCGTGCCCAGCGGCGCCGCGAAGTCGATGCCGGTGTGCAGCTTGTAGACGTGCTTGATCGGGTGGAAGCGCATGCCGAACGGCGAGGTCACGCGCGGGCGGCCGGAGAGCGGCATCGCCAGCTCCTGGCCGGCGGGAATCGTGCCCGGCGGATCGTCCACCGACTCGTACTTGGGTATCAGGGACTTGATGCGGGCGACGTAGTTCCGGGTCTCGGTGTACGGCGGCATGCCGTGGTACTGGTGCACCGCGCCGGGACCCGCGTTGTACGCCGCGAGCGCGAGGTCGAGGGTCTCGCCGCTCGCCTCGCCGCGGTTCTTGTACCCCTCGACCGTCTTGGCGAGGGCACAGTCGTAGCGGCCCTGGGCCATGATCGCGTCACCGGGATCGTACGGAGAGGCCCGGCCGTTGCCGTCGTCGTCCTTGCCCCAGCTCGGCCAGGTCCCCGGCATGAACTGCGACAGGCCCTCGGCACCCACGGGGGAACGGGCGTTGGGGTTCCAGCCCGACTCCGCCTCGATCTGCGCGGCGATGACCGCCGGCTTGATGACGTCGCACATGGCACCCGCCTTGAGCACCCAGGGAACGTAACTCGCGGGCACGGCACCGTCCTTCAGCCCCCCGCCCGCGCCGTACCCCGGGTCCTCCTCGCTCGACGCCCCGCTCACCGCGACCATCATGACCACCGGCATGAGCACGGCGGCCAGACAGCCGCCCACCACCCAGGTCATGGTGGATCCGCCCCCGTTGGACATCGGCCCCCCTCAGCCTCATGTTCCGGTCGTGCACATGCCGTCGAGTCTCTCGGTTCCCACCCGATTCCCGCGTCACCACGGCGTCACAGACTCGTCCCAGGAACTCACGCCCCGTTACCCAACTCGCCCGGGCGCCGGGAGGATCGGTGCACCGACGAGGAAAGAGAGCACCCATGCAGGGGATCGAGGGGGTGGCGATGCGGGCGAACGAGGGGGTGGCCGTGCGCGGGAGCGAGGGAGTGCCGCCGCGCGGGAGCGACGGCGCGGTGCCGTACGGGAACGGGCCGGGCGGGCCCGGGATATGGATACGCGGGGCGGTCGGAGAACCGGAACAACCGCCGCAGCAGTACGAGGAGGACCACCGGCTCGTCGCACGCGCACGGCGGTTCTCCTGGGTCGCCACGCACGGCGGAGCCGGTTCCTCCACGCTCGCCACCGTCTTCGGCGGCCATGACGCGGGCCGCGACTGGCCCCGGCCGGACCGGGGCGATCCGACCTCGGTCCTGCTCGTCGGCCGTACGCACGCGGCGGGCCTGGACGCCGTGTCGCACACCCTCGACATCTTCCGCCGGGGCGACGCGCCGCCGGGACTCGATCTCGACGCCATCGTCCTGGTCGCGGACGCGCCCGGCCGGCTGCCGCGTCAGCTCACCCAGCGCGTCAAGGTGATCAACTCGGTCATCGACGTCTACCGGGTGCCG
The DNA here is from genome assembly GCF_042888945.1 of Streptomyces sp. NPDC002698. Lineage (NCBI taxonomy): Bacteria > Bacillati > Actinomycetota > Actinomycetes > Kitasatosporales > Streptomycetaceae > Streptomyces > Streptomyces sp. NPDC002698. The sequence goes on from NZ_JBIAQM010000003.1 coordinate 357,344, forward strand.
TGGATGCCCGCGTGGCGCACCGGAGACCTCACCGGACCGCTGCCCCGCGAGGCGGCCTCCCTGGCCCGGCTGACGGGAAGGACCGCTCCATGACCACCCTGCACGCACTCGCCGCCACCCAGCTGGCCGTGAACACGGACGTCACCGAGGAGCTCGACAAGGTCCTCGGCATCATCGCCTGGCTCGTGACCGCCGCCGGTGTGGCGGGACTGATGCTCGTGGGCTCCCGGATGGCGCTGGCCGTCAAGTCCGGTGAGTTCGAGGAGCACTTGAACCAGTTCCTGATGGTGCTGGGCGCCTGTGTCATCGGCGCCACGGCGGGACCGATCGTCGGTTTCGTGCTCTGAGCCGCCCGTCGCGGGTCGGAGGCGACCCGCCGCACGGGGGGACGCCGTCCGGCGGAGGCCATCCACCCTCCGGCGGACGCCATCCACCTTGCCGCGGAGACCATCCCCACCCCGGTGGACGTCATCCACCTTGCCGGGGACACCATCCACCCCCGGCGGACGCCGTCCGCCGTCCGCCGCCTGCCGTCTGCCGTCCGACGTCCGACGCTCGCGCGCGTCGCGGAGATCCCCTGAGGCGCCATCGCATCTGATGGTGCCTCAGTTTTTCTCACGCCTCCCACCTCGTCTTTCATGACGGTCTCTTCCCGTCTGTCACGGACACGTCACCGACAGGTGCTGGATTCCCACATCGCTTGGCCCCGGCCCACGGAAGTCGCCAAGCTCACTGTGCACCGGGAACCCAGGGCGTCCCACGGATCTTCACCGCCCTCAAGTACCGCTCACGGCAAGCACGTACCGCTCGTACCGAGCAAGTGCCGCTCAGACCCGGCCAGTTCCGCACCCGTCCAGGACGTGTGCGCGGGCAGCCGGCCACATCGGGGAGAGACCATGTTCAAGGCGATAGCAGCCCAGGCCCACCAGTACGTCTATCTGGCGGACGGGAAGATCCCCAACCCGAACCGCGACGCGCCGAACGCGCTGACCGGCAAGGTCGACACCGTCCTCGGCATCCTCGCCTGGGCCGGCACCGCGGCGGGCGTCGCGGGTGTGCTCATCACCGGCGCCATGATGGCGATCTCGATGCGCCGCGGCGAGGGCTCCGAGCACATGGGCCGCCTCGGCATGGTGCTCGGCGGCTGTGTCCTGGTGGCCACCGCGGGCCCCGTCGTCACCTTCGTCTTCGCCTGACCGACGCCTCGTCAGAGCCTGAGCGAAGGGAGCGCAACCATGCTGAACTCCGGTCGGCCCCAAGGGGGCAGCGGGGAGTGGGAGCAGCCGTTCTGGCAGCAGCGGAGCTGGGTCCTGTCGGCCGGGTTCCTGCTGGTGCTGCTCGTGCTCGCCGGTGCCACGATGCTCAGCGGAGGCGACGGGGCACCGGCCGACGCGTCGGGCGGCGGCGATCCCGCCCCCTCCGCGGACGCGGACCGGGACCGCGGCGGGCGGGCGGACACCCGCCCCGCCGGCTGCCGCACCGACGACAGCGACCAGGCCAAGCCCACCCGGGCCCCGAAGGACTTCAAGTGGAAGGCCGACGGGACGGGTCTGGTGCCGGTCTCGGGAACGGTGGGCCCGCTCACGTTCGACGGACCGGTCTGGTCCTGCTTCGCCCACACACCGATGGGCTCCGTCATGGCCGCCCACACCATCACCGACCATCTGAGCTTCCCGGGCTGGCGCGAGGTCGTCGACCGGCAGGTCGTTCCCGGCGCGGGCCGCGACGCGCTCGTCGCGAGCCGTACCGCGGCGGGCGACAGGCCGACCTCGGGCGAGGCCGACGGAGGCGGTTACGCCGGCTTCACCGTCCTGTCGTACGACAAGGAGAAGTCGACCGTGATGTTCGTGGTGCGGGTCCCCGGCAAGGGCTCCTACGGCACCGCGTCGGTGACGCTGCGCTGGCTGGACGGCGACTGGAAACTCTCGCCCGACGCCGACGGGACCGTCTACTCGGGCATGTCGCAGATCAGCGGCACCAAGGGCTTCGTCACCTGGGAGGCGTGAGATGGCTTGTTCCTGGCGGATGTACGACTGTGTGATCGACGAGGTCGGCTCACAGTTCACCGACGGTGCCGTCGTCGCCTTCGCCAAGGCGATCGGCGACGCGACCACGGAAACGCTCAAGGCGCTCAACGGCGTGTGGATGAACGTCAGCGCGGGAGACGCCTCCGGGCCCATCGCCAAGATCGACGCGGAGGTGGACTGGCTCGTCGGCTACGTGGCCGTGGCCTCGCTGCTGATCGCGGCGATCCGCATGGCGCTGGAGCGCAAGGGCCAGCCGATGAAGCAGGCGTTCATGGGGATGTGGAAGGTCATCCTCGTCGGCGCGGTCGCGGTGACGGTGGTCCAGGCACTCACCCATGCCTCCGACGTGTACGCGCAGGACGTGTACAACAAGGCCGCTCTCGGCGACAAGGCGAAGACGATGCTCGGTGTGCTGTCCCTCGACCAGCCGGGCCTCATCCTCGTCTTCGGCCTGCTGGTGATGCTGTCGTGCTTCGTGCAGATCTGCCTGATGTACATCCGCATCGGCGTCATGATCACGCTCGTCGGCACACTGCCGCTGGCCGCGGCCTCCTCGATGACCGGGTGGGGCGAGGGCTGGTGGAAGAAGCACGTCGGCTGGCTCGCGGCCTGGCTGCTGTACAAACCGGCGGCCGCGCTGATCATCTACTCGGCCACGTCGATGACCGACGATACCGAGGACCTCGGCGGTACCGAGAAGCTCAACCAGACCATCGCCGGCCTCGGCATGCTGATCCTGGCGGTGTTCGCCCTGCCGGCCCTGCTGAAACTGATCGTTCCGGCGACCGCGGCCCTGGGCGGCACCTCGGGCGGCACGGTCACCGTGAACGCGGTCAACAACGTCGCCACCGGCGCCGTCAGCATCGCCGCGGGCGGTGCCGGCGGCGGTGGCGGGGGCGCCCCCGGTCCACAGGGCTCGCCGTCCGCGGGCGCCGGAGCTCCGGCGGGCGGTGGCGCGGGTGGCGCGGGTGCGGCCGGTGGCGCGGCGGCGGGCGGTGCGGCCGCCGCGGGCGCGGCCACGGGCGGCGCGACCCTCGCCGTACAGGCCGCGGCGGTCGCCGTGCAGACCGGTGTCGCGGCGGCCAGCGAGGTGGCCAACTCCCTGAACGACAACGACGGGATGAAGGGCCACAACCAGTAGGCGGCCACGGGGCCGCGGAGCCATGAGGCTTCAGGAGTTCCAGGAGTTCCAGGAGTTCCAGGAGGTCCGGGAGATCCGGGAGATCCGGGAGCCATGAGGCTTCAGGAGTTCCGGGGCTCCGGAAGTCCGGGACCCGCGACTCCGGTGCCGGCCGGTCCGAGCCCCCGGAAGGCCGGGGCGGCGCGCGAGCCGACGTCTCAGGACCGGCCACCGCCGCCCCGGAACTCCCCCCGTCACCAGTCACGTATCCAGCGCTTCGAGCCGGAAGAAGGAACCCCATGTCCACCGACGCCATGACGCGTCCCACGTACGGGAACTGGCGCAGGCCCCGCCGTCCCGGACTCGGTCCGCTGGGCCTGCTCGGCACCGTCGTCGCCTTCGGCGGACTGCTGGTGGCACTGCTGGCTTCGCTGGTCTCGCTGAGCGCCGCGATCGTCGTCCTCGTACCGGTCGGGCTCTTCCTCGCCCCGCTGGCGCTGCGCACGGTCGACGGCCGCAACGTCTACCAGGTCCTCGCGATCCGGATCGGGTGGGCGCGGCGCAGGTCGGCCGGCTCGCACACCTACCTCTCGGGGCCGCTGTCCAAGCGCCCCGGCGGCCGCTACCAGCCGCCCGGACTGCTGGCGCGCACACGGATGCACGAGGGCCGCGACGCCTACAACCGTTCCTTCGGCGTGCTGCACCACCCGGGCCGCGGCCTGTACACGGTGGTGCTGGCCTGTGAACCGGACGGCGGCTCGCTGGTCGACCCCTCCCAGGTCGACATCTGGGTGGCCTCTTGGGGCGACTGGCTCGCACGGCTCTCGCACGAGCCCGGCCTGCGCGGCGCCCAGGTGGTCGTGGAGACCGCCCCGGACACCGGGACCCGGCTCGCGGCCGAGGTGCTCCCCCGGATCTCCCCCGACGCGCCGGCCGCCGCGCGCGCCGTGATGGAGGAGGTCGTCGAGCGCTATCCGTCGGCGTCCTCCGAGATGCACACGTACATCGCCCTGACCTACGGCCCGACCGGCGGTCCCAGGCGGAGCACGGACGACATCGTCACCGATCTGTCGATGCGGCTGCCCGGACTGCTGTCCGGTCTGGTCGCGGCGGGCGGCGGCAGCGCCTACCCGCTGCCGGCCGACCGGCTCGCCGAGATCGTCCGGGTGGCGTACGACCCCGCCATCGCGCCCGATGTGCTCAGCGCCCGCGCCGAGCACGCCACGACCGGAGTGGAGTGGGGTGACGCGGGCCCGGCGGCGACCGTGGAGACCGTCACCTCGTACAAACACGACTCGGGTGTCTCGCGCACCTGGATGCTGACGCTCGCGCCCCGCGGCACGGTCCGCTCCAGTGTGCTGCGCGGGCTCCTCGAACCGGCCCCGGGCACCCGGCGCAAGCGGGTCTCCCTGATCTACCGGCCCATCGACCCGGCCACCTCCGCCCGCATCGTCGAGTCCGACCGGCGCACCGCGCACTTCATGGCGGGATCGCGGCGCGGTCTCGTGCAGGCGCGGGCGAGTTCGGAGATGCAGGCCGCCGAGCAGACCGCGGCCGAGGAGGCGGCGGGCGCGGGGCTCGTGGAGTTCTCGCTGATGGTGACGGTCACCGTGGACGCCGAGGAGCAGTTGCAGGACGCGGGCATCACCGTGCGCAACCTCCAGGCCTCGTCCCGCATCCTGATGCGCCCCGCCGACCGTATGCAGGCCGCGGCCTTCACCTGCACGCTGCCGGTCGGCCTGCTCCCGTGGGAGCACACCCTCGTTCCGTACCAGATCAGGGAGGCACTGTGAGCAGGCGGCAGGCACAGGGGACACCGGGCACCCTGGGGACACCGGGCGCCCTGGGAGCACCGGCCACCGCGCCGCCGCGCGGCTGGTACGGCCCCGCGGGTGGCCAGGTCGGGCATGTCGACCCGCCCGCGCTGTGGCGCGCGACCACGGTGCAGGCGTGCGGGCTGTGGCCGTTCGCGGCCGGCTCCGGCGCGCCGATGACCGGGGTTCCGCTCGGGCAGCATCTGCATACCGGGGCGACGGTGTGCGGAGACCCCATCTCCTGGTTCACCCGGGCCCGTTACATCTCCAACCCGTCGCTCTTCATGCTGGGGATGCCGGGCCTCGGCAAGTCGACCCTGGTCAACCGCATGCTGATCGGCATGTCCGCCACGGGCATCACACCCCTGGTCCTCGGCGACCTGAAGCCCGACTACGCCGACACCGTACGGGCGCTGGGCGGCCAGGTGATCTCCATCGGACGCGGGGTCGGCGGCATCAACGTCCTCGACCCGGGCGCGATGGGCGAGGCGGCGGCCCGGATCGGCGGGGAGCGCGGCCGGATCCTGGCCGCGGAGGCGCACGGCCGGGTCCTGAACATGGTCGCGGCGCTGATCACCATCGTGCGCGGGCGTCCGATGGACGACCACGAGCAGTCGGTGCTGTCGGCCTGTCTGCACCATCTCGCGGAGCGTACGAAGCCGGGGCGGCCGCCGCTCCTGCCGGATCTGCTGAAAGTGCTGGACGAGGGGCCGGACCGGGTCCGGGCGGTGACGCTGGACCGCGGGAACGTGGCCCGCTACCAGGAGGCCGTGGACCCGCTGCACCGCTCGCTCCTCGGCGTGCTCGACGGCCCGCTCGGCGACACCTTCGCCACCGAGACGTCCACCCGGATCGACCCGGCGTCGCCCGCGGTCTGCGTGGACATCTCCCGGATCGGCGAGGCGGACACCCAACTGACGGCCGCGGCGATGCTCGCCGCCTGGTCGGACGGACTCGGCACGGTGGCCGCCGCGCACGCCCTCGCGGACGCCGGACTCGCCCCGCAGCGCTGGTTCTTCACCGTCCTCGACGAACTGTGGCGCCCTCTGCGGGCGGCCTCCGGCATCGTGGAACGGATCGACGCGCTGACCCGGCTGAACCGCTCGCTCGGCCTCGGCGACGCGAAGATCACCCACACCCTGAAGGACGCCGAGGCCCTCGGCAGCGAGTCCGACCGCGCGAAGGCACGGGGCTTCGTGGAGCGGGCGGGCATGGTCGTCTGCGCCGGTCTTCCGCGGTCGGAGATGCGGGAACTCGGCCAGATCGTCGGTATGTCCGAACGCGAGATCGAGCTCGTGTCCTCCTGGTCGTCCCCGCCCGGCTGGGCCAGCACCGGCGGCAACGAGGAGCCGCCGGGACGCGGACGCTTCCTGATCAAGGTCGGCGGCCGTCCCGGCATCCCGATCAAGGTGTCGATCACCGACACCGAGCGCGCACTGCACAACACGAACACCCGCTGGTCGGAGGCGGGCAAGCCGTCCCTGCACAAGGGTTCCGGCCCGTCCGGGACACGTTTCAGCCCGTCCGGGACTTGAGGCGGAGGAGAAATTCCAGCCCGTCCGGGACTTGAGGACGGAGAGGAAATCCCAACCCGTCCGGGACTTGAGGCAGAGGGGAAAACCCAGCCCTCCGGGACTTGAGAACGGAGGGGAAATTCCAGCCCGTCCGGCGTTTGAGGACCCGCGCGGAGCGCGGCGGGGGCCGGGGGCACCGCCCCCGGGATGGGACGGGCAGGGGCGGCGGGGGCGAGAAACATCCAACGGGGGGAGCAGAGATGAGCAGCACACGCAGGACAGGACCCGGAGCCGGGGAGGACCTCCTCCCCTGGATCGTGCCGGGGGTCGCGTTCCTCATCGGCACCGTGTTCCTGGGCGCATGGCTGGGCGGAACCCTGGGCGCGGCGGTGAGCGGCGCGGGCTGGCATCCGCCGCCGTTCGCCCTGTCCACCCTCTCGACCCTGGTGAAGGACGGCCCCGGCCCGCTGTGGCCGACGGCCTCGCCCACCGCGCTCGCCGCGGGCATGGCCACGGTCTTCGGGGCCGTCGTGGCGGCGATCACCGTCCTGATCGCGCTCGTACGACGCCGGCTGACCGCGCCCTCCGGTCTCGCGGGCCGCAAGGAGCTGGCCGGGCTCCTGCCCAAGGGCGCCGCGCGGCGGGCCCGCGAGCTCCGGCCGGGACTGGCCAAGCTGGGCAAGATCACCGCGGACGACGCCGGGAACCTGATCGGCGACCTGGAACCCCGTGGCCCGGAGCTGCGCTCCAGTTACGAGGACGTCGAGCTCGATCTGATGGCGCCCCGCGCGGGCAAGTCCACCGGCATCGCGGTCCCGCGCGTCCTGCGGGCCCGCGGCAGTGTGCTGCTGACGTCGAACAAGGCGGACGTGTACAGCGTGACGCGGGCGGAGCGCGAACGGGTGGGCCGGGTCTGGACGTTCGACCCCCAGGGCATCGCCCACACCCCGCGCGGCCTGTGGTGGGACATGCTCGCGGAGGCGGCCACGATCGAGGGTGCCCGCAGGCTGGCCGGGCACTTCGTCGGCGCGGTCAACGACGATGCGTCCCGCCGCGACTTCTGGATCTCGGCCGCCCAGAACACCCTCACCGCCCTCTTCCACGCGGCTCACCGCGGCGGACGGCCGATCGGCGAGGTCCTCGCCTGGCTGGCCGACCCGGCCGACCGCACCCCGGTCGACCTGCTGCGCGACGCCGGGATGACGGCGCTCGCCGACCAGTTGCAGGGCACCGTGCTGGGCGCGGTGGAGACCCGGGACGGCATCTACGAGACCAGCCGCCAGTGCGTGGCCTGTCTGCTCGACCCCGCGATCGCCGCGTGGGTGACCCCGGATCCCGCACTGCCGCAGTTCCTCCCCGACCGCCATGTGCTCTCCGCCGACACGCTCTATCTGCTCTCCAAGGACGGCGGCGGTTCGGCCGCCGGGGTCATCGCCGCGGCCGCGGACTCCGTACTGCGCGCCGGGGTCGTCGCCGCCGAACGGATGGGCGGACGCCTCGAACCGCCGATGACGGCCGTACTCGACGAGGCGGCGAACGTCTGCCGGATCTCCGATCTCCCCGACCTGTACTCGCACTTCGGCTCACGCGGCATCAACATCGTGACCCTGCTCCAGAGTTACCGGCAGGGCTCACGGGTCTGGGGCGAGGCGGGCATGGACGCGCTCTGGTCGGCCGCGACCATCAAGCTGCTCGGCGCGGGTCTGGACGACGCCGACTTCGTGGAGAAGGTCTCCCGGCTCGTCGGCGAGCACGACGTGTCGACGGTCAGCTGGTCCAGGAGCAGGGACGGACGGTCCCGGTCGACGTCGTACCGCCTGGAGCGCATCCTGCCCGCCGACCGCATCCGCGCGCTGCCCAAGGGCACCGCCCTGCTCCTGGCCACCGGCATCAGACCCGCCCTGGTCCGGCTCCGCCCCTGGTACGCCGAACCGGGCGCCGACCGCATCGCGACGGCGGCCCAGGCGGAGGTGAGGGCCATCACCGCCCGCGCGGCCGAGAGGATCACGACCCGATGAACGAGCGACAGCCCGCCGAAGCCCCGCCGTTCATCCTCTTCCTCGACGGACCCGAGTACGCCGAGGAGATGAGCCGGCTGGCCGTCTGGGTGAGCGACCTGCTCCTTCCCGTCTACGGCCGCGAGGTCACCTCGCAGCAGCCCTGGTGCCCCCGCTGGTGGGAGCACCAGGAGGCGGTCGCCCGGCTGCACGGGCTGTGGCTGGCCTGGCAGGAGCACACCGACCCGGCGGCGGGCGCGTCCGGGCCCGCCGTCTGGCACCGGGACCACCTCGGCGCCGTACTGTCCGAACTGCGCTCTCCCGGCGGCCCGTTCGCGGGCTGCAAAAGTGGAAGCCACCGCCCGAAGACGCCGCCCGCGGCCGAGTCGTACGAGGATGCCGTCGCCGCGTCCCGGCAGATCGACCCGGATCCGTACGAGACCAGTCTCTGGTAGACGAGGAATACCCCGCCATGAACGAAACCCCCGCACCCGGCACGTCCGCCGCCGGCTCGGCTCCCTCCCTGCGCGCCTACCTCGGCCTCTACGCCGCCGGATTCGTGGAGCGCGAGCGGATGATCACGACCGTCGCCGCCTGGCCCTTCGAGGCCGAGGAGGGTCTGGACGAGGGCCACCCCGAGCCGACCCACCAGGACAACACGCTCTCCGTGCTCGCCGCGGCGTGCCTGCTCGGGCAGGTGACCCGCGAGGACGTGGAGGAGATCCAGCGCAGGATCGACAGCCGGCCGGGCGGCCCGGCTGACGGGGCCGAGCGGCGGCCATGACCACGGGCGAAAGGCCGGAAGCCGGGCTCAGACCCGAATACCGGGCGCTGTACAGGGAGTTGCAGACCCGGATGTCACCGGGCGGCGATCTCGCGCCGGGCGGCACGGACACGTTCGGACAGTTCCGGCGCGGTGCGCTGTGGACTCCGGACCGCGAGCGGATGCACTCCGCGATCCTGGAGGAGTTCACGGCGCGCTGCGCGGGCCTGCCCCGCGACGGCCATGCCGCCCTGCTCACCGCCGGGGCGCCCGGCGCCGGGAAGGGCGGTGCGCTCCGCGGGCTCGGCGAATGGCAGGGGGGCGACGACGAACTGGGGCGGGCCCTGAAGCGGGCGCACGGCATCGACGTAGGCGACTACGTGGTCCTGGACCCGGACGCCTTCAAGGTGGCGATCTTCGAGCACGGAGGATCACCCCATCTGCCGCCACACGCGCGCGAGTTGTCCGACGGGCGGCCGGTAGCGCCGTCCGAGACGGCCTCGCTCACCCACCGCGAGTCGGCGTTCCTCCAGGACGTCTTCGAGCAGTGGGCCCGCGCCGAGGGCTACAACCTCCTCTACGACGCGACCCTTCGCGACCAGCGCTGGAACGAGAAGCTCCTCGGCGATCTGCGGGCCGACGGCTACGACCGGCGCGTCCTGCTCTCGGTCGAGGTCCCCGTCGAACAGTGCCTCGCCCAGAACGCCGGCCGCTGGCAGCACGGCCGCACGGAATTCGACGCGGGCCGCGACCGGTACGGCGGGCGCATGGCCCCCGAGGTCATGATCGAGGACCTGTACGCCCGGAGCACCTCGGGGCGCGGGTTCTCCGTCGGTCGCGAGAACGCGGAGAAGCTGGTCGAGGGAGGGCTGGCCACCGCGCTGATCACCTCGGAGCGGGGCGTGTTCGCCGCCGGGCGGCCCACGGGCGCGGCCCCGGTGTCCGGGCTCGGCGCCTCGCCCGCCCACCAGCAGGGCGACGCCACGATCCGGGTCGCCACCGCGGCACGTCTGCGGTCCGGCGGCGGGAGCACCGCCCCGGCGGCCGGACGGACACCGGGTGCGCCGGGCGCCACGGCTCCGGCCGCTTCCGCCGTACCGCGCGCCGCGCCCCGGCCCCCGCGAGCGCGGTGAGCGCCATGATCGCCGTGCGCCCGGTGTACGCCGGGAGCGCCGGGAGCGCCGGGAGCGCCGGGAGCACTGTCGAGCGGCTACGCGCCCGGCTGCGGGCCGACGTGGTCGACGCTCTCCAGGATGCGGCGCTTGCGGGCGACGTTCTCCAGGAGTGCGGCCCGTTCGAAGCGGTGCGGGCTCCTGTCGTACACCTCGCGGCCGCGCTCCGAGGTGAACAGTTCCCCGGGAACGCTGTCGGCGCCCCGCGGAAGGAACTTGAGGACTTCCTCGACCGCCGCGAGCGCGAACGCGGAGCCCTCGCGCTGCTGATGGCGCTCGGCGGGCGGGGTGTGCAGCAGCCTCAGTCCCGTGTCCGTGGCGACCTGGTCGCTGACCCACAGGAACTCCCCGGGGTCGATGATCCGCGAGGGCTCGGACCCGCCGAACGCCGGTGGCGCGGGCGGGAGTTCATCGGTGAGCCGGAAGGCGAAGGAACGGGCGCGGCCGCACTGGGGGCAGACGCCCTCGTACACCGCGACCAGCACACCGTCACGCTCGTCGAGACGGTGCTCGCGCTCGAAGCTCTCCGCCCCGCACGCGCACGCGTGCAGGTCCATGTAGAGGTGTGCTTCCTGCGTCGAACGGGCGGTCAGCATGCCGAGATCTTACGTGCCACGAGGCCGTTCAAGGGGGAAAGTGCCAGTGGACCAGGAACCGCTCGACCGCGGGAACGCCGGCCGTTCCGACCGGGCGGACGCCCGGCGCGACACCCAGGGGGATCGTCGGGGGGATGGCCGAGGCGATGCCCAGGGGGACCGTCGGGGAGATGTCCGAGGCGGCACCCAGGGGGACCGTCGGGGGGATGTCCCAGGACACGTCCAGGGGAATTCTCAAGGGGGTGCCCCGCCTGAAGCCTGGGGGGAGGTCCGCTCGGGCCTCCCCGGCGCGGGTACGGGGCCGCGCGCGGAGCCCGTCGTCGTCACCGCGACCGACGTCGCGGGCAGCCGCTTCGTCTCGGGCACCGGCGCCGCGCCCGATCCCGGGCGGCAGGCGGCCGTCATCGCGCAGGCGGAGAGCACCCTGCCGATGGTGGTACGGAGCCTGTACGGGCAGCGGCTGAGCTCGGCCGAGCTGCGGTCCGGCGCCGCCGGCGACCGCTTCTTCGCGCTCACCGACGACCGGGGCAGGGCCCTCACCCTGCGTCTGGACGCCGTTCCGCTCCCCTCCGGCACGGTCGCGCGGACCCACGTCAACACCACCTCGGACCAGCACGTCGTCCAGCTCTCCGACCGGATGGACCCGCGCCAGGTGGGCCGGGCGCTGAGCCACGAGGTCGGCGAACTGCTCGCGGTGCGCGACCGGGCGGCCCGTGCCGCCGCCGGTGACCCCGAGGTCGCGGGCGTCGCGCCGAACCGTGACGAACTGCTGGCCCGCGGCGGGCTGGGGAGCGCGGACCGGCGTCCGAGCCTCACCGAGGAGGACCTCGGCCGGGTCGGCGAACTCAACTACCTGGCCGCCCGCATGAACGACGCCACCCTCGACGCCACCCAACGCGCCGAATCCCGGAGTGAGTTGTCGGCGCTCATCGACCACGCCGGACTACGGCCGCAGGCCCCGGCCGACTCCGACCGCTTCGCGCCCGAGCTCCGGGCCGCCGATGTCCGCCGTGACATCATCGACCCGCACCTGACCCCGATGACGGCCGACGCCCTGCGTGAACTGGCCGTCCCCGTCGAGCGGTTGAGCGCGGCCGATGCCGCCGGACTACGGGAGTTCCGGTCGCGGGCCGAACACGCCCGCCCCCTCGGGGCGTCCGCCCACGCCCCTCCCCTGCCGGGGTTCCGGCCCGACGGCTCCCCCGTCCCCCGCGAGGAGCTCGCCGCGGCGGCGGCCCAGGCGGCCGACCAGCGCACCCGGGCCGGTGCCGCCACCCTGGCCGAGCTGCGCGCGGAGATCGCCACGACCGGCGAGTGGCCCACCCGCCAGGTCGTCATCGGCGGTGGCGCCAGCCTCGTCGGACGCGACCCCCGGGCCCTGCTCGTCGACGCCCGCGGCCGCTGGCACCTGGACCCCGGCCAGGGCATCGTCCAGTCCCCCGACCAGACGAGGGACCTGCGGGCCGACGGGCTCGGCGACGCCCACCAGTTCGCCGACCCGACCGCGCGGGTGCCGCGCGACGCCGTACGCCTGTGGGAGGACCAGCTCGCCGTGCGCGGTCCCGTCGTCGACGGGACCGCGGCGCTGGTCCCGGGGCAGGACGGTCACCTCTACGCGCACATCCGGCCCGGCGACGGTTCCCCGGATGTCTATGTGAAGGTCGAGGGCACGCCGACCGTGGCCACCGGGCTGCCGCCGGAGATGGTGCCGGGCGTCGACCGCCGGGACGCGGTGAATCTGCCGGAGGCCCTCGACGCCGTACGCGGACAGCTTCCCGCCGGTTCACCGGCGCACGCACGGCTGACCGGGGAGGTCGGCGCGGAGCGGGCACTCCAGGTGCTGCGGGAGGAAGGCGTGCTGGACGGGCTGCGCTCGGACGGCGGGGCGCGGGCCGCGCTCCGGACGCTGGACGCGACCGCCCGGTGGGAGCGGGCGAGGGCCGCCGCGCCCGGACGGGTGTTCATCGGGGACGAGATCGCCGAGGGCCGTTTCGACGCGCGTGCCGCGGGTGCGGAGGGTGCCCCGAAGACGTGGCTGGTCGCGGGCGCCGGTGGCACGGGCGTGGCCAACGCCGAGATCATCCTGGAGGCCGACCCCGAGGCACGGGTCACCGTCTACGGGCCGAACCTTCCTCCGGCGCTGGAGAACCAGGTCCAGTTCACCGCGCTGCGCGAGCGGTTCGTCCGCGAGTACGGCGGTGACGGGCGCCTCACCATCGACATCCACCCCGACAACCGGGTCGGAGCCGTGCGGATGCACCTCGGGCCCGACGGGAAGCCGCGGTTCCGGGAGGGGCGGGTGGAGGCGGAGGCGTATGTGGCGAGCCTCGGGCGGACCGCGCCGATGCCGGAGGCTCTCCAAGAGCTGAGCGAGCGGACCCGGGCCGGGGGCGGGCAGGTGCGGGGGGATCTGATGTTCGACCGGGACCGGCAGTACCTCGGTTACGGCGTCACCTTCGAGTCGGGGGGCAGGCAGCACCGCGTCGAGGTGACCGGTGCGGCCTCGCAGTTGCTGCCCCGCGATGTCTTTCCTCGGGACACCCAGGCCGCTCTGGGTGCCATGGCCGCCCGCCAGGTGCCCTCCCAGAGCGGCAACGCGGCTCCGGGTTTCGCTCCTGTGGCCCAGCAGACGGCCCGGCTCGCGGAGGCGCGTGCGCAGGGGACGGTGGAGCGGCACGCGTCGGTTCCGGAGAGCTGGCGCAGGCCGGCCGTGGCGGGCGCGACGACGTCCACGCCGTCCGGTGGGCCCACGAACCCCGTGGCGAGCGCGGCCCGCCTCCAGTCCGGCCGGGGTTCCGCTTCCCCGACCGGAGCCGCACCCGGCCCGGCACCGGGTCCGGTACCTCGGGTACAGAGACCTCCACGCCCGGGTCGGTGAGACACGCTCGCGGGGGTGTTCGCGGGTGCGGTGCGGGTTCGGTGGGTGGGTCGGGGCCGTGCCGGTGCATCAGCCCGTCGCCGTCGGGTGAGGGGTGGGCGTCGGTGGCGACGGGCATCGATGTACCGGCACGTCCCCTCGCGCCGGATCCCGGCTGCGGGTGCGTCCGTCCAGAACGAAGAACGATTCAGCCCCGGCCGGGAAAATCCAGCCCCTCCGGCGCTTGAGGAGCGGGGTCCGGGGCGGAGCCCCAGGGGTGGGACGGGTAGGGGCGGAGGGGGCGAGAGAGAGTCGTTGCGGCGGAAGCACCTGCCTGGGGTCGGCTAGGGGCCCCGCCCTGGACAGGTTCATGCGCGTGCATATATTGTTCACGCGTGTAATCGACGCCGACGTATCTCAGGGGGAACCGTGACCCGCAAGTTCCTGTTCGTGCTCGGCAGCAGCCGCCCCGGCGGCAACACCGAGTCGCTGGCCCGCAAGGCGGCCGAACAACTGCCCGCCGACGTGGAGCAGCGCTGGCTGTCCCTGGCCGAGCACCCGCTCCCCGACTTCGTGGACCTGCGCCGGGACGGCGACCACGTACGCCCTCCCGCCCCCAGCTCCCAAGCCCTCCTGCTCGACGCCACCCTCACCGCCACCGACATCGTGATCGCCTCACCGCTGTACTGGTACTCGGTGTCCGGACTGACCAAGCGCTACCTGGACTACTGGTCGGGCTGGCTGCGCACACCCGGCCTCGACTTCAAGGCCACCCTGGCCGGGCGCACACTCTGGGGCGTCACCGCGCTCGCGCACGAGGAGCCGGAGGTCGCCGACCCGCTGATCGGTACGTTGAACCACTCGGCGGCCTACATGAAGATGCGCTTCGGCGGGGTCCTGCTCGGCAACGGCAGCCGTCCCGGCGACGTACTGAACGACACCGAGGCGCTGACGCGCGCGAAGACCTTCTTCGCCCAGGAGGCACCGCTCGCGCGTTTCCCCTACGAGCGCTGACGCGGCCGCTCAGGCGGTGATGTCCTTCGTCGTGAACCGGGCCCACGCGGCCGACCCGAACACGGCGACGTACAGGCCCTGGATGCCGAGGTCGCGGACCAGGTCGTCCCAGTAGACGGGGTCGCGCATGAGGTCGGCGAAGGACAGCCAGTAGTGGGAGAAGAAGTACGGCTGGAGTGCGTGCAGCTGGGGAATCTGGTCCAGGATCTGGACGGTGATCAGGAGGCCGACCGTCGTCGCCATGGCCGCGATGCCACTGTTGGTGAGGGTGGAGACGAACAGGCCGAGCGCGGCGACACCGGTCAGTGACACGGCGACGACCAGGGCGATGAGCAGCGCTCTGCCGAGCCCCTCGGCGAAACCGATGCGGGTTCCGGAGATCGTGGTCAGCTCGCCCAGCGGGAACAGCAGGGCGCCCACCGCGAACGCCGAGACCGCCACCACCAGGGTCGCCACCAGGCAGAACGTCATCGTCGTCGCGTACTTCGTGAGCAGCAACCGCGTACGGCCGGCGGGCGCGACGAGAAGGTAGCGCAGGGTTCCGGCGTTGGCCTCGCCGGCGATCGCGTCGCCCGCGATGACGCCGATCGCCATCGGCAGGAAGAACGGGAGGGTCGCGGCCAGCCCGGTGAACACCAGGAACAGTCCGTTGTTGGTGATCTGCGCGATGAACGCGGGACCCTCGCCGCCGCCACCGCCCGCGGTCGAGCCGCCGCTCGTCTCGACCCTGACGGCGATGCCGATGAGGACCGGCACGGCCGCGAGCACGCCGAGCAGCGCGATCGTGCGCCACCGGCGGAACGTGGTGACGAGTTCGTCGCGGAAGAGTCCGAGTGTCCACAACGGGCTCGGCCCGCGGACGGCCCCCGGCTCCCGCGACGGTGCCGGTGCCGGTGCCGGTGCCGGTGCCGGTGCCGGTGCCGGTGAGGGTGAGGGTGAGGGTGAGGGTGAGGGTGACGGCGCCGTGGCCGTCCTCGTCCTCGGCCCTGCCCCCGTCGCCGTCACGGTCGTGGCCTCGGTTGCGGCCTCGGTTGCGGCCTCGGCGTCCCGCTTCGGCGGATGTTCAGCCCGCGACATCGAAACCCTCCCCGGTCAGCGCCACGAACGCGTCCTCCAGCGAAGCCCGTTCGACTCCGAAACCGCGGACCCGGACGCCTGCCATGACCAACGCGCCGTTCAGTTCGGCGAGTTCACTGCCGGGCGGCTCCGCGGTCACTCCCGTCTCGGTCACGACGAGATCCATGACGCCCTGCTCCTTGAGGACCCGTGCCGCCTCCCCGGTGTCCGGCGTGGTCACCACCAGCCGGCCCCGGGCTCCGGCCGCGAGGTCGGCCACCGGACCCTGGACGATGAGCCGCCCCTGGGCCATCACGGCCGCGTGGGTGCAGACCTGCTCGATCTCGTCGAGGAGGTGCGAGGAGAGGAAGACGGTCGTGCCGTCGGAGGCCAGCTCTCTGACCAGCGAACGGATCTCACGCATGCCCTGGGGATCGAGACCGTTGGTCGGCTCGTCCAGGACGAGCAGCCGACGGGGCTGGAGCAGCGCGGCCGCGAGTCCGAGCCGCTGCTTCATGCCCAGCGAGTACGCCCTCGCCTTCTTTCCCGCCGCAGCGGTCAGCCCGACCCGGTCCAGCGCGGTCTCGACGCGTGTCCTGCGGGTCCGGGGATCGGCGGTCGGGTCGGCGGCGTCGTACCGGACGAGGTTGTCCCGACCGGAGAGGAAGCCGTACAGGGCGGGGCCCTCGATCAGCGCCCCGACGTGCGGGAGCACGGCGCGCGCCGACCGGGGCATGGGCCGCCCCAGCACGCTCGCCGTGCCCGACGTCGGCTCGATCAGGCCCATCAGCATCCGGATGGTGGTGGTCTTGCCCGAGCCGTTCGGCCCGAGGAAGCCGAAGACGCTGCCCGCCGGGACGGTGAGGTCCAGGCCGTCGACGGCGAGCTGTCCGCCGCGGAACCGCTTGCTCAGCGCGCGGGTGGCGATCACCGCGTCCTCGGCGGACACGGCACCCGCGGACACGGCACCGGTGCTCCCCGTCCGCCCCGCGGGGACGGCGGCGCCCTCGGCCCTCGCCGGATCGGGCTCGTCGGCGGACAGCTCCTCCATGGACTCCCTCGGTTCGGTTCGCCCGGCCGCGCCTACTGGGCGGCGTCGGCCGCCTTCACCAGCGCGGCCTTGGTGACGGCACCGGCGTACACCTTGCCGTCGTCCGTGATCAGCGCGTTGACGAGGCGGGTCGAGAAGACCGTGCCCGAGCCGAACCTGCCGGTGACGTGGTCGCCGAGGGAGTTCAGGAACCCGTCGACGTCACTGTTGCCGGTCGAGCCGGACGCCCCGGACGGCATGCCCTCGCCACCGGTGTCGAGGACGACGATCGAGTTCCAGCCCTCGCCGATGGTCTTCGGGCCGCCGACGCCGTCGGCCGTTCCCTCATGCCCCTTCGGCCACGCCTTCTTCAAGTCCTTCGGCTCGTCACCCTTCGACGTGCCGCCCTTCGCGCCCTCCAGCTCGTCGCTCTCGGTGACCTTCGCGCCCTTCGGCGGGGTGAAGGCGAACGTCGACGCGGCCGGCCGGGAGAAGTCGACCTGGGTGAAGCCCGCGTCCACGACGGCCGCGCCGCCGCTGGCCGGGGTCAGCGTGAACTTCAGCGGCAGCCCCGTCTTCGCGTCCACCGCGATGCTGATCGCGCCGACCGTGGTGCCGGACTGCCGGGGCTTGATGACCAGCTTGTAGGCGTCGCGGCCCGCGACGTGCGCGGTGCCGTCGACGGTCACGGAGGTCGTGTCGTCCACGGCCTTGAGAGCCTCTTCGGCGAAGTCCTTCGGAGTGGCCGGGACATCCCGCGGCGCCTTGTCCTTGGGGCCCTCGCCTGCGTGCCCGGACTCGGCGGACGTCGAGTGGAAGACCTCGTTCGACTTGCTGTCGTACCCCCACACGTCCTTGCCGTTGTGGATGACGCTGTACTCGGCGGCGTTGTCCAGCAGGGAGACCTTGCCCCTGTCCGGGCCGTCGACCGCGACGCGCAGCGTGTGCGTGCCAGAAGCCAGTTCGAGGAGCTTGGACTGCGGGTCGGCGGAGGAGCCGCTCTGCCCCTCGGCCGCGCCGGACAGCAGGCCGCTCTCCAGACCGCCCAGGTCGGGCAGCCCCAGATCGGTGCTGATCTTGACCGTGCCGGAGAGCTGCTGGACGTCCGACTCGGCGATCTTCTCGATGAGTTGCTGTGCGGTGACCTTCGGCAGGTCGGGGTCTCCGGAGTCGGCGAGCGCCGGAACGAGTCCGATCGTCGCCGCCGCCACCCCCACCACCGCGACCGGAACGACGTACCGCGCGGCCTTGCGTCGCCCGGCGAGCCTGTCGTCGGTCTCCGCGGCCCTCGCGCTGTCGTCGGATTCGTACGGTGCCATGTGTGCGTTACCTCCGTCGTCGGCGGCGGCCCTGCCCTCGTTTCCGCTCCACTCCTAAGCCGCCATTCTCACCCGGACCGGTGAGGAGTGGTGTTCTCCATCTGACCAAATACGCGGGATGAAAGCGTCAACCCCCGGGCTCAACTCCACGTAGTCCTGCGGTATGACGTGACAGGGCGGTGCCTGCCCCGACCCGTAGGGGTCGCTCGTGGGGGTCGTGCATGGGGTCGTACATGAGGTCGCACGTGGGGTAGCACGTGGGAGAACCCGGCCTGTCGCGCCCGGCCGGGTTCCCGACGGGGAGGCCGCCCTCGACGGGCACTTCGCCTCATCACCCAAAAGACGTCAAATGTGGCGACATTTCGAGCAAAGGACGGCTCGAATCCGTACGTACAGGTGGCAGCGATCGGAGCACCCGGCACTCCGGGGACCACAGGATCGAGGGATCGCCATGATCGCCATCAGGTACGTCGCGGGATACGCGGCCACGGGCACCGCAGTCCTGGCGCTCACGCTCGCCGGATGCGGAGGGGGCGGCGGCGGAAGCGGCGGCGGCAAGAGCGGGACCAGCCCCTCGCAGAGCAGCGGCGGCACGTCACAGAGCGGCACCACGGGATCGGCGACGTCCACGCTGACCACGGCCAAGGTCGCGAAACTGGGCACGGTCGTCACCGACGACAAGGGGTACGTCCTGTACCGCTTCGACGCGGACTCGGCGAACCCGACCAAGGTCACCTGCTACGACACCTGCGCCGCGGTCTGGCCTGCGGCCACGGCCAACGGCGGGGTGACCACGAAGGGCATCGACAAGAGCCTGGTCTCCACGGTGAAACGCGCCGACGGCAGCACCCAGGTCACCCTCGCCGGCTGGCCCCTCTACCGGTACGCCAAGGACGACGAGCCGAAGGAGGCCTACGGCCAGGGAGTGGACGGAACGTGGTTCGCGGTGACGCCGGACGGAGCGAAGATCACCACACCCGCCTCGACCTCGCCGGCACCGGCCACGACGAGCACGGGAGGCGGCGGAGGCTACTGACAGCCGCCCCGGCACGGACCGGTCCCGGCCTGGCCGGTACGGGGCTGGTCCCTGCCCAGACGGTACGGACCGGTTCCAGCCGGCCCGCGACCGGTGACACGTGAGCCTGCGTCCCCCAGCCGACCCATGTCCGGTGACACCCGAACCGGCGTCCCAGCCGGCCCGTGTCCGGTGACACGCGAGCCTGCGTCCCCCGGCCCGGCCATGTCCGGTGGCACCCGAACCGGCGTCTCAGCCCGCCCGGTGCACCACGGCGTCCACCAGCTCGACCAGCGCGGCCTTCGAGTCGCACTCACGCAGCGGGGCCAGCGCGGCGCGCGCCTCCTCCGCGTAGCGCACGGTGTCCCGGCGCGCCTGCTCCAGCGCGGGGTGCTCCCGCAGCCGGGCCAGCGCCTCCGCGTGCCGCGCGTCGTCCGTCAGGTCGGATTCGAGCAGCTCGCACAGCGCGATGTCCTCGGCGAGCCCCAGCCGCTCGGCGCGCTCGCGCAGCCGCAGCACCGGCAGCGTGGCGATGCCCTCGCGCAGGTCCGTCCCCGGCGTCTTGCCTGACTCGTGCGAGTCGGACGCGATGTCGAGGACGTCGTCCGCGAGCTGGAAGGCGACGCCCAGCCGCTCGCCGTACTGCGTGAGCACGTCCACGACCGTCTCGTCGGCGCCCGACATCATCGCGCCGAACCGGCACGCGACCGCGACCAGCGATCCGGTCTTGCCGCCGAGCACGTCGAGGTAGTGGTCGACCGGGTCACGGCCGTCGCGCGGTCCCGCGGTCTCCAGGATCTGCCCGGTCACCAGCCGCTCGAACGCCTCGGCCTGGATCCGGACGGCCTCGGGTCCGAGGTCGGCCAGGATGTAGGAGGCGCGGGCGAAGAGGAAGTCGCCGGTGAGGACGGCCAGCGAGTTGCCCCAGCGGGCGTTGGCGCTGGCCACCCCGCGCCGGACCTCGGCCTCGTCCATCACGTCGTCGTGGTACAGCGTGGCGAGATGGGTCAGCTCGACGACCACGGCCGAGGGCACGACACCCGGCGCGTAGGGGTCGCCGAACTGCGCGGCGAGCATCACGAGCAGCGGCCTGAACCGCTTGCCGCCGGCGCGCACGAGGTGCTGGGCGGCTTCCGTGATGAACGGGACCTCGCTCTTGGTGGCTTCGAGCAAACCCTCCTCGACAGCCGCCAATCCGGCCTGGACATCGGCTTCGAGAGCCTGGTCCCGCACGCTCAGCCCGAACGGCCCGACGACGGTCACGAGAGGTTCTCCTGTCTGCTGACGATCACATGGCGAACTCGGTCGATCATTCGGTCGATGACACGGTTTGTCGATGTGTCGCTGCCATCACTCAAGTCAGCGTATCCGGTCACGTTTCGATCACCGCGAGCGCCCACCGTCCCCCGGTCCACTTCGCTCCGCCAGGTGGTGGGCGCGAGTACACCCGGAAGGCACACGGGAAGCACCTGCGTGCCCCAACGGCGGGTACCCCGGCTCACGGGCGCCATCCCACCACCGACTGTATGTTCATGATCGGATGATGTGAAACGATTTACGATGACATGCGGCGAAATACCCGTGATTCCGTCCTCCGAGGTGACGCTCACGCACATCCGTACGCCCTTCCCTTACGAGACCCACTCACGAGGACGCCCTCATCCCTCTCCCGGGCGGCACCCGTCCGGACTCCTCGGTCCGGCGGCCGCCGGACCGAGGAGTCCGTACCAGCACCCCTGGAGCACCTCCCGTACCGCCTGACCGACTGGACGGCCCCGCGGGACCAGCAGCGCCACCCCTGGTACGCCGGGCACGGCCACGCCTCCGTCCGCGTGGATGTACGCGGCCACGGCAATGTCGACACGCATGCCCGGTCGCCACTCACACTCGGTCGGCCCGACCGCTCGCCTTCGCCGCCCGCCGGACCCCGCACACGGGGGCGAGGGCATGTGGCGGAGCATGCGGGAGAAACGGCTGGAAGCGATCGTCCGCGCCGCGCACACCCGGCCGGCGCACCGGACCAGGGACGCGCACCGGCGCCACGACAGCCTCCGCAAGGAGTACGGGGCCGTCCGCGCCGCGGTCCTCGCGGTCGGCGGCCGGCACGACCCGCACCGCGACACGGTGCCGCGTCCGGTGCGGAACCCGCCGCCGGACCGCGTACGAGGTCTCATCGGCTCCTGGTCCCGCCAGTACCCGGACCGGGGCCTGCCGCCGGGACCGGCCATCGGCTTCCTCCAGGAGACGCCGCGCCGGTGGGACCACTGGCTCAGGGACAAGGAGACGGACGCACTCTCCGTCCCCCTTCCGCGCTCGTACGTGATGGACGCGCACCCTCCGGCGACGGTGCACGCGCGGATCCCCGGCCACCGGGTAAGCGACCCGGCCCGGCCCTCACCCTCGGTGACCCCGGTCGCGTACGCGCTCCGGGGCGTCCTGAACCTCTCGGCGTGCCGGGGCCCCGGCCGGGCGGTTCCCCGGGAGCCGGGCACCACGGAGAACGTGGTGCTCGACCTGAACGCCATCGGCTACGCGTTCCCGGCATGCCATCGGATCCGGCTGGGCGTCTCCTCCGCGTACCGACCCTGGATCCGGCCCCAGCCGGGCTCGGAGGCGGGCTTCACCCTGGAGCCGATCGGCAGCGTCCCGCAACTCCCCATACGGGCAACGGAGTCGGACACCTCGGCCACCTCGGCCACCTGCGGCGCACAGGACTTCGTCACGACCGACGAACCCGTCCGCGAGGACGGCGACGAGGTCGTCTTCCACCGGACCCGGGAGAAGCGCTTCCGCGCACAGCTGGCTGACCGGGCGCACCAGCACGGGAGTTCACTCCCCGGACCGCTACGCATCCACACGCACCCCAGGCCCGGGCCGGCGCGACGCGCTCACGGCGCGGGCCCCGGCGTATCACCGCGCGCCGGACGGCGGCAGGACGCTCCCGTACCGAACACCGGTGGCACGAGGCGCACTTGACCGCCCACCGGCCCGAGTCCGGACCACGTCCGGGCGGCTTCGGACCACGTCCGGGCAGCTTCGGTTTACGTCCGGGCGGCCTCGGCTCGCGTCCGGGCGGCTTCGGCTCGCATGCAGGCGGCGCTCCCACCGCCGGGCGGACGCGTTCCCGATGTGTCCCGCGCCACAATTCCCGCCACACCAGGGGCCGCTCAGCACCCCGTGAAGAGCTCGGCGACGGCTTCCATCGCAAGCGCAATGCCCGAATTACCCCTCATGCCGCCTTGATGCTCTTTGGTCTCGTGAGTTGAGTCACCGGCGAACCGGACCCCCGCCGCGCGCCCTTCCCGGCCCAACCCGTTTGCCAAAGGCAAGTTGAGGATCCAATTCCGGCGCAATCGGACTTTTCGCCTGTGCATCAACCAGGAGAAAGCGATCTTCGCGGTCAAATCTCGTCTTGTTTCGGACATGTGCTCTCGCATACGTTCTGGTCGAACCCGGGCGGATCGCCGAATCCTGCCGCCGCCCGGCAACCCATCGACCCACGCACGGCAGGAGCGGGGGAACCACAGGTAAGCCGCCGATCCGGGCACACCGGACCGGCTTGGGGTGAAGCCGTGCCAACAGCGCGGCCGGGCATCTCCCGCCCGAACCCGACAGCTCACCTCGCAGGCGTCGGAGAGGACATTCGTCATGCCCGTACGAGGCAAGCACCGCCGCATGAAGACCAACGTCATCACCCGGGGCATGATCGCCGCCGGAACGGGCGGCATCGCCCTCGCCCTCCCGCTCGTGAGCGCCACCGGCGCCAGCGCCGCCACCCCGGCGCAGGCCCCGCAGGCCGCCCACACCGCGGTGGTTCCCAACGTGGAGCTCGTCACCTACAAGGTGGTCGCCGGCGACACGCTCTCCACGGTGGCGAAGAAGTACCCCAAGAGTGGCGGCTGGAAGAAGCTGTACGCGGCGAACCGCGCGGTCATCGGTGACAACCCCGCCCACCTCCGTCCGGGCCTGAAGCTGACCGTGGGCACGAAGACGCTGAAGTCGACGACCGTCCGCACCACGGCGAACGCGACCACCGCCGTCGCCAAGCCCAAGGCGGCCACCGTCACCCAGGCCTCCGCCAAGACGTACGCCGACAACCTCGACGGCTGGATCAAGGAATCCCTGGACGTCATGGCCAAGGCGGGCATCCCGGGCAGCTACGACGGCATCCACCGCAACGTGATGCGCGAGTCCTCCGGCAACCCCAACGCCATCAACAACTGGGACTCCAACGCCGCCGCGGGCATCCCCTCCAAGGGCCTCCTCCAGGTGATCGACCCCACGTTCCGGGCGTACCACGTGGCCGGCACGTCGTGGAACATCTACGACCCGGTCGCCAACATCACCGCGGCCTGCAACTACGCGGCCGACAAGTACGGCTCGATGGACAACGTCAACGGCGCCTACTGATCGCACCCCGCACCCCGTCTTCCTCCGCACCCGCCGACGGCGCCTTCCCGGCCCGTCGGCGGGTGCGTCGCGGTCGCGTCGGCCGGTGTGCGTTTTGCTGGTGCGCCGGGCGTCGCGACGGGGCGAACGTCGCCTGTCGCGGCGCTAGAAGCCGAAGAGGCGCTCCAGCACGACCGCGATCCCGTCGTCCTCGTTCGACAGGGTGATCTCGTCGGCCACCGCCTTCAGTTCCGGATGGGCGTTGGCCATCGCCACACCTCGGGCCGCCCAGTCGAACATCGGGATGTCATTGGGCATGTCACCGAAGGCGAGCGTCGCTTCCGGGGTGAGCCCGAGGTGCGCCGCGGCGAGAGCCAGGCCCGTCGCCTTGGTCACCCCGCATGGCTGGAGTTCGACGGTGCCGGGACCGGACATGGTGACCGTCGCCAGCGAACCGACCACTCCCCGTGCCGCCGACGCCAACTCGTCGTCGGACAAGGAGGGGTGACGGAGCAACACCTTGCTGATCGGCTCCGCCCAGAGGTCGTCCCGGCGCGGCACCCGCACCGCCGGCAGAGTCGGATGCGGCATGACATAGCCCGGCTCGATGAGCGTCAGCCCGTCCACGCCGTCCTGGTCGACCGCCGCGTACAGCAGCCCGACCTCCGCCTCGATCTTGCCGAGCGCCGTCTCCGCCAGTTCCCTGTCCAGGGTCACCGACCACAGCATGCGGTCCGCGCCGGCGTCGTACAGCTGCGCCCCCTGCCCGCACACCGCCAGTCCCTCGCCGCCGAGTTCGTCGAGAAGCGGTCGCACGCGCGGTGCCGGTCGGCCCGTGACCACGAGATGCCGGGCACCTGCCTGGGTCACCTTCGCCAACGCGGCCCGTGACCGGTCGGAGAGTGTGTCGTCGCCGCGCAGCAGCGTTCCGTCCAGGTCAGTGGCGATGAGTGAATATGCAGTCGGAGCGGCCATGATCCGAAGAATACGGATCGAACGACTCATCGGCCCGGCCTGAACCGGACGACGTCCGGTATCCCGTCAGCATCGCCGTTCACCGCACGGTGGTAAGCGCGTTGCGACCGCTTCGGATCACCCACGCTCCACTTCCGTCCACACCGACTTTCCCGCACACGACCGACCACATTTCCCCAACACCCCCTGGACAAAGGCCAACTCGCCGAAAGCCATCTCGGCCGCCGTACCGCACCACGCCGGCCGCCGGGGCCGGACATCGGCAAGTCCGTTCGCGGACAGGCTCGTTGGGCCGGGCAGAGACGAACCCCTCCCGCCTCGGAAAGTGCGCCACGGAACCGTACGAGACAGTCGCGGGCAGCCCCGGGCAGCCAGGAGCAGGTCCGTGAAGCGCGGCCACGGAACCGGGAAGCGGCACCCGTCACCCGGCTTCGGCGCACCCGCCGCCCAGCGACCTCCGGCTCCGCGCGGGACCAATACGGACATTGCAAACCCTTTAGGCCCTGCCGCAGCGGGGACACTCCCCCGTAACGTGTGCCCCGACCACATGAAACGCGTGGAACGCATGGATCACATGGCGAGTACGAATCCGAAAGCGAGGCACCAACCGATGCCCCCCTTCGATGTCCCCGAGGGTGACCCCTTCGGCCCGCACAACCTGCCGTACGGCGTGTTCTCCCTGACCGACCCGGCCGGCGACCCCGAGCGACGCGTCGGCGTACGGCTCGGCGACCACGTGCTCGACGCGGGCGCGGCGGCCCGTTCCCTCGGCTCCCCTTACGCCGGGCTGCTCGCGCAGCCGACCCTCGACCCGCTGCTCGCCGCGGGCCGCACCGCCTGGTCCGATGTCCGGCGCGCGCTGACGGCCTGGGTGACCGTCCCGGCCCACCGGGAGACCCTCGCTCCCCATTTCCACCCGCTCACCGACGTGACGCTGCACCTCCCCTTCACCGTCGCGGACTACGTCGACTTCTACGCCTCCGAGAACCACGCCCGGAACGTCGGCCAGATCTTCCGTCCCGATGCCGCCGACTCCCTCACCCCGAACTGGAAGCACCTGCCGATCGGCTATCACGGCCGCTCCGGCACGGTCGTGGTGTCCGGCACGGATGTCGTCCGCCCCTCGGGCCAGCGCAAGGCCCCCGCGGACGCCGCCCCGGTCTTCGGCCCCTCGGTCCGCCTGGACATCGAGGCGGAGGTCGGCTTCGTGGTCGGCACCCCCTCGGAACAGGGCCGTCCGGTGTCCCTCGGCGACTACCGCGACCACGTCTTCGGCCTCTGCCTGCTCAACGACTGGTCGGCGCGTGACGTCCAGGCCTGGGAGTACGTCCCGCTCGGCCCCTTCCTCGGCAAGTCCTTCGCCACGTCCGTGTCGGCGTGGATCACCCCGCTGGACGCCCTCGACGACGCCCTGGTGGCCCCGCCCGTCCGCACGCACCCCCTCCTCCCCTATCTCGACGACGCCTCCGAGGAACCGGGCGGCTACGACCTCCGGATCTCCGTGGCCGTCAACGGCCACGTCGTCTCGGAACCCCCCTTCTCCACCATGTACTGGACGGCCGCCCAGCAACTGGCCCACATGACGGTCAACGGCGCCTCCCTGCGCACCGGTGATCTCTACGGGTCCGGGACCGTCAGCGGCCCGTCGGAGGGCGAGCGCGGCTCGCTGCTCGAACTCACCTGGAACGGACGCGACGCCCTCGAACTCCCCGACGGCAAGCGCACGTTCCTCGAGGACGGCGACGAGGTCACCATGACGGCCTGGGCCCCCGGTCCGGGCGGGACCCGGGTGGGCCTCGGCGAGGTCAGGGGCCGCATCACACCGGCCGTCTCCCTGTAGGACTCTCCGGGGCAACTCTCCGGGGCGGGCCCCATCAGGAGGCCCCGGCAGAAGCTTTCGGGGATGCCTTCGGGATACCTCGACAGAGCTCCCGCAGAGGTCCGGCAGCGGTCCGGCAGAGGTCGGAGACGCCTCGGGCGCGGCTCCCGCGGAGGTTCCCGGCGGGAACGAGTCCGTGTCACGGTGGCCAGGATCCTGGCCACCGTGCCCCGCGGAGTCCGGCGACCCCGGCGGGGCCGACGGGGTGGCGGGGTGGCGGGGTCGGCAGAGCGTCCCCCCTGTCCCCGGTCCTCTGCGTCGGGCCGACTACATCCAGTCCTCGGGCTCCGGCTCCTGGTCCAGCTCGGGCCAGTCCGGGTCCGGTGCCGCGGCCGCCGCACCCGGCGCCGCCTCGGGTCTGCCGCCGTCCCCCGGGGCAGCGGGCGTGCCGTCGGCGAGCGAGGCGAGCACCCCGATGACACCCTCCCCGTAGGTCGCCAGCTTCTTCTCGCCCACTCCGCTGATACCGCCCAGCTCCTTCACGGAGGTGGGCCACACCGTGGCGATCTCCCGCAACGTGGCGTCGTGGAAGATGACGTACGCCGGGACTCCCTGTTCCCGCGCCTGCTCCGCCCGCCAGGCGCGCAGTGCCTCGAACGCGGGAACGAGCTCCGCGGGCAGTTCGGCCACCGCCGCCTTGGCCTTGCGCTCACCCTTGGGTGCCGACGACCGGGACGTGACCGGCTTCGGCGCCTCCTTGCGCAGCAGCACGTCGCGCTCGCGCCGCAGCACGGTCCCGCTCGCGTCGGTCAGCACCAGCGTGCCGTACTCACCCTCGACCGCGATCAGCCCCTGGGCCAGCAACTGCCGTACGACACCGCGCCATTCGGACTCCGCCAGCTCCGCGCCGATACCGAAGACGGACAGCTGGTCATGGTCGAACTGGATCACCTTGGCGGTCTTGCGCCCCAGCAGGATGTCGACGATCTGGCCCGCGCCGAACTTCTGGCCCCGCTCGCGCTGGAGGCGCACCACCGTGGACAGCAGCTTCTGTGCCGCGACCGTGCCGTCCCAGGTCTCCGGAGGCGTCAGACAGGTGTCGCAGTTGCCGCAGTCCGGTGTGTCGGGGTCCTGGCCGAAGTAGGCCAGGAGCTGGGAGCGCCGGCACCGGACCGTCTCGCACAGGGCGAGCATCGAGTCCAGATGGGCGGTGGCCCGGCGTCTGAAGGCCGCGTCACCCTCCGAGCCCTGGATCATCTTGTTCAGCTGGACCACGTCCTGGAGGCCGTACGCCATCCACGCTGTGGAGGACAGTCCGTCACGGCCGGCGCGGCCCGTCTCCTGGTAGTAGCCCTCGACCGACTTCGGCAGGTCCAGGTGGGCGACGAAGCGGACGTCCGGCTTGTCGATGCCCATGCCGAAGGCGATCGTGGCGACCACCACGAGGCCCTCCTCCCGGAGGAAGCGGGACTGGTGCGCGGCACGGGTTCCCGAGTCCAGGCCCGCGTGATACGGCACCGCCTCGATGCCGTTGCGGGCGAGGAACTCGGCGGTCTTCTCCACGGAGTTGCGCGAGAGGCAGTACACGATGCCCGCGTCGCCCGCGTGCTCCTCGCGCAGGAAGGACAGCAGCTGCTTCTTCGGGTCGGCCTTGGGAACGATCCGGTACTGGATGTTGGGGCGGTCGAAGCTCGCCTCGAAATGACGGGCCGCGGGCATGCCCAGGCGCTGGGTGATCTCCTTGTGCGTCGCCCGTGTGGCGGTGGCCGTCAGCGCGATGCGCGGGACGTCCGGCCAGCGTTCGCCGAGCAGCGAGAGCGCCAGATAGTCGGGACGGAAGTCGTGGCCCCACTGGGCCACACAGTGTGCCTCGTCGATCGCGAAGACCGAGATCTTCCCGCGGGACAGCAGGTCCAGCGTGCTGTCGAGACGCAGCCGCTCGGGGGCCAGGTAGATGAGGTCGAGCTCGCCGGCCAGGAACTCCGCCTCGACCACGCGCCGCTCGTCGAAGTCCTGCGTGGAGTTCATGAACCCGGCGCGCACGCCCAGTGCCCGCAGCGCGTCCACCTGGTCCTGCATGAGCGCGATGAGCGGGGAGACCACGACGCCCGTACCCGGTCTGACCAGGGAGGGGATCTGATAGCAGAGGGACTTTCCGCCACCGGTCGGCATCAGGACGACGGCGTCACCGCCCGCCACCACGTGCTCGATGATCGCTTCCTGCTCGCCGCGGAAGGCGTCGTACCCGAAGACCCGGTGGAGAGCGGCCAGTGCCTCGCTCCCGCCCAGCGTCTCCGTCGCGTCCGCTTCGGTCATCACACCCGTCCCGCCCATCGTTTCGTCCCCCGTACGTCGCGCCTCGACCACTGCGTCCACGATAGGGGTCCGCGCCGACAGTCCGAGAGTTGTCCACAGGCTGCGAGGGACCGGCTTCCCTACGTATCGGCGCTTGTCCCGTCTCACTCCGCCGCACGGCGCGCCCCGACGGGGTTCAACCCGTTGGCCCCGCTTGCATGGCGGCGCTTCGGGACCGAGGGCCATGCTGCTCGGGCGGGAGGAGGGGGCCCGCAGCCGACGGCCCCGTGCAGTCCGTACGCCTCTCTCGTTTCCCTAGGAGTCCTCGCATGTCCAAGCGTCCCCTCCGGACCGCCATCACCCTCGTGACAGCCGCCGCCGCGTCGCTCGCCCTGTCCGCCGGCCCCGCCCCGGCCGCGGACCGCCCGGTCGACCCGAAAGTGTTGCGGGATCTGGTCAAGGCGTACCTGGCCAGCGTGAAGTACCTCGACGAGAAGGTCGCCCTCGCCGACGGATACGTGCCCCGCCGGTGCTCCTCGGACCCCGCGGGGCACGGCAGCATGGGCTACCACTACTTCAACGAGTCCCGCTACGGCTCACTCGATCCGGCGAAGCCCTCGGCTCTCCTGTTCGAGGACGGCAAGGACGGAAAGCGCAGGCTCGCCGGGGTCGAGTGGATCGTCCTGGACTCGGACCAGAACCTGAAGACCAGCAAGGACCGGCCGTCGATGTTCGGCGGCCAGAAGTTCGAGGGTCCGATGCCGGGTCACTACCCCGGTATGCCGGTCCACTACGACCTGCACGTCTGGCTGTGGAAGCAGAACCCCAACGGGCTGTTCGACCGCTGGAACCCCAGGGTGAAGTGCCCGGCCGCCCCGTCGCACACCGGCAAGTCCGACATGCCCCACACCGGCAAGTCGGGCACCGCCCACACCGGTTCGTCCGGCACGGCCCACACCGGCTCCGCGGGCACGGCCCACACCGCCCACTGAGAACGGCTCGGGCCCCGCTCCCCCCGAAAGGGAGCGGGGCCCGAGCCTCGCGAGGAACCGCTCAGCGCACGAAGACCCCGGCCTGGCTCGCCAGGTTCAGGAAGTACTGCGGCGCCACACCGAGCACCAGCGTGACGGCCACACCCACCGCGATCGCCGTCGTCGTCAGCGGCGACGGCACGGCGACCGTCGGCCCCTCCGGCTTCGGCTCGCTGAAGAACATCAGCACGATCACGCGGATGTAGAAGAACGCCGCGATCGCCGACGAGATCACACCGACCACGACCAGCGCGCCCGCGCCGCCCTCGGCAGCCGCCTTGAACACGGCGAACTTCCCGGCGAATCCCGAGGTGAGCGGGATACCCGCGAAGGCCAGCAGGAAGACCGCGAACACCGCGGCCACCAGTGGGGACCTGCGTCCGAGACCGGCCCACTTGGACAGGTGCGTCGCCTCGCCGCCCGCGTCCCGTACGAGCGTGACGACGGCGAAGGCGCCGATCGTGACGAAGGAGTACGCGCCCAGGTAGAAGAGGACCGACGAGACACCGTCCGGCGAGGTCGCGATGACACCCGCGAGGATGAATCCGGCGTGCGCGATCGACGAGTACGCCAGGAGCCGCTTGATGTCGGTCTGGGTGATCGCGACGATCGCGCCGCCCAGCATGGTGACGATCGCCACGGCCCACATGACCGGCCGCCAGTCCCAGCGCATACCCGGCAGGACGACGTACAGCAGGCGCAGCAGCGCGCCGAACGCCGCCACCTTCGTCGCCGCCGCCATGAAGCCGGTGACCGGGGTCGGCGCGCCCTGGTAGACGTCGGGCGTCCACATGTGGAAGGGCACCGCGCCGACCTTGAAGAGCAGGCCCATGACGACCAGGGCCATCCCCATGAGCAGCAGCACGTCGTTGCCCATGGTGCCGGCGAGGGCCGGGTCCACGTTCGTGACCGCGCCGTCGACGACGTGCGCGATCGTCGCGTACGACACCGAGCCGGCGTAGCCGTACAGCAGGGCGATGCCGAAGAGCGTGAACGCGGAGGCGAAGGCGCCGAGCAGGAAGTACTTGACCGCCGCCTCCTGCGACATGAGCCGCTTGCGGCGGGCCACGGCGCACAGGAGGTACAGGGGCAGGGAGAAGACCTCCAGCGCGACGAACAGCGTCAGCAGGTCGTTGGCCGCGGGGAAGACGAGCATGCCGCCGATCGCGAAGAGCAGCAGCGGGAACACCTCGGTGGTGGTGAACCCGGCCTTCACAGCGGCTTTCTCGCTGTCGCTGCCGGGCACCGACGCGGCCTGCGCGGCGAACGCGTCGACCCGGTTCCCGTGCGCCTCGGGGTCGAGGCGCCGCTCGGCGAAGGTGAAGACGCCGAGGATCCCGGCGAGCAGGATCGTGCCCTGGAGGAACAGGGCCGGTCCGTCGACCGCGACCGCGCCCATCGCCGCGATGTGCGCCTTCGTGGTTCCGTATCCGCCCGCCGCGAGCGCGACGACCGCGGAGAAGGCCGCGGCCAGCGCGACGACGGCGACGAACACCTGCGCGTAGTAACGCGACTTGCGCGGCACGAAGGCCTCGATCAGAACCCCGACGACCGCCGCACCGAGGACGATCAGGACGGGCGACAATTGCCCATATTCGATCTTAGGTGCATCGATCTTGGAGATCGGCTCGGCCGCGGTCGCGGCTGTTGTCCACAGGCTGTGGACGGCTGATGCGCTCACTTGGCCGCCTCCACCTCGGGCTGGGGGTCCGTCTTGTGTACATCTGACATGGTCTGCTGTACCGCCGGGTTGACGATGTCGGTGAGCGGCTTCGGGTAGACGCCCAGGAAGATCAGCAGAGCGATCAGCGGGGCGACGACCAGGAGCTCGCGCACCCTGAGGTCCGGCATCTCGGCCACCGACGCCTTGACCGGGCCCGTCATCGTCCGCTGGTAGAGGACGAGGGTGTAGAGCGCGGCGAGGACGATGCCGAAGGTGGCGATGATGCCGACCACCGGGTAACGGGTGAACGTGCCCACCAGGACCAGGAATTCGCTCACGAAGGGCGCGAGACCCGGGAGCGACAGCGTCGCGAGGCCGCCGATCAGGAAGGTGCCCGCGAGCACCGGGGCGACCTTCTGCACCCCTCCGTAGTCGGCGATGAGACGCGAGCCGCGCCGCGAGATCAGGAAGCCGGCCACCAGCATCAGGGCGGCGGTCGAGATCCCGTGGTTGACCATGTAGAGCGTCGCGCCGGACTGCCCCTGCGTGGTCATCGCGAAGATGCCCAGGATGATGAATCCGAAGTGCGAGATCGACGCGTAGGCGACCAGCCGCTTGATGTCCCGCTGTCCGACCGCGACCAGCGCCCCGTAGACGATGCTGACCAGCGCCAGTACGAGGATCGCGGGTGTCGCCCACTTGCTCGCCTCCGGGAAGAGCTGGAGGCAGAAGCGGAGCATCGCGAAGGTGCCGACCTTGTCGACGACCGCCGTGATCAGCACGGCGACCGGCGCGGTGGCCTCGCCCATGGCGTTGGGCAGCCAGGTGTGCAGCGGCCACAGGGGCGCCTTCACCGCGAACGCGAAGAAGAAGCCGAGGAAGAGCCACCGCTCGGTGCTGGTCGCCATGTGCAGCGAGCCGTCGGCCCGCGCCTGGACGATCTCCTGGAGCGAGAAGCTTCCGGCGACCACGTAGAGGCCGATCACGGCGGCCAGCATGATCAGGCCGCCGACCAGGTTGTAGAGGAGGAACTTCACCGCGGCGTACGAGCGTTGTGTCGCCGCCGCCTTGTCGCCGTGCTCGTGGGCACGGTCCCCGAAGCCGCCGATGAGGAAGTACATCGGGATCAGCATGGCTTCGAAGAAGATGTAGAAGAGGAAGACGTCGGTGGCCTCGAAGGAGATGATCACCATCGCCTCGACGGCCAGGATCAGGGCGAAGAAGCCCTGGGTGGGACGCCAGCGCCTGCTTCCGGTCTCCATCGGGTCGGCGTCGTGCCAGCCCGCCAGGATCACGAACGGCATCAACAGCGCGGTGAGCGCGACGAGCGCCACTCCGATGCCGTCCACGCCCAGTTGGTAGCGCACCCCGAAGTCCGGGATCCAGGCGTGGGATTCGGTGAGCTGGTAGCGGTCGCCGCCGGGGTCGAAACGCACCAGGGTGACCGCGGCGAGCGCCAGCGTGCCGAGGGAGACCAGCAGCGCCAGCCACTTGGCCGCGACGCGCTGCGCGGCCGGCACGGCGGCCGTGGCGATCGCCCCGAGGGCCGGGAGCACCGCCGTCGCTGTCAGCAGGGGAAAGGACATCGGTATCAGACCGCCCTCATCAGCAGGGTCGCGGCGACGAGGATCGCCGCACCGCCGAACATCGAGACCGCGTAACTGCGCGCATAGCCGTTCTGCAGCTTGCGCAGCCGCCCGGAGAGGCCGCCCACGGAGGCCGCCGTCCCGTTGACGACTCCGTCGACCAGGGTGTGGTCGACGTACACCAGGGAGCGGGTGAGGTGCTCACCGCCGCGTACCAGCACGACGTGGTTGAAGTCGTCCTGGTACAGGTCGCGCCGGGCGGCGCGGGTGAGCAGCGAGCCGCGCGGGGCGACCACCGGGACGGAGCTGCGTCCGTACTGGAGGTAGGCGATGCCGGCGCCGACGACGAGCAGCACCATGGTGGCCGCGGTGACCGTGAGGGCGCTCACGGGCGAGTCGCCCTCCGAGTGCCCGGTGACCGGCTCCAGCCAGTGCAGGAAGCGGTCGCCGATGCTGAAGAAGCCACCCGCGAACACCGAGCCGAAGGCCAGCACGATCATCGGGATCGTCATGGACCTGGGCGACTCGTGCGGGTGCGGCTCGTGGCCCTCCGCGTCGGGCTGCCAGCGCTTCTCGCCGAAGAAGGTCATGATCATCACGCGCGTCATGTAGTACGCGGTGATCGCCGCGCCCAGCAGGGTCACGCTGCCGAGGATCCAGCCCTCGGTGCCGCCCTTGGCGAAGGCCGCCTCGATGATCTTGTCCTTGGAGAAGAAGCCGGACAGGCCCGGGAAGCCGATGATCGCGAGATAGCCGAGGCCGAAGGTCACGAACGTGATCGGCATGTACTTCCTGAGGCCGCCGAACTTCCTCATGTCGACCTCGTCGTTCATGCCGTGCATGACCGAACCGGCGCCGAGGAAGAGACCGGCCTTGAAGAAGCCGTGCGTCACCAGGTGCATGATCGCGAAGACGTAGCCGATGGGGCCGAGGCCCGCCGCCAGCACCATGTAGCCGATCTGCGACATGGTCGAGCCGGCGAGCGCCTTCTTGATGTCGTCCTTCGCGCAACCGACGATCGCACCGAACAGGAGCGTGACCCCGCCCACGACGGTGACGACGAGCTGGGCGTCGGGTGCCGCGTTGAAGATGGCGGCCGAGCGCACGATCAGATACACGCCCGCGGTCACCATGGTGGCGGCGTGGATGAGTGCCGAGACCGGGGTCGGGCCCTCCATCGCGTCCCCGAGCCAGGACTGCAGCGGCACCTGGGCCGACTTGCCGCAGGCCGCGAGCAGCAGCATCAGCCCGATGGCCGTGAGCTTGCCCTCGGTGGCGTCCCCGGCGATCCCGGGGTGTCCCTCGGTGCCCAGCAGCGGCCCGAAGGCGAAGGTCCCGAAGGTCGTGAACATCAGCATGATGGCGATGGACAGGCCCATGTCGCCGACACGGTTGACCAGGAAGGCCTTCTTGGCGGCGGTGGCCGCGCTGGGCTTGTGCTGCCAGAAACCGATCAGCAGGTACGAGGCGAGACCGACGCCTTCCCAGCCGACGTACAGCAACAGGTAGTTGTCGGCGAGGACGAGCAGCAGCATCGCCGCCAGGAACAGGTTCAGATAGCCGAAGAAGCGGCGGCGGCGCTCGTCGTGCTCCATGTACCCGATCGAGTACAGGTGGATCAGCGAGCCGACGCCGGTGATCAGCAGGACGAACGTCATCGACAACTGGTCGAGCTGGAAGCCGACGTCCGCCCGGAAGTTCCCGACGGCGATCCAGCTGAACAGATGCTGGGTGAACGTCCGGTCCTCCGGACTCTTCCCCAGCATGTCGGCGAAGAGCACGACGGCGACCACGAAGGAGGCGGCCGCGAGCACGGTGCCGATCCACTGGCCGACGGCGTCCAGCCGCCGTCCGCCGCACAGCAGTACGGCCGCTCCGAGCAGAGGCGCCGCGATGAGCAGCGCAATCAGGTTCTCCACGATTCAGCGACCCCTTACAGCTTCATCAGGCTGGCGTCGTCGACCGAGGCCGAGTGGCGGGAACGGAACAGCGACACGATGATCGCGAGCCCGACCACGACCTCCGCGGCGGCGACGACCATCGTGAAGAAGGCGATGATCTGGCCGTCGAGATTGCCGTGCATCCGGGAGAAGACGACGAAGGCGAGGTTGCAGGCGTTGAGCATGAGCTCGATGCACATGAACACCACGATCGCGTTCCGTCTGATCAGGACACCGGTGGCGCCGATCGTGAACAACAGAGCGGAGAGGTAGAGGTAGTTGACCGGATTCACTTGGACGCCTCCTCCGGCTTCGTACGCTCCAGGCGCTCCTCGGCACGCTGCTCCAGCGCCTTCAGGTCCTTCAGCGCGTCGGCCGACACGTCACGGATCTGCCCGCGGTCGCGCAGCGTCTTGCTGACGGTCAGCTCGGACGGAGTGCCGTCGGGGAGCAGGCCCGCGATGTCCACCGCGTTGTGCCGGGCGTAGACACCCGGAGCCGGCAGCGGCGGGATGTGCTTGCCCTCGCGCACCCGCTGCTCGGACAGCTCGCGCTGGGTCCTGGCGCGCTCGGTGCGCTCGCGGTGGGTGAGCACCATGGCGCCGATGGTGGCCGTGATGAGCAGGGCGCCGGTGATCTCGAAGGCGAACACGTACTTCGTGAAGATGAGGGCGGCGAGGCCCTCCACGTTGCCGTTCGCGTTGGCCTTCGACAAGCCGTCGAAGTCCTGGACGGACGCGTTGCCGATACCGGCGAACAGCAGGATGCCGAAGCCGAGTCCGCAGAGCAGGGCCAGCCAGCGCTGCCCCTTGATGGTCTCCTTCAGCGAGTCCGCCGCGGTGACACCGACGAGCATGACGACGAAGAGGAACAGCATCATGATCGCGCCGGTGTAGACGACGACCTGGACGATGCCCAGGAAGTAGGCGCCGTTGGCGAGGTAGAACACCGCCAGGACGATCATGGTTCCGGCGAGGCACAGCGCGCTGTGCACGGCCTTGCGCATGAAGACGGTGCACAGGGCGCCGATCACCGCGACGGTGCCGAGAACCCAGAACTGGACGGCTTCTCCGGTGGAGGTGGAGTACGCGGCCAGGTTGGCGGTCATGCCTCCGCCCCCTCTCCGGCGGGCCCGCCCGACGGACTCGCCGAGGGGTGCAACTCGCCCTTGGAGACGGCCACCTGACGCTCGGTGCCGGGTGCCGCCTCGGTGACCAGGCCTCGGTAGTAGTCCTGCTCGTCCGTGCCCGGGAAGATCGAGTGCGGTGTGTCGACCATGCCTTCCTGGAGTCCGGCGAGCAGCTGCTCCTTGGTGTAGATCAGGTTGGCGCGGCTGCTGTCCGCGAGCTCGAACTCGTTCGTCATCGTCAGCGCGCGCGTGGGGCACGCCTCGATGCACAGGCCGCACAGGATGCAGCGGGCGTAGTTGATCTGGTAGACGCGGCCGTAGCGCTCACCCGGGGAGTAGCGCTCCTCCTCGGTGTTGTCCGCGCCCTCCACATAGATGGCGTCCGCGGGACAGGCCCAGGCGCACAGCTCGCAGCCCACGCACTTCTCCAGGCCGTCCGGATGGCGGTTGAGCTGGTGCCGGCCGTGGAACCGCGGTGCGGTGGTCTTCTGCTCTTCCGGGTACTGCTCGGTCAGCCGCTTCTTGAACATGGCCTTGAAGGTCACGCCGAAACCGGCGACGGGGTTCTGGAAACCAGGCTTGGTCTCCTTCGGCTCCTCAGCCATCGGACCCCTCCTTTCCGTCACGAGATCCGGTGACCGGTCCATCACTCGCAGTATCGGACCCGCCACTGACAATCAGCTCCCGCTCGCGGCGCGGACGGCGCCGCGGTACCGGCGGCAGCTCCTGGCCGGGCAGCGGGGGCACGGGGAATCCGCCGGCCATCGGGTCGAAAGCGGCGGGCTCGGCGGGCGTCTCCTGGCCCTCCTGGCCCTGCTTGTCGCGGAAGATGTCCGCCACGAACGACAGCAGCAGCAGGACGAGGACGCCTCCGCCGACGTACAGGGCGATGTCCGCGAAGTCGTAGTTCTCGTTGCGCAGCGTCCGTACCGTCGCGACGAGCATCAGCCAGACCACGGAGACCGGGATGAGCACCTTCCAGCCGAGCTTCATCAGCTGGTCGTAGCGGACGCGCGGCAGCGTGCCGCGCAGCCAGATGAAGAAGAACAGCAGGAGCTGCACCTTCACCACGAACCAGAGCATCGGCCACCAGCCGTGGTTGGCGCCCTCCCAGAAGCTGCTGATCGGCCAGGGCGCACGCCACCCGCCCAGGAAGAGCGTCGTCGACACGGCCGAGACCGTCACCATGTTCACGTACTCGGCGAGCATGAACAGCGCGAACTTGATCGACGAGTACTCGGTGTTGAAGCCGCCGACGAGGTCGCCCTCGGACTCCGGCATGTCGAAGGGGGCCCGGTTGGTCTCGCCGATCATCGTCACGATGTAGATGAGGAACGAGACCGGCAGCAGGACGATGTACCAGCGGTCCTGCTGCTGCTCGACGATCGTCGACGTCGACATCGACCCGGAGTAGAGGAACACCGAGGCGAACGCGGCACCCATGGCGATCTCGTAGGAGATCATCTGGGCGCAGGAGCGCAGACCGCCCAGCAGCGGATAGGTGGATCCGGAGCTCCAGCCGGCGAGCACGATCCCGTAGATGCCCACCGAGGCCACCGCGAGGATGTAGAGCATCGCGATCGGCAGGTCGGTGAGCTGCATCGTGGTGCGCTGCCCGAAGATCGAGATCTCGTTGTCCGCGGGCCCGAAGGGGATCACCGCGATCGCCATGAAGGCCGGGATGGCCGCGACGATCGGCGCGAGGACGTAGACCACCTTGTCCGCGCGCTTGACGATCAGGTCCTCTTTGAGCATCAGCTTCACACCGTCGGCGAGCGACTGGAGCATGCCCCAGGGCCCGTGCCGGTTGGGGCCGATGCGCAGCTGCATCCAGGCGACGACCTTGCGCTCCCACACGATGGAGAAGAGCACGGTCACCATCAGGAAGGCGAAGCAGAACACCGCCTTGATGACGACCAGCCACCAGGGGTCGTGGCCGAACATCGAGAGGTCTTCAGCGGCGAGGTACGGCGTCATGCCTCCACCTCCTTGGGGGCCTCGGCGGCGATCGTCGCCGGGCCGATGCGGACGAGTGCGCCGGGCAGCGCCCCGGTGTCGGAGGCGACGCCCCCTCCGGTCGAGTTCAGCGGGAGCCAGACCACGCGGTCGGGCATCTCGGTGACCTGCAGCGGGAGTTCGACCGCTCCGGCCGGACCGGTCACGGCGATGACATCGCCGTTCTTGACGCCCGCCTCGGCGGCGGTGGCGGCCGACACGCGCGCGTGTGCGGCGTGCCGGGTTCCGGCGAGCGCTTCGTCGCCCTCCTGGAGGCGCCCCTGGTCGAGCAGCATCCGGTGCCCGGCCAGTACGGCCTCCCCCGCGGCGGGACGGGGCATCTGCACCCCGGTCTCCCGGGGTTCGGCGGCCCGCGACCCGTCCCAGGCGCCGAGCCGGTCGAGTTCCCCGCGCGTGGTGCGCAGGTCCGGCAGCCCGAGGTGGACGTCCATGGCGTCGGCCAGCATCTGCAGGACGCGCGCGTCGGCGGGCGCGAGGCGCCGGGTCATCTGGTCGGGCTTGAGGGCGGCCTCGAAGGAGCGGACCCGGCCTTCCCAGTTCAGGAAGCTTCCGGCCTTCTCCGTGACCGCGGCGACCGGGAGGACGACGTCCGC
This sequence comes from Streptomyces sp. NPDC002698, assembly GCF_042888945.1. Lineage (NCBI taxonomy): Bacteria > Bacillati > Actinomycetota > Actinomycetes > Kitasatosporales > Streptomycetaceae > Streptomyces > Streptomyces sp. NPDC002698. The sequence goes on from NZ_JBIAQM010000003.1 coordinate 396,074, forward strand.
GTGCTCGGTGACCTCGCTGGGCCGCAGTTCGAGCGACACCAGGAAGCCCACCTCGGACAGGGCCGCACGCGCGCGCGTGGGGTCGGGAAGGTCGGCGACCTCCACACCCGCCACCACCAGGGCCCGCAGTTCGCCGCCGACGGCGGCTTCCACGATCTGGCCGGTGTCACGGCCGTAGCGGTGCGGGAGTTCGGAGACGCCCCATGCGGCCGCGACCTCGTCCCGCGCGCGCGGGTCGGTGGCCGGGCGTCCGCCCGGCAGCAGCGACGGAAGCGCGCCGGCCTCGATCGCACCGCGTTCCCCGGCCCGGCGCGGGATCCACACCAGTCGGGCGCCGGTGGCGGTGGCGGTCCGCACGGCGGCGGTCAGCCCTCCCGCCACGGCGGCCAGCCGCTCACCGACGACGATCACGGCACCCTCGGCGCGCAGCGCCTCGGCGGCCCTGGCGCCGTCGCCCTCCAGACCGACGCCGCTCGCGAGCGCGTCCAGCCACTCGGTCTCGGTGCCGGGCGCGGCCGGCAGCAGCGTGCCGCCCGCCTTCTCCAGTCCGCGGGTGGCGTGCGTGGCGAGGGAGAACGTCTTCTGTCCGTGCCCGCGCCACGCCTTGCGCAGCCGCAGGAAGACGCCGGGCGCCTCCTCCTCCGACTCGAAGCCCGCGAGCAGGACGGCGGGCGCCTTCTCCAGGACGGTGTACGTGACGCCCGTGCCGTCGAGATCCCGGCCGCGTCCGGCGACCCGGGCGGCCAGGAAGTCGGCCTCCTCGGAGCTGTGCACGCGCGCGCGGAAGTCGATGTCGTTCGTGTCGAGGGCCACGCGCGCGAACTTGCTGTACGCGTAGGCGTCCTCGACGGTGAGCCGTCCGCCGGTGAGGACACCGGCCCGCCCGCGGGCCGCCGTCAGCCCCTGCGCGGCGGCCTCCAGGGCCTCCGGCCAGGAAGCGGGCTCGAGGACGCCCTCGGCGTTGCGCACCAGGGGGGTGTCGAGGCGGTCGCGCTGCTGCGCGTACCGGAACCCGAACCGGCCCTTGTCGCAGACCCATTCCTCGTTGACCTCGGGATCTGGCGCGGCGAGACGCCGCATGACCTTGCCGCGCCGGTGGTCGGTGCGCGTCGCGCAGCCGCCGGAGCAGTGCTCGCACACGGAGTGCGAGGAGATGAGGTCGAAGGGGCGCGAGCGGAAGCGGTACGCCGCCGACGTGAGCGCGCCCACCGGGCAGATCTGGATCGTGTTGCCGGAGAAGTACGACTCGAACGGGTCGCCGTCACCGGTGCCGACCTGCTGGAGCGCGCCCCGTTCGACCAGCTCGATCATGGGGTCGCCCGCGATCTGGTTGGAGAAGCGGGTGCAGCGCGCGCACAGCACGCACCGCTCGCGGTCGAGCAGCACCTGTGTGGAGATCGGGACCGGCTTCTCGTAGGTCCGCTTCTTGCCCTCGAACCGGGACTCGGCGTTGCCGTGCGACATCGCCTGGTTCTGCAGGGGGCACTCGCCTCCCTTGTCGCAGACCGGGCAGTCCAGCGGATGGTTGATGAGCAGCAGCTCCATCACACCGTGCTGCGCCTTCTCGGCCACCTGAGAGGTGAGGTGAGTCTTGACGACCATCCCGTCCGTACAGGTGATCGTGCAGGACGCCATGGGCTTGCGCTGGCCCTCGACCTCGACGATGCACTGGCGGCAGGCGCCGGCCGGGTCGAGGAGCGGGTGGTCGCAGAAGCGGGGGATCTCGATGCCGAGTTGTTCGGCGGCCCGGATGACCAGGGTGCCCTTGGGCACGCTCATCTCGACGCCGTCGATCGTCAGCGAGACGAGATCCTCCGGCGGGACCGCCGCTTCCCCGCCTCCGGAGGGAGCGCTGGTGGTCACTGTCATGCGTTCACCTCCGTGTGCTTGTCCGCCCAGACCGTGGAGCGGGCGGGGTCGAAGGGGCAGCCGCGGCCCGTGATGTGCTGCTCGTACTCCTCACGGAAGTACTTGAGCGAGGAGAAGATCGGCGAGGCGGCACCGTCGCCGAGGGCGCAGAAGGACTTGCCGTTGATGTTGTCGGCGATGTCGTTGAGTTTGTCGAGGTCGGACATGACGCCCTTGCCGGCCTCGATGTCGCGCAGCAACTGGACGAGCCAGTACGTGCCTTCACGGCACGGCGTGCACTTGCCGCAGGACTCGTGGGCGTAGAACTCGGTCCAGCGGGTGACGGCGCGGACGACGCAGGTCGTCTCGTCGAAGCACTGGAGTGCTTTCGTGCCGAGCATGGAACCCGCGGCGCCCACTCCTTCGTAGTCGAGAGGGACGTCGAGATGCTCGTCGGTGAACATCGGGGTCGAGGAGCCGCCCGGCGTCCAGAACTTCAGCCGGTGACCGGGGCGCATCCCGCCGCTCATGTCGAGGAGTTGGCGCAGCGTGATGCCGAGCGGTGCCTCGTACTGGCCGGGGCTGGCGACGTGGCCGCTGAGCGAGTAGAGCGTGAAGCCCGGGGACTTCTCGCTTCCCATCGACCTGAACCATTCCTTGCCGTTTTGGAGAATTGCGGGAACTGACGCGATCGACTCGACGTTATTTACAACAGTTGGACACGCATAGAGGCCCGCGACGGCAGGGAAAGGGGGACGGAGCCGCGGTTGACCACGGCGGCCTTCGAGCGAGTCGAGCAGCGCGGTCTCCTCACCGCAGATGTACGCGCCGGCGCCCGCGTGCACGGTGAGCTGGAGGTCGAGTCCGCTGCCCAGGATGTTCTCGCCGAGGTAGCCCGCCGCGTAGGCCTCACGTACGGCCTCGTGCAACCGCCGCAATACGGGGACGACTTCACCGCGGAGATAGATGAAGGCATGCGAAGACCGGATGGCATAGCACGCGATCACAATGCCCTCGATGAGGCTGTGCGGGTTCGCGAAGAGGAGCGGGATGTCCTTGCAGGTCCCCGGCTCCGATTCGTCGGCGTTGACAACTAGATAGTGAGGTTTGCCGTCTCCCTGGGGAATGAACTGCCATTTCATTCCGGTCGGGAATCCCGCACCGCCCCGGCCCCGCAGACCGGAGTCCTTGACGTACGCGATCAGGTCGTCCGGTGACATGGCGAGCGCCTTGCGCAGGCCCTCGTACCCCTCGTGCCTCCGGTAGACGTCCAGCGACCAGGACCTGTCCTCGTCCCAGAAGGCCGACAGCACGGGTGCGAGCAGCTTTTCGGGACTCGTCTCGTTGATCTCTGCTGCCAAGGTCATCACTCCCCCTCCTCTGCCACAGGACCCGCCGGGTGGGACGGGTCGGAGGCCGACGTGTCCTGCGGCGCGTCGTGCGAGCTGGGGTGCTCGGCGGGCCGCTGGTTCTGAGGCGCTCCTCCGCCTCGCGGATGCACCACGCGCGCGGGGGCGCTCTCCCCCTTGGCCAGGCGCAGCCCCACCAGGGACGCGTGGCCCGCGCTGCCGCCGGCCTCCACCGCGCCCTCGCGCTCGTCGGGGAAGCCCGCCAGGATCCGGGCGGTGTCCTTGAACGTGCACAGACGGGCGCCGCGGGTCGGGTCGACGTCCACGCCCGCGCGCAGGTCGTCGACGAGCCGCTTGGCCGAGTCCACGGTCTGGTTGTCGAAGAACTCCCAGTTGACCATCACGACCGGCGCGAAGTCGCAGGCCGCGTTGCACTCGATGTGCTCCAGGGTGACCTTGCCGTCCCCGGTGGTCTCCCCGTTGCCGACGCCCAGGTGGTCCTGGAGGGCCTCGAAGATGGCGTCGCCGCCCATGACGGCACACAGGGTGTTGGTGCAGACACCCACCTGGTAGTCACCGCTCGGCTTGCGCCGGTACATCGAGTAGAAGGTCGCGACGGCGGCGACCTCGGCCGTCGTCAGGCCCAGTACCTCCGCGCAGAACCGCTGTCCCGTGCGCGTGACGTGGCCCTCCTGCGACTGCACGAGATGCAGCAACGGAAGGAGCGCCGAGCGGGAGTCGGGGTAGCGGGCGATGATCTCGCGCGCGTCCGCCTCCAGCCGGGCCCGGACGTCGGCCGGGTAGTCGGGCGCGGGCAGTTGGGGCATGCCCAGGCTGACGCCCTCGGGAGTGGTGGTCACCGGTCGACGCCTCCCATCACGGGGTCGATGGACGCGACGGCGACGATGACGTCGGCGACCTGGCCGCCTTCGCACATCGCCGCCATGGCCTGCAGGTTGGTGAAGGACGGGTCCCGGAAGTGGACCCGGTAGGGGCGGGTGCCTCCGTCGGAGACGATGTGCACCCCGAGCTCGCCCTTGGGCGACTCGATCGCCGTGTACGCCTGTCCCGGCGGCACGCGGAAACCCTCGGTGACCAGCTTGAAGTGGTGGATCAGGGCCTCCATGGAGGTGCCCATGATCTTCTTGATGTGGTCGAGCGAGTTGCCGAGACCGTCGGGGCCGAGCGCGAGCTGGGCGGGCCAGGCGATCTTCTTGTCGGCGACCATGACCGGGCCGGGCTGGAGCCGGTCCAGGCACTGCTCGATGATCCGCAGCGACTGGCGCATCTCCTCCAGGCGGATCAGGAAGCGCCCGTAGGAGTCGCAGGTGTCGGCGGTCGGGACCTCGAAGTCGTAGGTCTCGTAGCCGCAGTACGGCTGGGACTTGCGCAGGTCGTGCGGCAGGCCGGCCGACCGCAGGATCGGGCCGGTGGCGCCGAGGGCCATGCAGCCGGCCAGGTCGAGATAGCCGACGTCCTGCATGCGGGCCTTGAAGATGGGGTTCCCGGTGGCGAGCTTGTCGTACTCGGGAAGGTTCTTCGTCATCTTCTTCACGAACTCGCGGATCTGGTCCACCGCGCCCGGGGGCAGGTCCTGGGCGAGTCCGCCGGGGCGGATGAACGCGTGGTTCATCCGCAGGCCCGTGATCAGCTCGTAGATGTCGAGGATGAGCTCACGGTCACGGAATCCGTAGATCATGATCGTGGTGGCGCCCAGCTCCATGCCTCCGGTGGCGATGCACACCAAATGGGAGGAGAGTCGGTTCAGCTCCATGAGGAGCACGCGGATGATCGAGGCGCGGTCGGGGATCTGGTCGGTGATCCCGAGGAGCTTCTCGACGCCGAGACAGTAGGCCGTCTCGTTGAAGAACGGCGTCAGGTAGTCCATGCGCGTCACGAACGTGGTGCCCTGGGTCCACGTGCGGAACTCGAGGTTCTTCTCGATGCCGGTGTGGAGGTAGCCGATGCCGCAGCGGGCCTCGGTGACCGTCTCGCCGTCGATCTCCAGGATGAGCCGGAGCACGCCGTGGGTGGACGGGTGCTGCGGGCCCATGTTGACGATGATGCGCTCGTCGTCGGACTTGGCCGCCGACTGGGCGATCTCGTCCCAGTCGCCGCCGGTGACCGTATATACGGTGCCCTCGGTCGTCTCGCGGGGCGATGCGGCCGATGCCCCGGAAGGGGTCTGCGTGCTCATGAGTACGACCTCCGCTGGTCCGGAGCCGGGATCTGGGCGCCCTTGTACTCGACGGGAATGCCGCCGAGGGGATAGTCCTTGCGCTGCGGGAAGCCCTGCCAGTCGTCCGGCATCATGATCCGCGTCAGCGCGGGGTGGCCGTCGAAGATCAGGCCGAAGAAGTCGTACGTCTCGCGCTCGTGCCAGTCGTTCGTCGGGTACACGGTGACGAGCGAGGGGACGTGCGGGTCCGCGTCCGGGGCGCTGACCTCCAGCCGGATCAGCCGGTTGTGGGTGATCGAGCGCAGGTGGTAGACGGCGTGCAGCTCGCGGCCCTTGTCCTGCGGGTGGTGGACGCCGGAGACGCCGGTGCACAGTTCGAACCGGAGGGCCGGGTCGTCGCGCAGGGTCTGGGCGACGGGGAGCAGGTACTCGCGTTCGACGTGGAAGGTGATCTCGTCGCGGTCGACGACCGTCTTGTCGATGACGTTCTCGGGGACGAGTCCCTGTTCCTCCAGAGCGCCCTCCAGCTCGTCGGCCACCTCGTCGAACCAGCCGCCGTAGGGGCGGGTGGCCGCGCCGGGCAGCCGGATCGAGCGGACCAGGCCGCCGTAGCCGGAGGTGTCGCCGCCGTTGTCGGCGCCGAACATGCCGCGCTGGACGCGGATCTCCTCGCCCTGGTCGCCCCGCTGGCCGGGAAGGTTGGAGGCGCTCAGGTCCTTCTCAGGGTTGACCCCGTTGCCGTTCGCGTCGCTCACCGCAGCAGGCCCTTCATCTCGATGGTGGGAAGCGCCTTGAGCGCCGCTTCCTCCGCCTCGCGGGCCGCCTCCTCGGCGTTCACGCCGAGCTTGGAGGTCTGGATCTTCTGGTGGAGCTTGAGAATCGCGTCCATCAGCATCTCGGGCCGCGGCGGACATCCGGGCAAATAGATGTCGACCGGGACGATGTGGTCAACTCCCTGCACGATGGCGTAGTTGTTGAACATTCCGCCCGATGACGCACAAACCCCCATGGAGATGACCCACTTGGGGTTGGGCATCTGGTCGTAGACCTGCCGCAGCACCGGCGCCATCTTCTGGCTCACCCGGCCGGCCACGATCATCAGGTCGGCCTGGCGGGGCGACCCGCGGAAGACCTCCATACCGAAGCGCGCCAGGTCGTAACGCCCGGCGCCGGTCGTCATCATCTCGATGGCACAGCAGGCGAGTCCGAATGTCGCGGGGAAGACGGACGCCTTGCGCACCCAGCCCGCGGCCTGCTCGACGGTCGTCAGCAGGAATCCGCTCGGCAGCTTTTCTTCGAGTCCCATGCTTAAAGGCCCCTCAGTCCCATTCCAGGCCGCCGCGCCGCCATACGTACGCGTAGGCGACGAAGACGGTGAGCACGAAGAGCAGCATCTCCACGAGCCCGAAAACACCCAGGGCGTCGAAGGTGACGGCCCAGGGGTAGAGGAAGACGATCTCGATGTCGAAGACGATGAAGAGCATCGCCGTCAGGTAGTACTTGATGGGAAAGCGCCCACCGCCGACCGGCGTGGGGGTCGGCTCGATGCCGCACTCGTACGCGTCGAGTTTGGCGCGGTTGTACCGCTTCGGACCGATCAGCGTGGCCATGACCACGGAGAAGATCGCAAAGCCTGCCCCGAGGGCTCCCAGTACGAGGATCGGCGCATACGCGTTCACGCTCCTCGCTCCTCTCAGTCGGCACTGACTGGTGGCGGTTTCGGCGAGCCTGCACCCCTGCCTCGTCAGTACCGCGAACCCCACCCGTCCCGGCGAAGATCGCGGACATGTGAAGCAGGTCACAAGCCCAACTGCCTCGCATCTTATGCCCGGCGGTCTGTGATCTGCGACACGGGGTATTGCCTTAGCTTTGTGATCTCCACCACCTGACGAACGATCATGAAGTCGGATGAGCAGTGATCTTCACACGCGAAGCGTCAGGTCGGTCACCAGACGTGACATTTTCGCTCATCGCCGCAGGCCCAGGGGGTCGTCTCCATATCAAGAGACTTCCGCCGCATGCAAATTCGCGTTGGACGCACCCCCTTGATAGAGGACCGCGTTCACACTTCAGGGGGACCAACGGGACCGATGTGGACACGTGCACGCGTTCACGAGCGGGGGCGACGTGGCGACGGGGAGGGGTCACGCGCGGGACGCGGGGGCCCGGGTGACCGTTCCGTGACCTGCGCCACATCTACCTATGGGTCAGATAAGCCGGGCTTGGCCATCGACTTCAACCGGTGGTAGGTGGCGGGCAATTCGGACGTAATACTGAAAGGACATGATCACGGGCCTGGTGGACAGTGTCCGCAATGCCCGTTACGGCGTCAATAAAGAGTGACGGCCGACGAATTCGGCGATCGATTGAACAACTGTGGCGCACCACACGTTTCTTGAAGGTATGGAGGAGCCCCTGGTACCGCTAGTACCCATGTCCCACACCGCACACATACGAAGCCACCGGAAGCCCCGTCGCAACGCCCCGTCGCTCGCGATGCGCGCCGGAGTTGCCGGTGGCGTCCTCAGCACCCTGGCAGTGGCCGGCGCAGCGGGTTCGGCGAGCGCCGCCGAGCCCGTGACGCAGACCATGGAACTGCCGACCCTGACGGCCGATCTGGCCAACCAGGTCGCCCAGTCCGCGGACGCCACCCAGCAGGCCGCGGCCGACTACCAGCTCCAGGCGGAGCGCGACGCGGCGGCCGCCAAGGCCGCCAAGCAGGCCAAGGCCGACCTGGCCGACGCCAAGACGAAGGCCGAGGCCAAGAAGAAGGCCGAGGCCGCGCGCAAGGCCGCGGCGGCCGACGCCGTCTCGCGTTCCTCGGCGCGGACCGTCCTGTCGGCGAGCGCGTCCACGTCCACGAACGTCGCCGCCCCGGCCAGCGGCAGCGTCGCGACCGTCGTCGCCTTCCTGAAGGCTCAGGTCGGCGACGCGTACGTCATGGGCGGCACCGGACCCAACGCGTGGGACTGTTCCGGTCTGGTGCAGGCGGCGTTCAAGCAGGTCGGCGTCGACCTGCCGCGCGTCTCGCAGGACCAGTCGGTGTCCGGTACGCCGGTTTCCCTGTCCAATGTCCAGGTCGGCGACATTCTGTACTGGGGTGCGGCGGGTTCGGCGTACCACGTCGGGGTGTACATCGGTAACGGGCAGTACCTCGACGCGGCCAACCCCTCCAAGGGCGTCGTGATCCAGGACCTCTCGGGCTACCCGGCCACGGGCGCGGTGCGCGTGCTCTGACCCGCGGGTGACTTCCGGAGGACCGCTTCCTGTGCGGGGAGCGGTCCTTCGGGCTGTTCCGGAGCAGGCGGGAGCCCGTTCCGGACCGGCTCGGCCGGAGCTGTCCCGCTGACCGCCCGGGCGGCCCCGTACGACGGGTGAGCGCCCGGGTGGCCCCGTCCGGCAGGTGACCCGCCCGGGCGGCCCCGTCCGGCAGGTGACCGTCGGGGGCCGCGCGGGTCGCGTGCGGTCAGGCCTTCGGGGCGACCTTCGAGAGGCCGTTGATGATGCGGTCCATCGCGTCGCCGCCCGTCGGGTCGGTGAGGTTCGCGAGCATCTTCAGGGTGAACTTCATGAGCATCGGGTGGGTCAGGCCGCGCTGGGTGGCGATCTTCATGACCTTCGGGTTGCCGATGAGCTTCACGAAGGCGCGGCCGAGGGTGTAGTAGCCGCCGTAGGTGTCCTTGAGGACACGCGGGTAGCGCTGGAGGGCCAGTTCGCGCTGGCCCGGGGTGGCACGCGCGTGGGCCTGGACGATGACGTCGGCGGCGATCTGGCCGGACTCCATGGCGTAGGCGATGCCCTCGCCGTTGAAGGGGTTCACCAGACCGCCGGCGTCACCCACCAGCAGCAGGCCCTTGGTGTAGTGCGGTTGACGGTTGAAGGCCATCGGGAGGGCCGCGCCGCGGATCGGGCCGGTCATGTTCTCGGGGGTGTAGCCCCAGTCCTCCGGCATCGAGGCGCACCAGGCCTTCAGGACCTCGCGCCAGTCGAGCTCCTTGAAGGAGTCGGAGGTGTTGAGGACACCGAGGCCGACGTTCGAGGTGCCGTCGCCCATGCCGAAGATCCACCCGTAACCGGGCAGCAGCCGGTCCTCGGCGCCCCGGCGGTCCCACAGCTCCAGCCACGACTCCAGGTAGTCGTCGTCGTGGCGCGGCGAGGTGAAGTACGTACGGACGGCGACGCCCATCGGGCGGTCCTCGCGGCGGTGCAGGCCCATCGCGAGGGAGAGACGGGTGGAGTTGCCGTCGGCCGCGACCACCAGGGGGGCGTGGAAGGTCACCTCCCGCTTCTCCTTGGAGTCGGCGTCGCCCAGCTTCGCGTGCACGCCGGTGATCCGGCCGGTGCGCTCGTCGATGATCGGGGCGCCGACGTTGCAGCGCTCGTGCAGCCGCGCGCCCGCCTTCTGCGCCTGGCGTGCGAGCTGCTCGTCGAAATCGTCCCGCTTGCGCACGAGTCCGTAGTCGGGGAAGGAGGCGAGATCCGGCCAGTCGAGCTGGAGGCGAACGCCGCCGCCGATGATGCGCAGACCCTTGTTCCGGAGCCAGCCGGCTTCCTCGGAGATGTCGATGCCCATCGACACGAGCTGCTTGGTGGCGCGCGGGGTCAGACCGTCGCCACAGACCTTCTCGCGCGGGAAGGCCGTCTTCTCCAGGAGCAGGACGTCGAGTCCCGCCTTCGCCAGGTAGTACGCGGTGGTCGAACCGGCTGGCCCGGCCCCGACGACGATGACGTCGGCGGTGTTTTCGGAGAGCGGCTGGGGCTCGGTCACGGCGGGTTCTCCCCCAAGACTCGAAATCAACGTGCCGACGGGCACTGGACATGGGCAGTCTATGCAGCGGTACCGATCACCCGGCTGAAGGGCTGCCCCGTGAACCGAGCTCTCCCCGATGTACGCCTGCGCGTTCCCACCGACGAGGACGCTCTCGCCTGGCACCGGGTCTTCGACGACCCCGAGGTCATGGAGTTCCACGGGGGCCGCGCGGCCGAGCGGTCCGTCTACGAGGAGCTCACGGCCCGCCAGCGGCGGCACGACGCGGAGTACGGGTTCTGCCTGTGGACGATGGTCGGCCCCGGGGACGAGGTACTGGGCTTCACCGGCGCGCAGCCGTGGCCGCACGCCTGGGGTCCGGCCGGGAAGATCGAGATCGGCTGGCGGCTGGGGCGGGCGCACTGGGGCAAGGGGTACGTCACGGCGGCGGCGCGGACCACGCTGGAGCGGGTCCGCGCGGCGGGCGTCACGGACGTCGTCGCCATGGTCAACGCGGGCAACGCCCGTTCCATCGCGGTGACGAGACGGCTCGGCATGGAGCTCGCGGAGCGGTTCACGCTGCCCGCGTCGCAGCAGGAGGGCCACCGCTACCGGCTGGCCCTGTGACGGATTCCGGCGCGTCTCCTCATGGCTTCCGGAAGGGCACGGGCGAGGCTTACCCTTCCGGTACCGCTGGGGGTGACGTCTGTGCGCATAACACCCAAGACACCCGAAGTGCGCGTACCGCGGCTCGTCGGCCTGATGGCCGTGGACGCGCGTGAGACGGCAGAGGCGCGTGGTGTTCTGCTCGCCGCGCCCGACCGGCCCGATTTCCCTCGGACGGTCGTCGACTACGTCGTACGGCAATTTCCGCAGCCCGGCGCCGAGGTGCCGCGCGGAGCCGTCGTCACGGTGTGGTTCGACCTGGGGGACGCGGAGGGCGGCGCCGGAGTACGTGAACCACGTCCGCCCCGTCCGCCGTCGGGCGGGCTGCGCCGCGAACTCGACCTGCCCGGCGACCCGTTCGCGGTCCTCAGGTAACAGGCCCGGACGGGTTCCCCGGCGGGCGGACGCCGAGCGGGGTCAGGCCGGCTTGTAGCCCCGGTGGAGGGCCACGATGCCGCCCGTCAGGTTGCGCCAGGCCACCTTCGACCAGCCGGCCCCGATCAGCCGCTGGGCCAGTTCCGGCTGGGTCGGCCAGGCGCGGATGGACTCGGCGAGATAGACGTACGCGTCGGGGTTGGAGGAGGCGGCGCGGGCGACCGGGGGCAGCGCGCGCATCAGGTACTCGGTGTAGACCGTACGGAACGGCGCCCAGGTGGGGTGCGAGAACTCGCAGATCACGACGCGTCCGCCCGGCTTGGTCACGCGGTACAGCTCGCGGAGCGCGGTGTCGGTGTCCTGCACGTTGCGCAGTCCGAAGGAGATCGTGACGGCGTCGAAGGTGTCGTCCTTGAAGGGCAGCCTGGTCGCGTCACCGGCGGTCAGCGGCAGCCAGGGGTGGTTGCGCTTGCCGACGCGGAGCATCCCGAGGGAGAAGTCGCAGGGGACGACGTACGCGCCGGTGCGGGCGAAGGGGAGGGACGAGGTCGCGGTGCCGGCCGCGAGGTCCAGGATCTTCTGCGCGGGGCGCGCGTCGACCGCCTTCGCGACCTCCTTGCGCCACGCCCGGTCCTGTCCGAGCGACAGCAGGTCGTTCGTCAGGTCGTACCGTTCCGCCACGTCGTCGAACATCGAGGCGACTTCGTGCGGCTGCTTGTCCAGGGATGCGCGGGTCACGGTCCCCATTGTGGCAGTACGGGCCCGACGGTTCTCCGGCGCCCGGCCGGGAGTCGGGCTCTGTTCCCCGCGTACGGGAAAAGCGCCGCACCCGCCCCCGTGAACCACGGGGAGGGTACGGCGCCGTCCGACGGCTCCGGTGTCCGCCCGCGCGTCCGCGCACGGCCCACCGGGGCGGGGTACACCCTTCGGGCCGCTACGGCAGCAGCCGGGGCCGTTTCCGGGCGGCCACGTCCTCGACCCAGCCGAACAGAGGGATCGCGATCCAGATCAGCACCCAGCCGACGGCGAACATGAACCACTGGCTCTCCAGGGGCAGCCACTTCTCGAAGGCGGGCACCTTCCAGAACTGGTCGATCAGCGGGACGGCCAGGATCAGCGCGATCTCGTGCCAGAGGTAGATCGTCACCGCCCGCCCGTTGAAGACCGTCACCGCCCGGTCGAGCCGCCTGAAGCGGGCCAGCCAGGCGAAGTCGACGTCGTAGTACGCCTTGAAGTACATCAGCGGCGTCACGAAGCCCGCCGACCAGAAGGCCTGGGCGAGAGGGATCTCGTCGAGGTCGTACGTGCCGTACTCCGACCGGTGCGCGAGGGCGTACCAGCCGCCGTAGGCGAGCGCGGCCGCCGAGGCGAGGACCACCGCGGCCGGCTTCAGACGCTGGAGCACCCCCTCGCGGTGGGCGAAGCCGACGAGCCAGCAGAAGAGGTAGACGGCGAGGTCCGTGAGGGCGCTGCCGAGGCGGCCGTCCGAGAGGTGCGGGCCGTACTGGAGGACGAGGACCGGGACGAGCGAGAGGAGCAGCACCGGTACCGGGGCCTTGCGGAAGATCTTCAGCAGCGGCGGGGAGAGCAGGACGAACCAGAGGTACGTGCGCAGGTACCAGAGGATCTCCCAGGCCTGCACGCCCCACCGGCTCCCCGGAGGGTCGCCGACCGGGACGATCCAGAAAACCATCTGCCAGCCCGGCATCCAGCCGTGGATCAGCATCGCCACCACGACGAAGAGGCCCCAGAACCAGAACGGCGGCAGCAGGCGCCGTATTCGGCTCCGGACCACGGTGAGGGCGGGGCGCTCCAGGGACTTGGCCATCAGCGTGCCGGCGAGCGCGAACATCACGCCCATCGACGGGAAGACCAGCCCGGCCCAGGCCCAGCCGAAGGTGTGATAGGTGACGACCCGGACCAGGGCGACAGCGCGGAGGGCGTCGAAGTACCGGTCCCGTCCGCCCCCCGCTGCCTTCTCGCGGGAAGGGACCGGGGCCGGGACCGGCCTGGCCGCCGCGGCCTCCGCCGCCGCCGTCTCCGTCTCCGTCTCCGTCTCCGTCTCCGTCTCCGTCAAGACGGGACCCTCCGGCTCGGGAACGTACTGCCACTGCTCCTCGTACGGAGCCGACTGCCCGTACGCCGTCGGCTGCCCGTACGCCGGGGTCTGGGCGTACGGGAGCCCCTGCCCGGGGTCGTAGGCGTACCCGCCGTCGTACCCGTGCGCGAGGCCGTGGCCGTACCCGCCGTCGTACCCGGAGCCGTGCCCGTACCCGTACTCGCCCTCGTACCCCTGCCCCTGCCCCTGCCCCTGGCCCTGGCCCTGGCCCTGCTGTTCCGCGCCCCAGGTCATCTAGCTCACCCCCGCCGGGGTTCCGACCTCGCCCGTGCGCTTGAGCTTCTGCCAGCGGAGCCGCCCGCCGGTCAGGGCTGTGACGCAGGAGTGGATCAGGACCAGGTACATCATCTGGCGGTAGGCGAGTTGCTGGAGCGGGAGCATCGCGAGGTAGCGGTACTTCTCCCGGTCGAGGCGGAACGCGTAGGCCGCGCAGACCAGTTGGACCGCCAGGACGGCCAGCCAGGCGATCAGCGCGGCCCGGAAGTCCACGAAGATCATCGAGTAGAGGGTGAACACGTCGATGAGTGGCGCGAAGACCGGCGTGACGATCTGGAAGAGCACCACCAGCGGCATGCCCACGCGTCCGAAGCGGCCCGAAGGCCCCTTGTCCGTCAGGGACTTGCGGTGCTTCCACAGTGCCTGCATGGTGCCGTACGACCAGCGGTAGCGCTGCGACCAGAGCTGTTTCAGCGAACCGGGAGCCTCCGTCCAGGCCTTGGCGTGCTCCTGGTAGACGACCCGCCATCCCGCGCGGTGCATGGCGATGGTGATGTCGGTGTCCTCGGCGAGCGTGTCCTCGCTCATGCCGCCGACCCCCAGCACCGCGTCCCGGCGGAACGCGCCGATCGCGCCGGGGATGGTGGGCATGCAGCGCAGCAGGTCGTACATGCGGCGGTCGAGGTTGAAGCCCATCACGTACTCGATGTGCTGCCAGGCGCCGATCACGGTGTCGCGGTTGCCGACCTTGGCGTTGCCCGCGACCGCCCCGATCTCCGGGTCCGCGAAGGGCTGCACGAGCTGGTGCACGGCGTCCGGCTCGAAGACGGTGTCGCCGTCCATCATCACGACGATGTCGTGACGGGCGTTGCGTACGCCGTTGTTGAGGGCCGCGGGCTTGCCGGCGTTCTCCTGCCGGATGACCCGGACGTTCGGCATGCCGAGCGACTCGGCGATCTCGGACGTGTTGTCGTCGGAGCCGTCGTCGACCACGATGATCTCGATCGGATGCGTGCTCCTCGCCAGCGACTTCAGGGTGTTGGCGATGCATTCCTTCTCGTTGTACGCGGGCACGATCACGGTCACCGGCCGGGTGACCTCCGGTCCCCAGCTGAACTTCCCGCCCCGGCCGCCCCCGCGTTTGCGGTTGCGGTTGCGCTGCCGGTGGTGACGGCGGGCGAGGATCAGCATCATCCCGAAGCGGCCCATGACGGCGACGCCGACGACCACGAGGAACCAGGACAGCGCGGGGACGACCCATTCGGCGACCGCCACGGCGTAGACGAGTGCCCTGCCCTCGTAGAGGGTCGCGCCGTCGGCCTTCCGCTGGCCCGCCTGCGCGGCGGCGCTCGCGATGCCACCCGCCGCCGGACCGGTGCCCGCGGAGGTGCCGCCGGTCCCGGACGCGCCCCGGTCCGGAGCGGCCGCGGAGGCGCCCTGGTCCGGTGCGGCCCCGGACGCCGACCGGTTCAGTTCGGCCTGGGCGCCGCTGACGGTGGTGAAGGTGTAGCCCTTCGCCTTCATCTTCTTGATGTACGTGTCGAGCGCCTCGACCGTCTGCGAGCGGTCGCCGCCCGCGTCGTGCATGAGGACGATGGCACCCTGGTTCTTCTCCGGTGTCGCCCACCGCACGATCTTCGAGACGCCCGGCTTCTTCCAGTCGTCGCTGTCGGTGTCGACGAAGACGCTGGTGTAGCCGAGGCCGCCGAGCTCCTTGTAGACGGGCCAGCTGTAGTTGTCGACGGCGCTGATCTCCGACGAGTACGGGGCACGGAACAGCGTGGTGGTGATGCCGGCCGCGCCCGCGAGGGCCAACTGCGTCTGTTTCAGCTCACGTCGGAGCCGCGCGGTGCTCTGGTAGGAGAGGTCGACGTGGGTGAAGGTGTGGATGCCGACCTCGTTGCCCTGGTTCACCAGTTTCTTCACCACGTCGGGGTAGCGGGAGACCATCGAACCGACCATGAAGAAGGTGGCGTCGACGTCGTTGTTCTCCAGGACCTTGAGGACCTCGGGCGTCCAGTTGGGGGTCGGCCCGTCGTCGAAGGTGAGCACGATGGTCTTCTCCGGAACGGACTGCGTCTTCGCGGCGCCGGCGGCGAACGTCAGGATGGGGCCGCCGTCGAGGATCCTCTGGGGGACCTTGTCGTAGGCCGCGCCGTCGCGCACCCGGGCGTCGTTGCCGATCTCCGAGCGCAGATAGCCGTCGAGCAGCATGACGCTGATGAGCGCCAGCAGGAGCATCAGGGCGAGGATGACACGGGGTTTCTGTAGCGCGGCGGCCTTCCCGGCGGCCCGCTCCAGCTTGGAGGGGGCCCGCCGACGGCCGCGCGCCGGTGTCGTCGTGGTCATGGGAGTGGGTGCGCCCCCGTCACTCGGCGCCGGTGGAGGCGGAGGCCCCGGCGGTTGTCGTGGCGGTGGAGGACGCCCCGGCCGTCGCCGTGGAGGCGGAGGAGGGCGTGGACCCGGTGGGCGGACCCGACGGAGGGGTGCCGGTGGGCGCTCCGTCCGGCACGCCGCTCGGGGCGGTGCCGGCGCGCGGTCCGCCGTAGCCCCCGTCGGGGGCGGAGCCGGCCCGGCCGCCGTCGAAGGGGAGGAGCGAGGAAGGGGTCAGCGAGGTGCCCCAGCCCATGAAGGCCATGCCGAGCACGACGGCGTAGCCGAGGCAGACGACGCAGACGAGCATCCCGACTCTGCTCAGCAGGCGGGCACGGCGCCCGGAGTTGTCAACGAACACGGGGCCGGCCTCGGCCCCGCTGCCGCGTTTGCGGCGGCGGCCACGCACCTGGGCACGGTTTTCGACGGCGGACTCGGATTGCATTCCCCAGACGGTAGGACGCGTTTATGTGTCGGAAACTCCGAGTTCCGTATGAACGAACCATGAGAGAGGCCCCAACCTGTATTTTCTCTATGAGAATCGAGAAATGCCCGCGCCGCTCAGGCCTGATGAATATGGGAGATATGCACCCTTCCGGAGCCCGAATCACCCTCTTTGTCGGCATATTCGCTCGCGATTCTCCTTCGCGATCTTCATTCCGTATTCCGTTCCGGATGTGACACATTTCCAGTCGGGGAACAGCCGTTTGTTTCTGTCCTGAGACGGACATCACAAGGCGTCACAAGATGTCGCGAGAGATCACAAGAGATCACGAGAGTGGGTGCGTGCGGAATGCGGAGTTTCCTGAGGCCGGCCGCGGGGGTCGTCTGCGTGGTGGCCCTGGCCTGTGCGGGGTGCTCCTCGGGGGGCGGCGGCGCCTCGGACCCGGCGTCCGCGGGAGCCGGACGGACGACGGCCGCGGCGGCGTCACCGAACCCGGGCACGACCAAGTCGTCGGCCACCTCGTACGCCCCGTACGTGAGCGCCACGACCGCCGCCGACACCGACGCGGCGGGGTCGCCGACCACGTACAACCTGGCCTTCGTGATCTCGGACGGCGGCGGCTGCACCCCGGAGTGGGACGGCGTGTACGCGATCGGCGACTCGGCCGTGAAGTCCCGGGTCTCGGCGCTGAAGAAGTCCGGCGCACGGGTGCGGGTGTCGTTCGGAGGCGCCTCGGGCAAGGAGTTGGCGTCGACGTGCGACAACGCGAGCGACCTCGCCGCCGCCTACGGGGCGGCGCTGGACGCGGCCGGCTCCACCCAGGCGGACTTCGACGTCGAGGGCGCCCAGTTGAGCGACTCCGACTCGGTCGCGCTGCGCTCCGAGGCCATCGCTCTGCTCCAGAAGAAGCGTCCCGGACTGACGGTGTCCTTCACCCTGCCCGTGATGCCGTCGGGCCTCGACGCCGACGGCCTGGCCCTCCTGGAGTCCGCCAACGACCACGCGGTGGACGTCTCCACGGTCAACATCATGACCATGAACTACGGCAGTTCGTACGCCGACGACATGGGCGACTACGCGATCACGTCCGCCGAGGCGGCCCACGACCAGCTGAAGAAGGTGTTCGGGCTGTCGGCCGCCGACGCCTGGCAGGGGCTCGCGCTCACCTCGATGATCGGCGTCAACGACGTGGACAACGAGACGTTCGGACTCTCGGACGCGGCGCAGGTAAGGGAGTTCGCCGAGAAGAAGGGGGTGGCCTGGGTGTCGATGTGGTCGACGTTCCGGGACCGGCAGTGCGAGAAGGGCAGCGCCACGGCGGGCGACGCGGCGACCGACTGCAGCGGCGTGCGGCAGAGTGCGGGGGCGTTCGCGAAGGCGTTCGCGGGCTGAGCCGGCGGCACGCGCCGTGATCAGCGGCTCCGGTACACCAGCCGCCCGCCGATCACGGTCGCCACACAGGTTCCCGCACCGAGCCGGACCAGTTCGGCGCGGTCCGCCACGTCGAACACGGCGAACCGGGCGGGACCGCCCGGTGCCAGCCCCGGCAGCATGATCAGCGGGGTCGGGGACAGCGACGCCGGCCCCGCGAGCCGGTCCGGCCGCCGCCCCACCGCGAGACCCACCCTGCGCACCGCGTCGGCCACGGCTCGCGACCGCAGCTCCCCGGCCACCGCCACCGTGCCGTGCGCCAGCAACCGCTGGATCCCGCGCCGCGCGCTCGCGCCGACGCGCGCGGGATCGGCGCGGAAGATCCGCTTGGCCCGCTCCCCGCCGATGGGCTCGGTGCCGAAGCCCTCGGCCTCGCGCGGGTCCGGGTGGTACATGTCTTCCAGGAGCTCCGGGCCGTACGGGTTGAGCAGCCCCGGCGTCAGGATGCCGGGCCAGCGCCGCACCTTCGCGAGCGGACGGTCGGCGGCCAGTTCCTCGTACGGGCCGACGGCGGCGACGACCGCCCCGTCGACCAGGACCGAGGTCCCGGCCGACTGCTCGGCTACGTGAAGTGTCAGCACGGCGCGGCTAGTTGGAGGCCAGCAGCTTCAGCTCGGGGTGCGCTGTGCCGCCCTCGATCGCCGTCGAGGAGATGTGGGACATGACGCGCTCGTCGACCGGGTCGTTCGCCGGGTCGTCGTGGACGACGATGTGCTCGTACGTCGTGGTCCGCTGGGCCGGGACACGGTCCGCCTTGCGGATCAGGTCGATGATCTCCATGCGGTTGGAGCGGTGCTTGGCGCCGGCGGAGGAGACGACGTTCTCCTCCAGCATGATCGAGCCGAGGTCGTCCGCGCCGTAGTGCAGGGAGAGCTGGCCGACCTCCTTGCCGGTGGTCAGCCAGGAGCCCTGGATGTGGGCGACGTTGTCCAGGAAGAGACGGGCGATCGCGATCATCCGCAGGTACTCGAAGAGCGTCGCCTGCGTGCGGCCCTTCAGGTGGTTGTTCTCGGGCTGGTAGGTGTACGGGATGAACGCGCGGAAGCCGCCCGTCCGGTCCTGTACGTCGCGGATCATCCGCAGGTGCTCGATGCGCTCGGCGTTGGTCTCGCCGGTGCCCATCAGCATGGTGGACGTCGACTCGACGCCCAGACCGTGCGCGATCTCCATGATCTCCAGCCAGCGCTCGCCGGACTCCTTGAGCGGGGCGATCGCCTTGCGCGGGCGGGCGGGGAGCAGTTCGGCGCCGGCGCCCGCGAACGAGTCGAGACCGGCCGCGTGGATCCGCTGGACGGCCTCCTCCACGCTCACCTTGGAGATACGGGCCATGTGCTCGACCTCGGACGCGCCGAGGGAGTGGATGACCAGCTCGGGGTAGGCGCCCTTGATCGCGGCGAAGTGCTTCTCGTAGTACTCGACGCCGTAGTCCGGGTGGTGCCCGCCCTGGAACATGATCTGGGTGCCGCCCAGTTCGACGGTCTCGGCACAGCGGCGCAGGATGTCGTCGAGGTCGCGCGTCCAGCCCTTGGCGGTGTCCTTGGGGGCCGCGTAGAACGCGCAGAACTTGCACGCCGTGACGCACACGTTCGTGTAGTTGATGTTGCGCTCGATGATGTACGTCGCGATGTGCTCGGTACCCGCGTACCTGCGGCGGCGTACGGCGTCGGCGGCCGCGCCGAGCGCGTGCAGCGGGGCGTCGCGGTAGAGGACGAGCGCCTCTTCCGGAGTGATCCGCCCACCCTCGGCGGCACGGTCCAGCACGGACTGAAGGTCGGCCTTCTCGATCACCGGGAGCGTCCCTTTCGTAAGGGTTGTGGACAGACCCGACCACCCTACGCCAGCCCGCCGCAGCGGCCGACGTCAGGCCCGCCGGCCCGACGCGCCGACCGAGGTCGGGCCCACCCGACCGGCCCGGCACGCCGGGGCCGTTCGGCCGTTCGGCCGTGCGGCTCCGGCCGCGCGAACCGACCGCTCCGGCCGGCGTCAGGCCGCGTAAGCCCCGATCAGCAGCCCCACGTACGCCCCCGCGATCAGGAAGGGGCCGAACGGGATCGACGTCTTGCGCCCCGCGCGCCGCGCGATCACCAGCACCGCCCCGTACAGCCCGCCGAACAGGAACCCGGCGAAGGTCCCGAGGACGACCACGCTCCACCCGTACCAGCCGAGCACCGCGCCGAGACCGAGGGCGAGTTTCACGTCGCCGAAGCCCATGCCGTTCGGGTTGACGAGGAAGAGCACGAAGTACCCGCCCCCGAGCGCGAGCGCCCCGAACAGCGCGGTCGGCCAGTCCCCCGCGTGCTCGGGCAGCACCGCGGCCGCCCCGAGCAGCACGAGCGCCGCCGCCGCGAGCGGCAGGGTCAGCGCGTCCGGCAGCCGCTGCACCCGGAAGTCCACCACGGCGAGCAGGACGCCGAGCGGCGTGAGCAGCAGCCAGACGCCCAGCTCCGGACGCGTACCGGTCGCGGCGGCGAGCCCGGCGCAGAGCAGGGCGGTGACCGGCGCGACGAGGAGGACGCCGGGGCCGTAACGGGTTCCGCCCGGCGAACGGGCGAGCCCCAGCCATCCGCGCGCGGCCCCGGTGATCGGCTGCCCTTCGGGACAGCGGTCCCGCCACGGTTCGTCGGGGTCGACGGCGAAGCGGTACGCGGGCCGGGGCACCAGGAGCCCCGCCGCCGCACCCCAGAGTGCGGCGACGACGACGAGCCAGAGGTCGAGATCCACGCGTTCCCCCAGGATGAGTCCGGTACGACAACCGCGGCGACGGTCACGACGCCCGCCTCACGGCCGTCGGTTGCAGGCGGCCGGTACGGGTACGGCCGGTCGTCGGCGCGGGTTCGCCGACGGCCGGCACTCGCTCCACCGGCAGCAGGTGCCGATCTTGTCGGCGCCGGTACGCGCTCCACCGGCGACCGGTGCCGGTTTCGCCGGTAGCCGGTACGAGTTCGACCGGGGGCGGCGCGGGTCCGGCGGCCGGGTCGGTGCGGTCAGCTCACCGCGGCCGCGCCGCTCCGCCAGGCCGGCAGCAGTTCGTCGAGCAGCGCCTCCGTGCGGGGCGGCAGCCCCCGCGCCCCGCTGCGGGCCACCAGGTCCGCGGCGAGCCGCTTCACCTTGTCCTCGTCCCCCGTCGCGTGCGTCGCGCGCAGCAGTTCGTTCCACAGCCGTTCGTCCGCCGGCGCCGAGTTCATCGAGGCGTTCAGCGCCTCGATCGCCTTCTCCGCCCGGCCCTTCTCCAGATGGAACGCGGAGAGCGCGAGGCCGATGTCCGCCACGAGCAGCGGCAGTTGGGCGTCGATGATCTCGTGGGTGAGCCAGCCGTAACGTCCCTCGGGGCGGTCGGCGAGCAGCGGACCGCGGACGAGGACGAGCGCGTCGGTCAGCAACCGCCCGCGCACCACACGGCTGTCGACGCCCTTGCCCTGCGTCGCCTCGTGGTAGAGGGAGCGCAGCACGTCCAGGTCGGAGACGACGGACTTGGCGAGCGTGAGCCGCCCGGTCGCGTCGGCGCCGAGACGGGGGGTGCCGTCGGGGTCGGTGCCGAGCCAGCCGCGCAACCGCTCGACGAGCGCGTCCCGCACGTCCTCGGTGACACCGCGCGGCCACAGCGCGGAGGACAGCACGCGCGGGTGCACGCCTTCGCGGTGCAGCAGGAGCAGCGCCAGCGCCTCGTGCAGCAGCGGGCTGCGTTCGCCCTCGGGCGTCTCCAGGCCGATGATCTCGTACGGGCCCACGAGCCGCGCGTACACGGCGGGCCGCCCTTGTTCGCTGATGTCGACGAGGAACGGCGGGGTGCCGGCCGGCCCGTCGGGTCCGCCCTCCGGGTCCGCCTCGACGAAGAGCTCCACGACCGCGCGCTGCTGGTCCGCCGGCAGCATCTGCGCGTCGAGTTCGAGTCCGAGGAGCGGAGCGAGCAGCTTGCCCTCGCGGGTGATCTCCATCTCCCAGGCCGCGCCCGGCAGTTCGCCGCTCTCGGTGCCGACGAGATAACCGATGCCCAACCGCCCCGCGTCGGCGGCCAGTTCGGCGAGCCTGAGGGCGTCGACGGGGGACGGCTCGGCGGCGAGGAGGACGAGGTGCGGGGCCCAACGGGTGTGCTGCGCGGGCCCGGTACGGCCGGTGAGCACGGAGTCGTGTCCGGCGGCGCCCAGCGCGCCGCGCCGCTGCCGGGTCTCGGCCTCCATGGTCTCGACGAGCGCCTCGATGTCGTCGAGGTGGCGCAGCCGGTTGGGCGCGAGCGGCGTCAGGTCCTCGCCGAAGCCGACGAGCGTGATCGTCATGCGGTCCGACCAGCCGTTGGTGGCCAGTTCGGCGGCGACGGAGGCGAAGACGGCCGCGCGGTCGGTCGCGCTTCCGCTCAGGGAGACGATGCCGGGCACGGCCTCCAGGTTGAGCAGGAGCCGCGAGTCGTCCATGGTGCCGAGGCTGACGAGGCCGGGGTACGGGGCGGCGGTGTCCGTCTCCTCGTACCGCTCGGCGTCGGCGTGTGCCAGCATCCAGAACGTCTGGTCCTGGCCGAGCTGCCACGGCGCGGGCGGCTTTCCGGCCGGCTGGGCGAGCTGGAGGTGCAGATCGCCGTTGCCGCCGAGCCAGGCCGCGTAGACGGTCGGCAACGGGCGGGATTCGGCGGCGAGAGCGGCCGCGAGTCCGCGCAGCGACAGATCGAGGAGGCGTACGCCGTCGGGGTCGGCGCCGACGAGCAGCGCGTCCTGGGCGTCCGCGGCGGATCCGGTGGGAACCGGCGGTTCCATGCCCCGGTGTCCGCGGACGGCACCGAGCGCCGACTGCCACAGGGCCTGACGGCGGCGCCGGCCGAGGGCGCCGAGGAGGCCCGCGGCGAGGAGGGGCGCGCCGACGAGCGCCTCGGGCAGCCCAAAGGCGGGCCCGCTCTCCGCGGCGGCCGGCTGCGCGCCCTGTCCGTCGCGCGAGTCCGCGGCGGCTTCGTCGGAGGCGGCGCGCTCACGCTCCTGGCCGTGGTCGCCGCCGGCCCGCTGCTGGGGCACGCGGAAGTGCGCGGTGTCCCGGTCGACCTGGTCGCCCCGGTCGGCGCCGCTGTCCTGCCGTCCGCCGGCCTGCTGGTGATCGCCGGTCTTCGCGTAGTCGTGGATCTGCTGCTGGATCGGCTTCTGGGCCTGCGCCGGGATCCCGGGCTCGGCGTCGGGCATCTCGACGAGCTCGCCGCCGTGGGCGTCGCCGGGCATCTCCATGATCCAGCCGGGCCGGATGAGGCTGGCCTCGGACAGCTTGGACCCGTCGGGCTGCGTACGGTCCTTGTTGAGCTCGTAGATCTCCTTGTACCGGCGCCCGTCGCCGAGGTGGCGCTGCGCGATCTCCCAGAGCGAGTCGTGGTGGCGGCCCTCGGGCGGCTGGATCCGGTAGTACTTCGTGTCGCCGTGCCGGGCGGAGGTGCCGCCGTCCGGCCGCGACGCGGCCTGGGACGCGGCGTCGGCGGCCTGTTCGGCGACGGCCGCGGCCGCTTCGGCGGCGGCCCGCTCCTGCTGTTGCCCGAACAGCCCGCCCGGGATCTGCTGGGCGGCGGCGACGGAGCCGTGCCGGCCGCCTTCCAGGCTCTGGCCGAGCTGGGAGAGTCCCGGTGTGAAGCTCGCGGCGGCGGCGCCGACGAGCAGGAGTGCCGCGACGAGCTGACGGGCCAGCAACTGGCTCGCCCCGGCGCCCGGTACGCGGTTCGGCAGCCCGACGCCCGACAGCGCGGCCTTCATCTCGACGAGGACGCACGCGGTGAACTGCGCCCACGCGAACCACACGATGACCGTGAGCACATGGATGAACGTGCCGACGGTGATCTCCTGCTGGAGCCAGTCCAGCGAGGGCGTCCCGTGCGGCAGCGGCCAGCCCACGGCGACCACCAGCGCGCCGGGCACGCCGGCGAGCAGCACCAGCAGGGCGAGAAACGCCCCGAACGCCTTCACGAAGTCCCCGAACGTCCGACGACGCCGGGGCAGGGGCTGCGGCGTCCGATTCCTCGGACCCGGCGAGCCGCCCGTCGAACTGGAGTTGGTGCGTCGCGCCATGGCGGGTGTCCTGGGGTCGTCTGGTGAGGGCGTGAGTCGGGGGGTGACCCGAGCCTACTGAGAGTCTAGGGAGGGTGTCGAAGGTCGGGCAGACGGCATTGACGACCACACGCCCGTTTCGTCACCAACCGCCCGGGACAACCGAGTTGCCGCCGCAGCCCGGGGCCCGTCACCCCCGTCGGACCCTCACACCCTTCACAACATCCACCGGACGCTCCCGGGGCGGGTCCGGACACCGGTGCCGGTGCCGGTGCCGGTGTCGGTGCCGGTGTCGGTGCCGGTGCCGGTGCCGGTGCCGAACGAAAAAGACCCTGCCCCGAGGATTCGGGGCAGGGTCTTCGTGGAGCGCCGGGCAGGCCTTGCACCTGCATTTCCCCGCAGGAAGCGGGGCGTCTTTCCTTGGACCACCAACGCGTGGCCGGTCTGTGCGACTTCCGCCGACCAGCTCGAGATCAATATTATCAGAGCATCGCGCCGGTCCCACCGTGCCGCCGAGAAGCCCCCCGCCCCCGGTTCGGCCGGGTCCACGCCCACGTGCTTCGCGAGGGTTCAGGGAGCCGGTCTCGCGCCTACGCCGCCGCCGCCAGATCGCACCACACGTACTTGCCGATGTCGCCGCCCTGGCGCAGCGGATGCCAGCCCCAGTCGTCGGCGCAGGCCCGGACCAGGAAGAGACCCCGGCCCGCCTCCTCCTCACCGGAGGCCACCTCCACGTCGTACGGCGGCGGCATCGGGCTCGCGTCCCACGCGCCGATCCGCAGCACCCCGTCCCGCCGGTGCAGCCGCAGGGCAGCGGGCCCCTTCGCATGCCGTACGGCATTGGAGACCAGCTCCGCCGCCATCAGCTCGGCGACGTCCACGAGGCGGATCAGCCCGTGCAGGGTCAGGATCAGGCGGACGGTACGGCGGCAGACGGTCACCGCCCGGTCGTCCTGCGGGATGTGCAGGGCGTAGGTCCAGGGATCGGGTTCAGGCATGCGTGAACTCCGTTCGCGGCAGGAGGAGTTGATCGGGGCCGGCGATTCCGGGCGGTGGCAGTGCCACAGCCGTCACGGCAGGACGGAGTGGTGCGCTTCCGGGGTCCCGGCATGTCGCAGAGTGACGTTCGCATCACCGACGGTAGACCTAATTATTTAGATTTCACAAGGCGGTCGCGTAATCTGCCCCCGAACGAGTCACGTTCATGGGCACGCCGAGAGGGGAAGCCGATGGCATTGAGGCGTGACGCAACGGCACGTCAGATGCGCCTGGCGGCCGAGTTGCGCCGACTCCGCGAAGCGGCCGGGCTCGCATCGCGAGAAGCGGCCACACTGCTCGGAGTGAGCCCAGCGCAGATCAGTCAGATCGAAGCCGGCCTCGCGGGCGTGAGCGAGAAGCGTCTACGCCGGCTCGCGGCACAGTACGTCTGCACGGACGAAGCCTTCGCGGAAGCCTTGGTCGCCATGGCCACCGACCGGACACGCGGGTGGTGGGAGCCGTACCGCGGCTTGCTGCCCACACCGTTTCTCGACCTCGCCGAGCTGGAACACCACGCGACATTCCTGCGGGACGTTCAGTTCCTCTACATCCCCGGCCTTCTCCAGACGGAGCAGTACGCCCGTGCGGTCTTCTCGTACCGCGTACCTGAACTCCCGCCAGAGGAAGTCGAGTTGCGCGTACGGCACCGCATGCAACGCAAGGCGCTGCTCGAAGGCCCCACGCCCAAGCGGTACGACGGCGTCGTCCACGAGGCGGCACTGCGCATCATGGTCGGCGACCGTGCCACCTCAAGGGCCCAACTCGCTCATGTGCTGGGCCTCTCCGAAGCCGAGCACATCACCGTGCGCGTCATCCCCTTCGACCTGGAGGGGTTCGGTGGCGCCACGAGCGCCATGACCTACGCGGGAGGACCGGTGCCCAAGCTGGACACCGTCGTGCGCGACGCTCCCCAGGGCGCCGCATTCATCGACTCCGAAGCCCAGCTCAACGCCTACCGCACGCTCTTCCATAAGGTCGAGGAAGTGTCGCTGGACGCCGACCGGTCTCGCGACTTCATCCACAGGTTGACGAAGGAGCTGTGAGAGGTACCCATGAGCACCCCTGGCAACTGGCAGAAGTCGTCCTACTCGGGGCCGGGCGACGGCGACTCCTGCGTCGAGCTCGCCTCCACCCCTGTCGCGCTCCACCTCCGTGAATCCGACGCCCCCGGCACCGTCCTCACCACCACACCCGCCCCCGTCGGCCACCTCCTCCAGGCCATACGCACCGGAACGGTCGCGGCGCCCCGCGCGTAACAGCCCTTCGACGAAGCCCCGTTCGGCGTTTCACTCGTAATGATCAGCGCGATACGTTCACACGTACGTTCTGATGCAGAGGTTGCGGGTGTTACGGGGGAACGCGTGTCGAACAGGCCGACGGACTGGCACATACTCGACCTGGACCACGACCCGACGCCGGGCGACCCGCAGCGGGTGCGCAGACTCGCGGGCTCACTGCACGACTTCGCCGACGACGTCGCGGACATCCTGCGGGACGTCAAGGGGCTGGCCAACGACGACGCGGTCCTGAAGTGGGCGGGCAAGACGGCGGACGCCTTCGCGTCGGAGTTCGAGGACGTCCCCGGCCAGCTCAAGAAGCTCAAGAAGTCCTACGACATCGCGGGCGACGCGCTCGCCTCGTACTGGCCGGACCTGGACGACGCCCAGCAGAAGGCGGACAAGGCGCTACGCGACGGCCGCAAGGCCCGCCAGGACCTGTCCACGGCCAGGACCGCGCTCTCGGGTGCCGACGACTGGGTGCACACGGCCACCGCGAAGGCCGACTCCTACGACCCGGACAAGCACCGCGGCAAGAACGTACCCCCGCCGGACGAGGCCGACGTCCGGCGCGCGACACGTGACGCCCAGCACGCCAAGGAGCGGCAGACCGCCGCGCAGAAGGACGTCGACGACGCCCAGGGGCTCCTGGACGCGGCGAAGAAGCTCGCCGCCCACGCGAAGGGGCTGCGCGAGGACGCCGCCCGCCGCACGGTGAAGAAGCTGAACGAAGCGTCCGACGCCGGCATCCACAACCGGCACTGGTGGGAGGAGCCCGTCGACTGGGTCTCCGACCACTGGGACGAGATCGTCACGGTGTGCAAATGGGTCGTGACGATCGTCGGCGTCATCGTGATGATCGTGGGCGGCCCGCTGGGCTGGCTGGTCTTCGCGGCGGCTCTGATCGTGCTCGCGGACACCGTGAGAAAAATGCTCAACGGCCAAGCGGGCTGGGGCGATCTGATCTTCGCGGTCCTCGACTGCATCCCCGCCACCAAGGGCTTCACGAGCCTCGCCAAGATGGGCAAGCTCTGGAAACTGGGCGGCATGCGCGCCCTGGGCGGCGCCTTCATGAAGGGGATCGGCGGGGGGCTGCTGAAGACAGCCCGGAACCTCAGATCGGGCGAGGCCCTTCGGGGTATCTACCGCCCGTTCAAGGGATCCACGCGCCTCTTCGGGGGGACCATTCCGTACCGCGAGCTGTCCCCCAAAGCACGCCAGCTAGCCAAAGCACTGACACGCGGCCCCGTGCGCATCAGCCCCAACGAGGTGAATGTCTCGCACATGGCCGAACTCCAGAAGTTCCACGGTGTCGAGCATGCCGTAATCCAGAATCCGGCCGGTGAACTGCGACTGTTCCAAGGGACGGAACTAACCACCAGGATTCCCGATGAACTGGCCGACGACGGCTACAAGTTCATCGCCCACACGCACCCGGAGGACCGAATACCCGGGCCTCCGGACGAGTTGGAAGCCGCACGCAACACCAGGAACAGCATGACCCGCGACCTGGACAACAAGATGAGTCCCCACATGGAAGTCGTGATCAGCCGGGACGGAAATCTGAGATTCTTCGACAACAACGGGGTGTTGGAGCTGCCTCAAGGAACCTATCCCCCTGGCGGACCCATCAGTGACCGGGGCGGGCTTGTTCCTGTGCCCGGCATATAGTCCAAGCACTCGGTGAAGCAGGCTCCCGAGACCTGACCAGCAGGAGAATCATGCCCGACATCAACCGTTGCCAGATCTGCGGTGAAGCGGCTCCCCCGATCGACGGCCAGTGCGGAGAGATCACCGGATACCGCCTGGTTCGGGATCCCTGGTCCGCTTCCCCGTCCTTCCTCGACGGCAATCTCCACTTCTCATGCCTTGAGCAATCGGACAGACGTGGCGAGTTCCACGCGGAGTTCGTCCACCTCGTTCAGGCCGGGCACGAAGAGATCCCCGGTCCGGAAGCGTCGCACCCGCCGTTGACAAGGATGGGCCTGAGCATGCGCCCTGTCTTCGCGGGAGACGAGTGCGACATTTTCCAGAGCCGGATGTCCGATCGCTGGATGCTCGTGAAGAAGACCGGTCCATGGTTCGGCTTCGGCCTCCCCCAGCTCCGGGCCATCGGCTCGGGCGCACTTCCGGTCTCGTCCTCGGACGTGACCCGTTATCGGCTTCCCGTCGATCTCGGGGACGAGGTCGGCGCGTACGGCCTTTCCGAGCTGCTGGAGGCCCTCGGAGTGGCGCACCGGTACGCCGACGCGGCCGAGCTGGCCCGAGTGGAATACCGCCTCGTCGACTACTACGCGCCGAAAAGGCTCCTCGACTACGTGGCCGCGGCGCCCCTTCCCCTGCCGGAGGAAGCCGTCGCTTTCCTCGCCGCCCACGCGAAGACGTACAACCCCGTCACCTTCGACGAAGAGGACGCGTGATCGAGTACACGTACAAGGAAGGCCCTTGGGCCGAGACCGCGGTGACGCTGGTCGTCCGCAAGCAGGACCTGGACGCCGATCTCGTGACCCGGACCCTCTCGCTCCCTCCGGCATCGGTCCGGAGGCCGGGAAGCGATCACCGCGATGGGGTGTCACCGCCCCAGGACGGACTGTGGGCATTCCAGGTGCACGACAGAATGCCGGGAGGACTGAGCGATCAGCTCCGCACCCTCATGGACCTGGTCGAGCCCCGCTCCTCCTCACTGGCCCAACTGACTTCCCAGGGATACGACATCCACCTCGACCTCTTCGGATTCGTCGGCCGCGGGGCCACGTTCGTGCTCGCCCCCGACGTCGTCCGGACAGCTGCTGTCCTCGGCGTTCCCGTCACCGTCACCACCAGCGTCAGTGATCGGTGAGTATCCACATGGAACTCTCCTCTTCCTGGGGCACCCCCCGAGCCGCCCTTCTCATCACCGGGCGGAACCTGGAACCGCAGGACATCACGGCCGCGTTGGGCATCACGCCCACGTTCTCCAGGGAGGCGACGCGCGATGCGTCGTTCCGGCCCGGTGAGGGATGCTGGACACTCCAGGTGACCGGTGCGCCGGAACAGGGATTCGACGGGCTCGTCGACGAACTGGTCGCGTTCATTTCCCCCGCTCTGGAAGAGATCCAGGACATCCGGCGCCGTGGACACTCCGTGCAGCTGGACCTGAGCGGTCACGTCCGGAGCGGTTCCCGGGCCGTCCTCTCCCCTCACGTACTGGCGTGTGCGGCCCGGCTCGACCTGCCTGTGTCCCTCACCACGGACGCCGATCCCCCCGCCCGGTCCGAGGATCTGCTGGACTGGCTGCCGGCCCCGGACGGATCGCACCGGGCTACCTGAAGGAAGGCGTCCGACCTTGACCGCAAGCTCCACCTCCCCGGAGAACCCCGGCCTGTCCTCGGGATTCTCGCTGTCCGTCCCGGATTCCTGGTGGGAGTTCGACATCCGCCCGGAGGGCCGGGACGCGACCGTCCGCGGCCTCGTCGACGAGCGGATCCGTGAGGTTCCCGAACTCGCCGAGTTCCGGGGCGACCTGGCGGCCGTGCTGCGCAGGATGGCCAAGGACGCGTACGACTCGGGAGCCGTGTACATGGGCTGCATGGCCGAGAACTTCGACGGCGTCCCGCTGACCGCGACCCTCACCGTGTCGGTGCTGGGCGCCAGGAACAAGCAGGGCGTGGCACTGTCGACCGACCCGCGCGCGATCGCGGAGAGCCTGCGGACCGTCACGGCCCGCCGTGAGGGTGACGCCTGGCGCACGGTCACCACCGTCGACATCCCTCAAGTCGGCGTTGCCGCCCGGACGTTCGGCGTCGAGGACGTACCCGTCGCCCAGGGCGACACGCGTACCCTTCGTATGGTGCTGACCCAGACGTACATTCCGGTCCCGGGAACCGCCGACCAGGTCGTTCTCGTCTCCGGAGCCAGCCCGGTGCTCGACCTGGCCGCGGCGTTCCACGACATCTTCGACGCGGTGACCGGCACGTTCCGGTTCGTCTGACCGGGACTTCAGGACTCCAGGAGGGGGAACCGGCATGGGTGGTGGCGGCAAGAGCGACCTCGCGCTCCCGCTGAGCGAGCTGGAGGACTACGGCGGGCGGCTGCGGGACATCAAGACCCGGCTGAACCACACCAAGAAGCTCTTCGAGTCGTACAGGGACGACCTGGGCGATCACACCGTCTACGACGCCCTGGACGACTTCGAATCCGGCTGGGAGGACGGCCGCGAGGACATCGGCCAGGCCCTGGACGCCCTCGCGGAGATGTCCGACGCCGTGGTCCGCGAGTTCAAGAAGCTCGACGACGAACTGGCCAAGAACGTCTCCGAGGGCGTGAAGACGGAGAAGAAGGACGGGGCGAAGTAGCCCTGTGGCGAACGGGCATGTCGCACCTCGCCCCTCGCCGGGCCCGCCGGCCCGGAACGGCGAACCTTCGTCCCTGGAGTCACGCACTGATGCGCATCGACGTCGACGACCCCGGGCTGGACATGGGACTCGACCAGTCGCTCATCCATCAGGGCGAGTTGTTCACCGGTGAAACCGTCGAGACGGATTCCCGGACGGGACAGGTGGTCGCCGTGACGGCCTATGCCGACGGTCTGGAAGACGGCCCCGTACGCGAGTGGTTCCCGGACGGGGCCGACCGGGCGGAGGGGCGGTGCCGGCGAGGCATTCCGTGCGGTCGGTGGCGGGAGTGGCACGCGAACGGGCGGCTTGCCCTCGAGAAGGAATATGGCCGGCGCGGCCTGGTGAGATCGATCAGGAAGTGGTCGGAGAGCGGCGAGCTCGTCGACGACCGGACCTTCGACGCATGATGCCGACCACGCGGAGGGCCGAACCGTGACGGAGGTGCCCGGGGTGATTCGGACCGTGGGGTTCTTCTCCGAGCTCGGTCCTGGGTGGGGGCTCCCCCTGGACGGGCTTCTACGGGAGTCCGTCCATCCCGCCGGTGAGCCGGACGAGGCGGAGATCATCGGCTATCTCGGACGGGGCGCCGGGATCTGGGCCGAGACGAGCGCCGGGCCCGACGTCCTGGACCCGGAGGCCCCCGTCCTGTCCGGCGTCGGTTCGCTCTTCACGGACGGGACCTGGCTGTGGCGTCAGGATCTGCCGTACTACCTCGGCACGTACCACGTCACCCTGCCCCGGGATTTCCTCACGCACGTCAGGAAGGCCCGGTATCGGGTTCCGGCCGTGCCCGAGACACGGCTGCTGGAGATCCTGACGCGGGATCTCGGGATCACCGTGGACTGAGCGGACTGAGCGGACCGACTGGACCGAGTGGACCGAGCGGTGGACCGGCCGGTCGCGCTACCAGGGCGGCTCCCGCCCCTCTCAGCCCACCTCGTTCTCCGCCACGGCCCGCCCGTGGACGGTCACGTCACCGCCGTAGAACATGCCGGTGAAGACCGGCGAGTAGGTGAGCTGGACCTCGACCTCCACCTGATCGGCGTCGGCGGTCACGCAGTGGGTGGCCGCGATGTCGGCGCCGGACATGCCCATCTCCCGGGCGAACGCCTTCACCCGCGCGCCGCAGTTCTCGAAGTTGATGGGCGCCGGGCCGTTCTCGTTCTCGTAGAGGGATTCGAGGTCGATGTCCTGGGCGGCGAAACGGGCCGCCTGCTCGGCGATGTCCGCGGCCCTCTCCCGCTTGGAGATGGACATGCCCCCGTCGATGACGAAGGCCGAGAGCGACAGGAAGACGAGCGCGAAGATGATGACCGCGCCGGCGCCCGAGCCGCGGTCGTCGAGCCGTTCCCGGCGCCCGGCGGCCCAGCCGCGTACGGCGGAGTTCGGTTTCATGCCGTCCTCCGGAACGGGTCCAGCGGGGAACTGAAGGAGGCCTCCAGGGTGGTGGGCACGTCGAGGCCGATCATCGCGAGACCCCGTACCTCGCAGCTCACCTCGACGGTGAAGAGCGTGTCCGGCTCGAAGCCCGTGCTGGTCTGCGTCACGTTCACCGGACCCGAGCAGACGTCCCCGAGGTCGGCCTCGGCCGCCTTCCTCGCCTCGGCCATGGCCGTCGCGTGGTCCTTCTGGATCGAACCGGCCCGCGCGGCGTCCCGGGCCGCGCCGTCCAGCGCGCCGCGCCCGTCGACCAGCTGCCCGAAGGCCACCAGGACGAGAATGAAGAGGATCATCACCGGCGCGAGGATGACCACCTCGACGGTGGACAGCCCCCGGTCGCGCCGGTCCCCGGACACGCGGTCCGGGAGCGCGGCGAGCAGGGCCTTCGGTCCCGTCACGGCGCCTCCTCCTCCACGAATCTCTCCACCGGCCCCGACGACTGCGCGTGCACGGTCAGGTTCAGCCCCGGGAAGACCGAGGGGACCCTCCCCGTGATCTCGACCCCCACGGTGTCCGGCTCCGGCTGGAGCATCGTCACGTCCGGGGACAGCACCAGATTCGGGCCGAGCTGGCGGATGTAGCTGTCGACGACGTCACCCGCCTCGCCGCGCCACCCGCCGGGCTGCGCGTCCGCGGTGGCGCGGGCCTTGCGGGCGCCCGCCTGGGCCGCCGCCTGGGCGACATGGTCCGCGAAGAAGTACAGCGCGAACTGCACCGTCGCGAAGATCATGAAGAAGAGCACCGGCGTGAGCAGCACGAACTCGATCGCGGTCATGCCGGAGTCACCGCGGGCGGAGGCTGCCTCCACCCTGCGGCGCACCCAGCGGCGCACCCAGCGGCGTACCCCTCGACGTTCGCGCACTCGCATCCCCGGAACTCAGCAGGTCTTGCCGGCGTCGGCGCCCTTGATGCAGTCGCCGACCTTGTTGGCGCCCTCGCTCAGCGCGGCGTTGATGATCGCGGCGACCACGCCGACGATGGCGACGACGACGGCGGAGATGATGACCCACTCGACCGCGGACGCGCCCCGGTCGAGTTCACCGGAGCGGGCACGCTGCACCCGCCCCTGAAGGAAGGTGATCAGGAAGTCCACCCCCGGGATCCCGGTACTGAAGTTCCGTCCGTTCATGGTGAGTTGTCCTCTCGAAGAATAGTGGTGACCGGCTGGCGGCCCTTCGGGCACGGCGGAGAATCAGACCTGGAACACACGCATCGCCGCCGGGAAGATCAGGAAGACCAGGAAGCCCGCGCACAGCAGCAGTTGGGCGACGAGCATCGACTGCGACTTCTCGCCCGCGCTGCCCTCGATCTCGGAAAGCTCGCGGTGGCGCATCGTCTCGGCACGCGAGGCGAGCGACTCCCGCACCTTGGCACCGTCGTCCGCGACCAGCGCCAGCGAGGCCGACAGGTCCTTCAGCTCCTCGACGCCGAGTTCCTCGCCGAGCGAGCCGAGCGCCTGCCACTGGCTGATGCCGGTGATCCGGGCGTCGGCGAGCGCGTTGCGGATGCGCTGGGTGGCCCAGCCGTCGGAGATCTCGGCGGCGGCCATCAGCGCCTCGGGCAGACCGCGCCCGCCGGCCAGGCTCATCGACACCAGGTCCAGATACGCGCCGATCACGCGCCGCAGATCGCGCCGCTTGGCCACCGCGTCCCGCCGTACCTCCACATCGGGGAGGAAGAAGAAGACGATCGCGAAGAGCAGCGCGAGCCAGACCGGGACGATCGGGCTGCGGCCGACGCCGAGCGTCCAGACCACGGCGAAGAGGAACGGGCCGAAGAAGAGACCGGCCGCGGCCAGCA
The DNA here is from genome assembly GCF_042888945.1 of Streptomyces sp. NPDC002698. Lineage (NCBI taxonomy): Bacteria > Bacillati > Actinomycetota > Actinomycetes > Kitasatosporales > Streptomycetaceae > Streptomyces > Streptomyces sp. NPDC002698. Next base: position 429,758 of record NZ_JBIAQM010000003.1, read on the forward strand.
GCACCTTCGTCGCCAGGAACCTCTCCCAGCTCCGGTCCAGGACCGCGAGGTCGGCGCGCAGCGAGCGCTGCTCCCAGCCCTGCTGGAGATAGAGCTCGGCGACACGGGCGCCGACCTGGGCGCGCACGCTGCCGAGGCGTCCGCTGTCCCGCTGTCCGTGGTGCGCGGACTCGTACGCCGCCCCGCGGGCCCGCATCGCGTCGATACGGGCGACCTGCGCGACCGCGCTGCGCTTCGACGGCATCAGCGCGCGGACGAGGGCGTAGACGCCCAGGCCCAGGACGGCGCCGATCAGGATCGGCATGGTCAGGTTCATCGGCGTACCGCCTCATCCCCGGAAACCGGTGTACGGGGCCGCACGAACCGCACGGACGACTCGTCCCGTACCAGGAACCGCTCCGGCGTCTCGATCGTGGACAGCTTGCGCAGCCACCAGAAGCCGAGGCCGAACAGGCCGCAGACGCACGTGAGAACGAGCTGGCCGACCGCGGTGCCGTACGGCTCGACGAACTCGCGGTTGAAGATCGACAGTCCGAGGACGAAGGCGATGGAGACCGCGACGACGATCTGCACGGAGCGGCGGGTCGAGGCGCGCTGGGCCATCACGCGCTGCCGCATGTCGACCTCCTCGCGCGCCGACTTGGCCAGCGCGCCCAGTACCTGGCGCAGACCGGGGCCGCGCAGCCGCGCGTTGAGGATCAGCGCGGCCACGATGATGTCGGCGGACGCGTCGTCGATCTCGTCGGCCAGTTGCTGGAGGGCATCGGGCAGCGGTGTCCGGGAACGCAGCCGGTCCACCAGCGCGTCGAGATGCGGGCGCAGCACGGGGGCGGAGGCGCGTGCCGAGGCCGGGATGGCCTGTTCCAGGCCGACCGCGCCCGCGATGGTGTCGCGCAGCGACTCGGTCCAGGACGCCAGTGCCTCCACCCGGCGCATCGCGGCCCGTTCCTCGGAGGCGCCGCCGAAGAGCTTGTCCCAGAAGAAGACGAGGATGCCGGCCGCGATACCGGCGACGGCCCAGCGGGTGAGGAGGAGGACGACAAGGCCGGCGATCGCGGCGATCGAGCCGCGCTGTCCCGCGAACCGGATCAGCTCGCTCGCGCGCTCGCTGGCCTTGTGCTTCTCGTGTTCGGGCCTGGCGGGCAGCCCGCGCACGGCGACGGCGAACAGCGCGAGGCCGCCGCCGACGGCGATCCCGCACCCGAGGGCGTACAGGACGGGCAGGGAGAACAGTCCGCCCATGGAGCCGAGCGAGTCGAGGGCGGCGAGCGATGTCGTGCCCGAGGGCCCGACCGGCGTCGCGGCCGTGGTCAGGTGCGGCACGGCCGCGGCCGGCGTCGTCATGTCCTGGGTCATCGTCGTCACCAATTCCCGCTGCCGGGCAGCCGGTAGCCCTGCGCGACGAGGTCGTCGAGGCAGGCGATGGGCGCGTGCGGGACGATCCGGCCGTCCGGGGCCTCGGCGAACACCTCGCTGGACAGCACCCGTCCGTCGACGCCGTTGACCTCGCGCACGGAGGTCACCATGCGCTGGAGGCGGCCCCCGGACTCGTAGTCGTTGCGCCGCTGGACGAAGACCACGAAGTTCACGGCGCCCGCGATGAGCATCTGGCTGGCCTCGATGGGCAGCCGCTCGGTCGCCTGGAGCGCGTACGTGGAGATGCGGTTGAAGACCTCGCTGGAGCTGTTCGCGTGGATCGTGGAGAGCGAGCCGTCGTTGCCCTGGGACATCGCGTTGAGCATCGTGACGATCTCGTCGCCGAGGACCTCGCCGACGATGACGCGCGAGGGGTTCATGCGCAGCGAACGGCGCACCAGTTCGGCCATGGTGATGGCGCCCTGGCCCTCGGAGTTGGGCAGGCGCTCCTCGAACGCCACCACGTTCGGGTGGAGTTCGGCGAACGTGTCGAGGCCGAGTTCCAGTGCGCGCTCGACGGTGATGAGCCGCTCGTACGGCGGGATCTCGTTGGCGAGCGCGCGCAGCAGGGTCGTCTTGCCGGCGTTGGTGGCACCCGCGATCATGATGTTCTTGCGGGCCCGGACGGCGCAGGCGAGGAAGTGGGCGACCTCGGGGGTCAGGGTGCCGTTGCCCACGAGGTCGGACATGAAGACCTTGCCGAGGCGCGCGCGGCGGATCGACAGGGCCGGCCGGCGGGTCACGTCCATGACGGCGGAGAGCCGGGAACCGTCCGGCAGCCGCAGGTCGAGCTGCGGGTTCGCGGAGTCGAAGGGCCGGGAGGACAGACCCGAGTACGCGCCGAGGACCTGGATCAGCTCGATGAGTTCCTCGTCGGTCTCGGCGACGGGATCCCCCTTCTTCTCCCGACCGTCGGCATAGCCGATGAAGACCTCGTCGTACCCGTTGATGTCGATGTTCTCGACTTCAGGGTCGTCGAGCAGCGGCTGGAGACGGCCCACGCCGAAGAGCGCGGCGTGGACGGCGGCCGCGTACTGCTCCTCGGTCTCCGCGTCGAGCGGGGTCCGGCCGAGGTTGATCTCGGTGCGGGCGTGGTCCTCGAGTATCTGGGCGATGACGGCGCGCGCGTAGTGCCGTTCGTCCTCGCCGGACATCGGGGTGACACCGCGGACCTGGTCCTCGCGGCGCTGTTCGGAGATGCGGTCACCGGCGTCCTGCCGGAACCGCTTGACCAGCTGATGGTCGACGGCGGTCATCGGCCGGCTCCGGCGGCGGGCTGTCCGTGCGGGGCACCGGGTCCGTCGGCGGGTACGGACCACGCGGCGCCGTACTGCTGGTACAGATCCGCGGTGACCTTGCGGGCCGAGCGGATGAGCAGCGACTTGTCGAGGCGGCCGCGGCGGCGGCCGGCCAGCTGGGCGGCGCCCGCCGGGTCGTCGGCGATGGTGCCCACGACGCGGGCTCCGGTCTGGGCCGCCACGAGCATGTCGTTGACCTGGTGGACGAGCTTGGTGGAATCACCCGGGTCGGCGACGAGGACGACGCCGATGAACGGTGTGGCGAGTCCGCCGGCGCCGCGCGGTCCGCCGTGCAGCTTGGCGGAGAGGGCGGCGGCACGGTCGCGGACGCGGGCGATGGCCTCGGGCTCGGTACGGGAGACCAGGAGCACCAGGGCGGCGTGCGGGAACAGTTCGGCCGCCGGGGTGTCCCCGCTGATCCGGCCGCAGTCGGCGATGACGTCGGCGGGCGCGTTCGGGGAGTCGGCGAGCTGCGCGAACGCCCTGCCCAGGGTGGGCCAGAGCCCGGCGAGACCGGCGGCCTGCTCGGCGATCCCGAGTCCGACGAGGACGTCGAGTCCGCCGCTCAGCGGCTGGACGTGGTCCCACAGCTGGTCGGGGACGAGGCCGCGCCGGGCGGTCGCCGCGATCGACAGCAAGCCGGTGTTCGGGTTCAGCGGGCCGCCGTGGGCCGCCGCGCTCCGGTACACGAGGTCGCCGCCGGCGGGGTCGGTCTCGGCGAGCAGGACCCTGCGGGGCCAGACCGCCGCGAGCGCCACCGCTGCGGTGGTGACTCCCGGGGAACCCTTGTCTGCGGCGAGGGCGATGAGCGCCATGTCTGTCTACTCACTCGCCTCTAGTTGCCGGGGACGATGACGAGGGCGACCTGGCCCGCCGAGGCCGCGGAGGCGACGGAGGCGGCCTGGCCGCTGTCCACGATCAGGGTGACCGGCAGGTTGGTGCTGCTGATCGTGCTGTCCGTGTCGTTCTTGACCGAACTGACCTTCGCCTGCTCGACGATGGGCGCTCCGTCCGCGCTCGACGAACCGGAGGAGCTGGACGAACCCGACGAGCGGCTTCCGCTGGTCGCCGTGTCGCCGACGCGGTAGACGGCCACCGTGTCACCGGACTTGATGCCCGAGGGGTACTGGCCCTCCTTGAGGGAGACACCCACGGAGGCCTTGCCGGCGGGAAGCTCGGCGCCCTCGGCGAACATGTCGCCGATGACCACGGTCCCCTTGTAGATCGGGGACTTGGCCTTGAGCTTCTTGAGCGTGGCGAGCTGTTTCCACTCGACGTAGTTGATGGAGGTGTCTTCCGCGACCAGGACGGGGGTCACGTGATCGCCCACGGACTCACCGGCCTGGATGTCGCTCGTCACCTTCACGACCTCGATCCGGTCACCGGCGCGCAGCACCAGCATGGTGGCGCCGAGCGCGCCGACGAGGACGAGGAGCACCGCGAGGGCGGCCAACGCGGGTTTGCGCTCGCGAGGCGGGGTGGGAAGCCGCTCGCCCATCGCCGGCTGGGCCGACGTGGCGGCACGGTTGTTGCCCGCCCCCGTACGCTCTTGGATCCTCACGCGACCGCTCCCCGTACACCCAAGAAAATGTCTGTCAATTCACGAGCCAAGTAGGGCACTTCACCCCCGAACCCCTTTACGGGACGGACCGTGCGACCTGGTCGAACTCCGGCGCCGGGGCGAGTGTCAAGCCATGGCACCGTATCAGCCGCACATAAGCCCCTCAAGGCGCGTCAAGGCCCCTGAAGCGCACCCGACTCGACGTTATCGACGCGCAACGACAGCCGTTCGGTTCCGTGTTGAGCCCAGCGGCACGGCCTGTCCGTCACCTGTGCGCCAGCGAATCATCGCCGCGGTCCGGGACTTCCGTCACGGGCCGTGCACGAGGCCTGCACGAGGTGCTCACGGACGGGGCGGAAGAAAGACCGGACTCAGGACCGGATCCGGGCCGGACCCAGGACCGGACACAGGACCGGACTCAGAACCCCCAGGGACTGGGATGAGGCCTGACGGCCGGATCCTCCGACCAGACCAGGCGGGCCTCCAGGTCGTCCCCCAGGAGCTGGGTCAGGCGGTCGACGGCCCAGGCGTTCCACTGCACGCCGACGGGGAACTGCGGCACGCGGAAGGAGGGCAGGGCCGCAGGGAGGGCGTCCGGGCGGAAGACGGTCTTCTGCATCTCGCCGGTCGCCTTCTTCGGCTGCGAGGACGCGCGGGTGTCCACGCAGTCGACGATCCGGTCCACGAGGTGGAGGACGTACGTGTCCGCGGACGGCTCTTCGACACGGACCGGAAGCAGCGGACCCGACTTCTCCAGGTCGTCCCGCAGGCGGTCCGCCAGCCGGCCGCCGAGGATCGGGGCGCCCGGGTAGTCGGACGCGAACTCGGCCTCGCGGGCCTTCGGGTCACCCGTCCACTCCGCCGCGAACGCGGTCGGCCGCGGCGCCCGGTCGCCCTGGAACTGCCAGCGCTTGAGATCGATGAGCGAGTCGTCCAGACGCAGGGTGCGCAGGTTCCGGGCGCTCGGCATCAGGCGGTACACGGCCAGGGGCTTCGAGTTCATGACAGGCGTCGACACACCGCCCCCTGAGCGGCGACCGCACCTGGACTCAGAACCCCCATGGGGCCGGATGGGGTGTGACTGCCGGATCCTCGGACCAGGCCAGGCGGGCCTCCAGGTCGTCCCCGAGGAGCTCGGTCAGACGGTCGACGGCCCAGGCGTTCCAGTAGACGCCGCCGCGAAACTCGGGAACCCGGAACGCGGCGAGCCCCACGGGCAGAGCTTCCGGGCGGAAGACGGCCTTGGTGATCTCGCCGGTGGTCTTCTTCGGCTTGGACGACCGGCGTGTGTCCAGGCAGTCGACGACCTGGTCCACGAGGTGGAGGACGTAGTCGTCCGAGCCGTCGGCGCCGGAAGGGAAAGCCGGATCGGCTGCTTCGATGACGACCGGCACGAAGGGGCCCGATGCCGACAGCTCCGCGGCGAGCAGGTCCGCGACGCGTCGGCTCAGGACCGGAGCGCCCGGATAGCCGCTCGGGAACTCGCCCTTGCGCCAGCCGGGGTTGCCGTCCCACGAGCCGCTGAACGAGGTCGGCAGATCCGTCGCGGACCCGGTGATCTGCCAGCGGATGAGCTTTCTGAGGGAACTGCCGAGGAGCAGTGTCCGGAACTCACCCATGCGCGGAAGCAGGCGGTAGACGGCGAGGGGGTGTGGGGTGCTGTCGGTCATTTACGGTCCCGTCCAGACTGCGGTCGGTGAGGGTACGCCGGTCGAGAGCTCTCCCTCGACCTCACGTCCGATGGCGCGCAGCTCCCGCCGGAGCTCCGTGCGGATGGCCCGGACGCCGAATCCGCGGGCCGTCCTGTCCTGCACCAGTTGGTCCAGTCGCTGGTTGACGCGTTGCAGGAACGGCTCGCGGTGGGTGAAGTTGTGCGGGCTGGGGTGTCCGAGCGGTATGCCGTTCGCCGCGTCGTTCACGTCGACACCGTACCTTTGCAGCAAGTCACGGCTTCTGGCTCCCGGAACCCAGTGGCCGGCGGTGCCTCCGGAGGGAACGATGTGGGCGGCGGCCTGTCCTCGGCTCACCGGGCGCCCCTCGCGCCGCATGTTCCTGCGCAGCCGTCTGGCGTTCTGCCGGCAGGTCAGCAGTCCCAGGTAGTCGGTCCACAGGAGCGGGTCGACGACGTAGGCGCGCGGGTTCGGCCCCGCGTCCATGCCCAGTGGATCCGGGCTGAGATACGTCGCCGTCGCCGGGTCGTAGTACCGGAAATAGTTGTAGTGGAGTTCGGTCTCGGGGTCGTCGTACTGTCCGGGGAAACGGAGCGGTGTGGTCGTACTGGCGTCCTCACCCCATGTGGTGAGACCCCACAACGTGGTGGTGGCCCGCCAGTCGACGACACCGTCCTCCGAGACGAGCTCGGTAGGAGTCCCGACCAGGTCGGTGACGATGGCGTGGAAGCGTTCGTCGACACTCCGCCGCGGATCGTCGGGCGCGGTGCGGCGTTCCGTCTGGGCGAGCGGCCGGATGCCGTCACGGTCCCAGGTGAGGGTGACCTCCTCCACACCGCCGGCGGTCCGGGTCGTCTGCTCCACCAGGTGGGGGCCGTCCCAGGTGAAGAGGGTTTCCTCCATGACCGTCGACCCGTCGGGTCCGAGGCGCTGTTTGGCCGTCCGCCGGCCCATCGGGTCGTAGAGGTATCGCCAGACCGTTCCGTCCGGGGTGATCACCGAGGTGAGGCAGTCCTCGGCGTCCCAGGTGTAACGCCAGACGGCGGGCTTGCGGGACAGACGTGTTCTGCGGCGCAGGACGACCCTGCCCGCGGCGTCGTACTCGTAGTGGACCGAACCGGCACGGTTGACGCGGTTGCCGTCATGGGTGCGGTCGCCTCGCGCGTCGGGCAGGGGCAGGCTGTCCGGCCACACGGCCCGCGTCTGGTTGCCGACCTCGTCATAGGCGTAGGACTCCGTCCAGTCCGCCGCCCGCACGCCGGTCACCCGGCCGGCCCCGTCGACGTCGAAGCGGCGCCGCCCACGGACCGAGTCCTCCAGCGCGGTGACGCTGCCGTCGGCACGGTAGGTGTAGGCGTCGTGCTTCAGCCGCCTGTCCCCGACGTCCAGGGTGCGGCCGGTGAGGCGATCGTCCGTGTCCCAGGTCTGGGTGAGGGTGAGCCCGCGGTCGCCGACTCGGCGGGTGACCTCACGGCTGAGCGGGTCGTACTCGGAGACGAGCCGGCGTCCTGAGGTGCTGAGCAGGGTGCGGTTGCCGGCGGCGTCATAGACTAACGAGGCGGTGACGCCGGTGGGCGTGGTCCGTCCGACGGGACGGCCGAGCGCGTCGTACGCCGTGGTCAGTGCGCGTCCGTCGGCCTCCTGGACGGTGATGCGACCGGTCGGGTCGTAGGCGAAGGCGAGGGTGACGTCGGGGCCGACGGCCTGCAGAAGGCGGCCGTTCGCGTCGTGCGTGAAGACCGTGGACCGGCCGTCCACCGTCTTCTCGGTCCGGTTGCCCACGAGGTCGTACGCGTACGCCGTCTCCTGCCCCAACGGATTCGTGACGCTCAGCAATTGGCCCGAGAAGTCGTGGACGTAGCGCAGGGTCCGGCCGTCGAAGTCGGTCTCCGAGGTGAGGTTTCCCGCGGCGTCGTAGACGTAGTCCCAGGTCAGTCCACGGGGATCGGTGACCCGGGTGAGCCGCAGTTCTGTGTCGTGCGTGAACGTGTGGCGAACGCCCTCGGGAGTGGTCCGGGTCTTGACCAGGTCGAATCCACCGTAGGTGTACCGGGTCACCCGGCCCAGGACATCGGTGTTCGTGAGGCAGTTGCCCTCACCGTCGTACGTCCATGACTCCGTGCTTCCGTCGGGGTCGGTGCGCGATGCCTGGTGCCCCTCGACGGTCCAGCCGAAGGAGGTGGTGGAGCCCAGCGGGTCGGTGACGGCGACGGGCCGGCCGAAGGCGTCGTAGGCGACGCGTGTCTCCGCCCCGAGCGGATCCGTCGCCGAAACGGGCTGTCCCGAGGCGTTGTTGACGAACCTTCGCACCGCACCCAGCGGATCTCTCAGCGAGGTCAGGGCACCGGTCCCGTCATGGGTGAAGACGGCGGTGGCGCCCGAGGGGTCCGTCACGGAGACGCAGTTGCCCCGCTCGTCCCAGTCCTGCCGCGTGACGGCCCCGTCGTATCCCGTCAGCTCGACCGGAAGGTTCAACTCGTTGAAAACGGCGGTCGAGGCCGATCCGTCGGGCAGACGTACGGCGACCAGGTTGCCCCCCTCGTCCCATGCGAGCCGCAGGGTGCGACCCGACGGATCCGTCCGCGCGACCAGTTGATCGTCGTGGTTCCACTCCTGAACGGTGGTGCGTCCCAAAGGATCCGTCTCGGCGACCAGTTGGTAGGCCTCGTTGAACTGATAGACGGTGGCGCCGCCGAGGGAGTCGACCGCGGTGGTGAGGCGGGCCGCCTCGTCATAGGTGAAGCGGTAGCCGAGGATGCCGTCGTCTCCGCGCCCGGCGACGCACCGGCCCGCCTCGTCGTACGTGAAGCGGTACAGGAAGCCGTTACGGTCCTTCCAGCTCGTCATGCGACGCCGGTCGTCGTAGCCGAATTCCAGCGAGAGTCCGGAGGAGTTGCGGACCCTGGTGAGGTCGCCCCGCCGGTCGTAGCCGTACCGGATCAGCGTGGGCCGCTCCGGATGGCTGTTCAGCGTCAGCTCGACGACACGGCCGTTCTCACAGGCGACGCCGACGCGGTATCCGCCGTGGTGGACGATCTCCGTGGGTGTGCCGTCGGGGCCGTACGAGACCGAGACGGTGTTGCCGTTGCGATCTGTGACGAGGGTGAGGACCAGTTCCGACGGCGGGCGGCCGGGCACGGGCCGGAAGCGCAGCGTGCGACCCGTCTCGGGGCGGTGCACGGTGAGTTCTCCGCCCTCCCGGCCGAGCGGCCAGCGCGGGCCCGCCACCGGCATCACCGGGACATCGGGCTCGGGCACGGGATACGTCAGCATCATGCCGTCGTCCGCGACGAGCCTCACCCCGGTCGCGTCGAGCAGCAGCCTCTGGTCGAACGTCGAGGTCCAGCCGGGGCCCAGAAGACGGCCGCTGTGGACACCGGTGCGATGGTGGCGCTCGAAGAGCAGCGGCAGCATGCCGTCCAAGCTCACGTCGGTCGCCGACATGACCATTTGGCCGGTGGCCATGTCGATCGGATCACCACGAGTGACGAGCTTCTTCATCTGACGCCCGAGGTTCTTCATCCGCGGGCCGAGTCCCCGCAGGCTCATGGCCATGCCCTTGAGCCCGGTCTTGCCGAGGCCTTTCAGCCCCTTGAGTCCCTTGGCGAGTCCGCCGAGCGTGGTGAGCCCCTTCATGCCCGGTATGCAGTCCAGCGCGGCGAAGGCCACATCCCATAGGGACGCCTGCCCTTTCGCGTACTTGTTGAGCGTGTCGGCAAGCACGACCAGCGCCGCGATCAGCACGATCGCACCGAGGATCGGCCCCCCGATGATCATCGCGATGATGCCCAACACCGCCACCACGACCTTGCACACCGTGACGATGGTGTCCCAGTTGTCGGAGAACCAGTCCCCGACCTCCTCCCACCACTTCCGGTTGCGAATACCGGCGTCCGACGCCTCGTCGATCTTCGACTTCGCGTCCCGCGCCGCCTCCTCCCGCATCCTGCGGGCGTCCGCGGCCATCTTCTTCGCCGCGTCCAGCGCACTGTTCGCGTCCGTCACGTCCGACCGAGCACTCGTCCGCGCCGACTCGGCATGCTGCGCGTCCCGCGTGGCGGCACGGACCTTCGACTCGTCCGGCTTCTCGGTGTCCTTGCTTCCGGTCGGATCGTCCTTGTACTTGTCCGCTTCCCTGTTGGCCCGCGTCACCCACGAATCAGCCGACGAGAGACGGGACTTGGCGGACGTGAGATCCGCCTGCGCCTCACGCCCCTTGGCGAGCGCCTTGTCCGCCAGCGCCTGCGCCCGCTCCAGCCTCGGCCAGTAGTCCGCGAGCGCGTCCCCCGCCATCTCGTACGACTTCTTCAGCTTCTTGAGCTGCTTCGGCACACCCGAGAACTCACCCTGGAACGCCTTCGCCGACTTCCCCGCCCACCGCAGAACCGCGTCCTCGTCCGCCATCCCCTTGATCAGCCGCAGCGCGTCCGACACGTCGTCGGCGAAATCGTGCAGATCCTTCGACAGCTTCCGCACCCGGTCCGGATCACCCGGCGTCGGATCCCCGTCCAGATCCAGGACATGCCAGTCCCCCGGCCGATTCCCCGCCATGCCGCAACCCCCGTCACGCCCAGTTCGGCAACACCCGTACGCACAAGCGAAGTTACTGGATGGGCGCGAGGTGAGAAAGGGAAGCCGCCGTGGGTCTACCGGTCCGCGAAGCGGAACGTGGAGGTGACGGCGTCGAAGACGTCGAAGAAGGAATCGGCCAGGTCGAGGACCTGGCTGCTGCCGGCCACCAGGGCGACCTTGCCCTCCTGGCCGGGCACCGGGATGAACGTCTGCATGAGCACGGCCCGGATCGTGCGCTGGAGGCTGTCGTCCGGGACGACGATGTCCTCGATGCCGTACGTCCTCGCGGCGGGACCGACGCCGGGTATCTCGACGGTGGTCACCTTGCGCCAGGCGTCCCCCTCCTTCTTCGCCTCCCGCACGGCGAGTTGCCCCGCGATGGCCTGCGGGTCCGTGGGAAGGGGCTCACCGGTCCGCGAGCGGCCGCCGACGATCGAGACGGTGACCGAGCCGGTGATCGGGGCGTCCCCGCCGAAGGACTCGGCCATGCAGCCGCAGTACAGGGCACCGGACTTCCAGGCGTCGGCGGCGGCCTTCCGGAGGAACCCGATGTAGGTGTCACGATGCCGCGCCAACTCCGGGCGCCCCTCGATCCGTTCGCTCACCATCCGCCGGATCGAGTCGTCCCGTGACTCCGGCCGCACGTCGAACTCCCACCACGATTCCGGCACCTTGATCCGGAATCCGCCGCGCTCGACGGTGAGGGTCTCGATGTAGCGGTCCATGGCGCCCCCGGGTGCGTCGTTCGTCCTCTGCCTGGTGTGCGAACCGGCCGTGTGTGTTCGACCTGTTCGGCTCGGGTCAGCGTACGAGGTGCGGCGGACGCGAGGACAACACCCCGGAGACGAAGGGCTCCAGCCACGCGGCGCCTCATGTGAAGGTGTCGAACGCAAACCCTGGGTGAGATGTGGAAGCGGGCCCGTCTCCGCACGAGCCGATGTGTCACGGAACACCATCAGGCCACCGCAGAACGCCAATTCACCCCGGAACACCCCTTTATGCCCGTGTCCGGCACGGGGTTTCCGCCTGGCGAAACCAAGAGCCCCATGGATACCGTCATTGCCCTTGACCGACTTCGATCGACCGATGTCCCACGGGGAGTCCCTTGTGAAGCGCCGCACTTTGCCCGTTGCTACCGCGTTCGCCGCGACAACAGCCCTGCTGCTGACGGCCTGTGGCGGCGGGGACGACAGCCCGAAGGCGAACGACAAGATCGCGGGCGCGGACCAGGGAAGCACACGTTCGGCTTCCCCGAGCGCGAGCGCTTCGGACAACGCCGACCGGCCGGACATCACTCTTCCGGGCGACGTGAAGGACGAGTTCGAGGGCTGGAAGACGGGGGACGCGACGAAGGACGCCGTACTGGCGGACGCGGGTCGCGCGCAGACGGCCACGAACGACGCCATCATCAAGGGCACCTCGGACACCCCTGGATTGGCCTTCTACTACAAGGACAAGGCGTTGACGTCCTCCGCCAAGTGGGTCCAGAAGTGGCTTGACGCGGGAATCACGTACACGGGAACCACGCGCTACTACAGCCCCAAGGTCGAGATCTTCGACAGCAAGTCCGCCGGTGTCTCGTACTGCGCCGATGAGACCAAGGCGTACAACAAGGACCGGAAGACCAAGAAGGTCGACAGGACACCTGCCGGGAAGGACGCGTACGTTCTCTACAACACGCGCCTGGAGAAGACCGCTCAAGGCGTGTGGCAGACCTCCGACGGCACGTCCGTACGGGGGAGCAAGACGTGCGTACGGTGACCAGGCGCCGCACAGCCGTCACGGTCGGAGCGCTCGCGATCACCTGCGCGCTGTCCGTGCCCACCACGGCCTTCGCCAAGGGTCCCGGAGGATCCCAGTTCGACGTCGAGGGGAACAACCAGCAGGACGGTGGCAAGACCCTCGAATCGCGGATCGTCTACAGCGGATCCACCGGTGGCTCCCACAGCAGGCGTTCCGGCGGGTTCACTCCCGCAGGCGACTGGACTCCTCCCGCCTGCTGGTACGAGCCCAAGTGGACGCCGGACGAATTCGCCAAGGAGTTCCAGAGGGAGTGGGACATCCCGCACGCCAGTGGCGTCGGGGAAGCCCACAACCTGGCCGAGGAGCACTACAAGAACGGGCAGCCCTACAAGGACTTCAACAAGTCCGAGACGGGCAAGGGCCTGTGGTGGGACGCGGTTCGTGACCCGGACCGCGAGGAATCTGGTGATCCCGCGGCTTTCGCCTGCGACACCGCCACGTTCTGGGTGGAGAACGGTGAGACTCCGACCGTGAAGAACGCGGTGACACCGGAGATTCTGGCTCAGCTCGCCTACAGCCGGATCAGGGTGCCCGACACCAAGGTCACCCTCGCCCCCCGGGACATCACCAAGGTCAACCTGCCCACCTGGGCCTGGCTCGACAAGGCCACCTTCAAGGACGTGTCCGTCACCGCGTCCCTCGACGTCGCCGGCCTCAACATCTCCGCCACCACCACCGCGAAACCGGTCTCACTCACCCTCGACCCCGGCACCAGCGACGCCGAGACCTACCCGGCCTCCGGCGAATGCCGCCTGAACGACGACGACTCGATCGGCGAGCCCTACGCCAAGGGCAAGGCCACCAAGACCCCACCCTGCGGCATCAAGTACCTGCGCTCGTCCGGCGACGGAACCTACAAACTCCGAGCCACCATCACCTGGGCAGTCACCTGGACCGGCACCGGCGGAGCCGGCGGCGACCTGCCCGACGGCACCTTCGGAACGACCCAGGACATCACCGTGCAGGAGATCCAGTCCGTCAACCGATGACATCACCCTGGTCAGGGAGCCTGTTCCTTCTGCGGGACGGGGCGCTCGGGAGCGTCGGGGAAGAACTTCCGGGACGTCGCGTACATTCCGTAATACGGGTACAGGGGCGGAATGTCGGCACCACCCTGGCGGGCGATCACGGCGATCCGGCGATAGAGACGGGCCCTGCACCGTACGTTCCTGTCGGTCGGGTCGAGCAGGCTCCGGCGCCGCACCAGATAGGTCCCCGCCAGGCAGGCGCAGACGATCAGCGCGTCGACGACGATGAACGCGATCTGGAACTGGCGGGACCTGCCGGACGCGACCATGCCCCAGAAGGGCCACGCCCCGAGTCCGAAGACGAAGAGCGGAATCGCGGCCAGACAGCCGATGACACCGGCCTTCTCCGTGTCCTGTCGCCGCTGGAACAGCATCCAGTGGACGGCGTGGTCATCGAGAAAGTCGAAGCGCGCCTCTCGTCCGAATCGCTCTGCCGCAGCCTTGGCGGCGGGGACGGCGGCGATGACCTCCGAGGGGACCATGTCGTGCGCGGTCCCCTGGTCGTCGACGAATCGTCCGGGCTTGAGGGCGTGATAGTCACCCACGTGAGTCTCTCCCTGTCCGGCAGGCGCCGGTGCGGCGTGGAACGAGGTCGGGGAAGGGCTTGGACGCGGCGTCGGCGAGGGAGCCGTGGACTGTCCTGAAGACCGGGGCTCGCGTCCGGCGCGGGAGTGGGCCGCGTGTCGCCGGGGATCACATGATCCAGCGCAGGGACCCCGCGATCGAGGTGCACAGACGTTCCATGGGACCGGTGACCCCGGTGAGAGGCACGACAAAGCCGAGCACCAGATAGCCCACCGTTCCCGGCATGTGGACGTACAAGTCCAAGGTGGTCCGCGTGCGGATCCGGACCGCTTCACCGGCCGGGAGGACGACGATCGAAACCTCGGCACCGCGTCCGCTCCGCCGCTCCCTCTCCTCGAACGAGGCCAGGAGGTCCCTGGGCGTCGGAGCGCCCGGCCTGGGCATCAGCGACACGATGAGCGAGACGGGCAGGAGGCTGCCGTCGCGCAGCTCCGGCCGCAGGAAGAACTCCAGCGCACCGTTCGCGACGGCGGACTCGGCGGTGTTGCGAAGGCCGGCCCACGCCTCCTGCTTGATCTCCGCCGAGGCGCTCTTGTCGGCCGCCTGGAGGTCCACGAACGTCTTCAGCTGCTTGCGCCACCGGTCCTGGACCAGGTCGATCCTGAACCATTCGCGGGGAACGAGCAGTCGGTAGTCCTTGGGACGCGCCGACACGTCCGGTCCGGTCGTCATCCCGGCATCACGACGGGCTCGCCCTCGGCGTCGAACAGGCGCACGCTCTTGACGACTCCGGCGAACATGGACGAGAACACGTCCCATCCTTCGGGGGTGGGGGTACCCATCTCCATCACCACGGCGGTCCCGTTCGTCAGCGGCACCTGGACCTGGATGAAGGACGTCCGGACCGCCTCGTCCTTGCCCGACCCCGTGAGACTGCCGTCCAGACCGCCCTTCCGGTCCCCGACGCAGCAGACGGCAGGACCACACGGCAGTTCGATCTCGCTGACCTGCCCGATATCGAGGTGCCGCATCGAAGAGCCCATGAATCCGACCGGGTCGGATCCTGCCCGGGGGTCGAGGTCGATCATGCTCACCGTCACCGTGGCCGTACACCGTGTGCCCTCCACCTCGGTGAGGACGAACCCCGCGTACTGAACTCCGGCTTCCACGATGGAGTCATAGTGGGCGGCACACATGACAGCCCACTGGAGCTGTACGTCGAAGTCGGCTTCCGGCATCACATCGCGTGCGAGTTGCATCAGTTGCGCTGCGGTCTCGTCCAGATCCTCCGCGTCCAGCGGAATCTCGAAGAAGCCGTCCGGCATGATCCAGCGGACGTCTATGCCGTGCTCACCGGCCGGGCCCCGCAGTTCGCCCTCGACTGATATCGCCGTCATGACTGTTCTTCTCCGTCGGGAACACTCGTTTCATCCGCGCCCGGTCGGTACGTGGCAGCGAAAGGGTACGGACCGTAGTGCGGGTAGTGCGCGGGAACGTCCGCTCCCCCGTCGCGGGCGGCGTGTGCCACAGCGCGGTACCTGTGAGCCCGGGCCCGGAGATTCTGCCGCGCCGGGTCGCCCCAATGAACCACCGCGGCTCGAATCCACAGACCCAGCAGAATCAGAACGGCGATTCCGGTCGCGGTGAGATAGACGAGCTGAGCTCTGCCCGACTCCCAGTACTGGGCCGCGCCACCCCAGTACACAGCGGCGCCGAAGCCGATGAGCGCGAGCGGAACCCCGGTCCTGAAACCGGCGCTGAACATCTCCTGCTCGTCCTGGTGCCGAAGCCTCAGCATCCGGAGCACCGCCCCGTCGTCCAGGAAGTCGAAGCCGACCTCACGGCCCGCCTCTTCGGCCAGCCTCCGCGCCCCGGGAACCCCGGCGATCACCTCGCCGGGCACCAGCCGAGCCGGCTCCCCGCCCCTGCGGCCGATGAACTCCCACTCTCCGAGTTCGCTTGTGTCACTCATCAACGCCCTGCTCCTCTCATGCTGTTCGCCCGCTCATGCTGTGTTCCCCGCTCATGCTGTGTTCGCCCCGGATGCGGGCTAGGCGGCCAGCGCGGCGTGGAAGGGCTTCGGCGAGGCACCGGGAGAAGGCCTCGGCGTGGGCGCCGGAGTCGGCGAGGGCTGCTGGGCGGGCGGCTGGTATCCGGTGGTCCCGCCGTTCTCCCCGCTGAACATCCGGTGAAGGGCGCTCGCGAGGCCCGTCCCCTTGATGGCGGCCGTGATCTCCTTGCCGCCTATGGGCACGAATTTTTCCGGAAGGCCTGAGACGCCCAGCTTCTGGCCCAGCTTCAGCCCGCCGGCCAACGTCTTGTTGGTCAAGGTCACGCTCAAGCCGTTGAGGAAGTTGTGGCCGATCCCGTCCACAGCGGCGAGGCCCCTGAAGGATCCAAAGGTGCCGAGCTTTCCGAACGCCCTCAGTTTCGCCATGCCCTTGAGTCCGACCAGGGCCCGGAAACCCTTGAGGGCCCCCAGTCCGGGAAGGATGCCCAGAGCGTCCGTGCCCAGCTTCAGCCAGTCGACCTTGCCGCCGCGGACAGACATGTCGTACGCGTGACCGGCCAGCGCCGCGGCGCTGGAGAGAACCGCGAGGGTGGCGAAGATGGGCACCAGGAACTGGAGCGGCGGGACGAACGCGCAGACGACCGCCAGCACCGAGAGAATGGCCGAAAGATTGGAGAACGTATCCGCCCAGTCGGCGAGCCAATTCATGAATCCGCCGGGATCCCGAACGGCATCGTGGTGCACGACGTCTCTGATGTGGCGGGCCGCGCGATCTCCGGCGTCGTCAAAAATGTCCCTGGCGTCCGACACGTCCTTCCGCGCCTGGCCGATCCTGTGCAGCGCCTCGTTCTGTTTCTTCTTCCAGCGCTCGTACTCAGGCCTGTCCGCCTCGGGGATCTCGGTGACGAGGTACTTGTCCGTGAACTTCTTCACCTCCCGCTCCGCCATGTCGTGATCGTCCTTGGCCTCCCGGTAGTCCGCCAGCGCCTTGTCGGCTTTCCGCTGTGCGCGGTGCAGTTCTCCGGCGAACTCCTTCGACTCTCCGTCCGCTACCGTCTCGCCGAGCGCGTTCGCCGCCTCGTCGTACCGTTCGAACGCCTTCTGCAGTCGGTCACCCGCGCCGTCCGCCACTTCGTTGAAGGCGCGCCCCGCGTCGCTGTCCCATCCCTCCACGGACGACAACGCCTTGATGACCCGGGCCTGTTCATCGATCATCTCGGCCGTCTTGCGCAATTTGCGTCCGAGTGCCGCCACTTCATGCGGGTCGCCCGGCGTCGGATCCTCGTCCCAGAGGGGCGGCCAGTCGCTCGATCGCCTGCTCACTACTTGCCCTTCCCCTTGGCCCCCGAGATGGCATTGGCCAACTCGTGGTCTATTTCCTCATATTTCTGAGACGCGACCGATGTCGCTTCAGCAAGCTTCTTTATTTCCTTCATGAGCTGCTTGCGCGTCTTCTTCCATGTGCCGCCGAAATCGTCGAAGGCATCTTTCAATCCGCCATGGCCGAGTGCGTCGTTGTAACCGTCCGCCGGATTGCCGTGCTGTTCGAACTCACGGTGAATCTTGCCCAGCGAACGCGAACATTCCTTGATCAGTTCCAGATCGTAAGCGGTTCTGTCACCCATCGATTAATTCCCCATCGTGAACATGAGACACTGCTGCGATACTTCGCCCCGCAGGCAGCGAGGAAGGTGAGACGAGTTGTCCAGGAGCAGCGACCGCACAGCACGCAACCGCCTCGGCGTCGTTCCGGACGCCGGCGCGTGGTGCGCGATAGGCCGGATCCCCCAACCTCCGGCGGACGTTCACCAGGCGGCCGGCGCGGGCCCGTTGCGACCCGCGTTCCTCCGGCCGCTCGGCATCCTCGGCGCCGTACTCGTCGCACCGCTGATGCCCATCGCCATGCTGTTCAGCCTCCTGGCCTCCGGTGAGGAGGCCCTCAAGCGCCTCCTGTCGACGAAGGAGGAGCGCGACCGGGGCCGAGCGGACGACCTGGCCACCGACAGACGGGACAAGGCCATCGTCGAGCAGCGCCTCGACGACACCTTCGACGGCGACTGGGACAAGGCCGCGGGACAGTTCCTGCTGCGCTGGTACGGCCATTCCTCCCACCACCAACGTTTCGTCATGCTGGCCGAGGGCCGCATCGTGCTGGCCGCCCCGCCGAAGCGGGTGTCCGTCCGCCGAGAGGACCGCATGCGCGTCGTCGCCGAGATTCCCGCGGGAACGGCGGTCGTCGAGGACCCTCTGCCCGAGCACGACAACCGAAAGCTGCGCGTCCGCTTCACCGACGGCTCCTGGCTGATGCTCACCACGGAGGAGCAGCGCAGCGAACTCCACATGTGTCTGATGCGGCGGACACGGGCCGAGGGGCCCCACACCTCCGACGTCTGACATGACGGTGCGATGGGACACGGCATGTGCCCCATCGCACACAGGCGGCACGTGGTTCGCGGGCGCTTCTAGCCCTTGACACCCTTGGCCAGCTGATCGTCCAGGTCCTCATAGGCCTTCGCCGCGTCCTCCAGGAACTTGGCCATGCCCTTGAGGCCCTCAAGGGTTTCCTTCATGCCCTTGGTGAACTCCTTGAAGGAGTCGTCGAAGGCCTGGGAGCCCTTGGACGTGGTGTAACCGTCCGCGACGAGGCCGTCGATGTAGCTGTCGAGGCCGTGGAGCTTGTCCTCCATCTTCTCCTTCTCGTGGCCCAGTCGCTTGGCAGCGCCCCGCATCTTCTCGTAAGTGATGTCCGCGTCTTTGCCGCCGGCCATGTGGCGTCCTCCATGCTTCAACTCGCCCCAGGGCCAACCCCCGTGGCTCCTGATACGGATGGTGCGATCGTCCGCATCGAGCAAGCAGCTTACTTACGGCGCTTGCAGGAGCACACCCCGGTTGTGTCACGAGCCCGCACCAAGGGCCGTCCCCCGCCCGGGTCTTCGTTGTTCTCTCACATGGGCCGTTGCCTGCGGGAAGCGGTGAGCGGATAGGGTCGAGAGCACTGTGGCCCGCGTTCCGGAAGCGGCCCTCGGTGTCTGGGGGAGGACGAGCGTGCGGCTGACTCTGACCGTCGTCGACCCGCTCGGCGGCGCCACCGCCGACGTGGTTCTCGACGCGGATCCCGAGTCCTCGGTGGGGGACATCGCCAAAGAGCTCGCGGAGCACGTCGGTTACGGCGGCGGTGCGCAGATCATCCCCCTCGGGCATCACCAGGGGGCCGCGGGCGGCGGCGCGCCGGTCGCGTACGTCGACGGGTATCCCGTCGATCCCGCCGCGACCATCGCCACCTCGCCGCTGCGCGAGGGAGCCGTCGTGAGCCTGCACGACCCCGCGGGATGTCTGCCCGGCGAGCCGACCGGACTGGTCGAACTGCGGGTGGCGGGCGGCCCGTCGGCCGGTGCCGTGCACCGGCTCGGGATCGGCCGGTACGACATCGGCTCCGGCGCGGCCTCGTCCATCCGGATCGACGACCCCGAACTTCCGCAAAGGGCGCTGACGTTGTCAGTTGCAACGGACGGAACCTGCGGTGTCGTCGCACACGGGGAGAAGAAGGGCGTCACCCTCGACGGGGCGGCCATCGAGGAGCGCGAGGACGACGACTGGCCGCTCGGCAGCCAGGTCGCGGTCGGCAACACCCTTCTCCAGCTCGACCGTTACACACAGCCCGACGCGGCCCTCAAGTGGTCGGAGGACGGCGCCGCACTCGACTACAACCGGCCGCCGCGGCTGCATCCGCCGGAGCGCGAGACGAAGTTCCGGCTGCCGAGTCCGGTACGGGACTACGAGGCCCGGCCGCTGCCCTGGCTGATGGCGCTGACGCCGCTGGTCAGCGCCGTCGTCATGGTGATGGTCTTCGGGCGCTGGTACTACATGATCATGGCGCTGCTGAGCCCGCTGATCATGCTCGGCAACTACCTCATGGACAAGAAGCAGGGCCGCAAGTCCCATGCCAAGCAGGTGAAGGAGTACAACGAGCACAAGGCGCGGATCGAGAAGGACGCCCAGGAGGCCCTGCTCGCCGAGCGCCTCGACCGGCGCCGGGCGATCCTCGATCCGGCGACCGTGCTGTCGCTGGGCACCGGACCGCGCACCCGGCTGTGGGAGCGGCGGCGCACCGACGCGGACCATCTGCTGCTGCGCGTCGGCACCGGACGGATGCCGTCCGAGGTCGTGCTCGACGACCCCGAGCAGGACGACCACAAGCGCCAGGTCACCTGGAACATCGAGGACGCGCCGGTCGCCCTGCCGCTCGCCGAGCGCGGTGTCGTCGGCATCGCCGGACCCGGTGACTCGGCCCAGGCGCTGGGCCGTTGGGCCGTCGCGCAGACCGCGGTCCTGCACAGCCCGCTGGACGTCCAGTTCTACGTCCTGACGGAGAACAGCGGCCAGGACAGCTGGGACTGGGTGCGCTGGCTCCCGCACAGCAGGCCCGCCGGCGCCCAGGACGCCAACGTCCTCATCGGCACGGACGCCGAGACCGTCGGCGCCCGCATCGGTGAGCTCACCCAGCTCCTCGACGCCCGCCAGAAGGCCGCCAGGCAGAACGGCAACAAGGCCTCGTTCAGCGATCCGGACATCGTCGTCGTCTGGGACGGATCCAGGCGCCTGCGGTCCATGCCCGGCGTGGTGCGGCTGCTGCGCGAGGGCCCGGCCATGGCCATGTACGCGATCTGTCTGGACGCCGAGGAGCGGTTCCTGCCCGGCGAGTGCCAGGCCATCGTCATCGCGGAGCCGAAGCCCGAGGAGCACACGGACGCGCGGGCGCCCGCCAGGACCGCGCCGGCCGCCCCCGGCGGCTTCCCCTCCTTCCACGCCTGGCACGCCACCGAGACCGACGGCTCCGCCTCCGGAACGTCCAAAGCGCTCGAACTGCGGCTGCGGGTGCAGCAGACGGGCATCGCGCGGGTGCGGGACGTACGGCCCGACTTCGTGTCGGCGGCCTGGTGCTCCCGGCTCGCGCGTGCCCTGTCCGCGCTGCGCGACATCAGCGGCGAGACCGAGGACTCGGCCCTCCCCGGTGCCAGCCGGCTGCTCGACGTGCTTCAGCTGGAGCCTCCGACCGGGGACGCGATCAGCGCGCGCTGGCGGATGGGCGGGCAGTCGACGACGGCGGTCATCGGCGAGTCGTACGACGGCCCGTTCGGCATCGACATGCGGCGCGACGGCCCGCACGGCCTGATCGCCGGTACGACGGGTTCCGGCAAGTCGGAGCTGCTCCAGACCATCGTGGCGTCGCTGGCCGTGGCCAACACCCCCGAGAACATGACCTTCGTCCTCGTCGACTACAAGGGCGGCTCGGCCTTCAAGGACTGCGTCAAACTCCCGCACACGGTCGGCATGGTGACCGACCTCGACGCCCATCTCGTGGAGCGGGCCCTGGAGTCGCTCGGCGCGGAGCTCAAGCGGCGCGAGCACATCCTCGCCGCCGCCGACGCCAAGGACATCGAGGACTACCAGGATCTCGTACGCCGTGATCCCTCGCACGCGCCCGTGCCACGGCTCCTCATCGTCATCGACGAGTTCGCCTCCATGGTCCGTGACCTGCCCGACTTCGTGACGGGTCTGGTCAACATCGCCCAGCGAGGCCGTTCGCTCGGCATCCACCTGCTGCTGGCCACCCAGCGGCCGAGCGGTGTCGTCTCCCCCGAGATCCGGGCCAACACCAACCTCCGGATAGCGCTGCGCGTGACCGACGGCGGCGAGTCGAGCGACGTCATCGACTCCCCCGAGGCCGGGCACATCTCCAAGAGCACTCCGGGCCGCGCCTACGTCCGTCTCGGGCACGCCTCGCTCGTACCGTTCCAGTCGGGACGCGTCGGCGGACGCCGTCCCGGTGCCGCCGACCCGGCGGCGCTCGCGCCCTGGGCGGGGCCCCTCGGCTGGACGGACCTCGGGCGGGCCGCGCTGGTCAAGCCGAAGGCCGAACAGCGCGAGGAGGAGGAGATCACCGACCTCAAGGTGCTGGTCGACGCCGTGCGCGAGGCCAACCGTTCCCTCGGCATCCCGCCCCAGCACAGCCCCTGGCTGCCCGCCCTCTCCGAGACGCTGCTGCTCGACGAGATCACCGCGCCCGCGTTCGCGGGCGGTCCCGGCAAGCTGCCGCCCGCCCCGTACGGCGTCGAGGACCTGCCGGCCGACCAGGCCCGCCGCCCGGTCGTGGTGGACTTCGCCTCCTTCGGGCATCTGCTCATCGGCGGCGCGCCCCGCAGCGGACGTTCGCAGATCCTGCGGACGATCGCGGGTTCGCTGGCCCGCACCCACTCGGCGGCCGACGTCCATCTGTACGGCATCGACTGCGGCAACGGCGCGCTCAACGCACTGACCCGGCTGCCGCACTGCGGCGCCGTCGTCGGCCGCAACCAGACCGAGCGCGTGGTCCGCCTCATCGCCCGCCTGAAGGGTGAACTGACCCGCAGACAGGACCTGTTGGCCGACAAGGGCTTCGCGGACATCGGCGAGCAGCGGGCCGCGGAGCCGGAAGGCGAGCGGCTCCCGCACATCGTGGTGCTGCTCGACCGGTGGGAGGGCTGGCTGCCGACGCTCGGCGAGTACGACCACGGCGATCTGACGGACCAGCTCACCGCGATGATGCGCGAGGGCGCGAGCGTCGGAGTGCACCTGGTGATGACGGGCGACCGGCAGATCCTCTCCACCCGGATCGGCTCGCTCACCGAGGACAAGTACGCCCTGCGGCTCGCCGACCGCTCCGACTTCTCGCTGATCGGCGTCAACGCGCGCAAGATCCCCGAGGAGATCCCGCCCGGCCGCGGCTACCGCAACGAGCACGGCACCGAGACCCAGTTCGCCCTGCTCACGGAGGACTCCACCGGTCAGGGCCAGGCCGCGGCCCTCACGGCGATCGGCGAGGCGGCAACGGCCCGCGACGCCGGACTGCCGCGCGAACGCCGCCCGTTCAGGGTCGACGTGCTGCCCACCCGGATCGGCTTCGCGGACGCGTGGGAGATGCGCGACCCGGACGCCTCCCGCTCCAGGCTGTGGAGCCTGGTGGGCATCGGCGGCGACGACGTCATGGGCTTCGGCCCGGACCTCTCCCGGGGTGTTCCGACCTTCGTCGTCGCGGGCCCGGCCAAGTCCGGCCGCAGTACGACCCTGATGAACATGGCGCGGTCGTACCTGGCCCAGGGCGTACGTCTGGTCATCGCGGCGCCCCGCCCGTCGCCGCTTCGTGAACTGGACGGCCAGGACGGCGTGTTGAAGGTCTTCGACGAGGACGACATCGAGGGAGACGATCTGCGCGAGGCCATCGCCCCGGCGACGCCGGAGGAGCCGATCGTGGTGCTGGTCGACGACGGCGAGGTCCTGGAGGACTGCGACGCCGAGACCGTCTTCAAGCGGATCGTGCAGCGCGGCGCCGAACGCGGTCTCGGCCTGGTCATCGCCGGTGACGAGGAGGACGTGTGCAGCGGGTTCTCCGGCTGGCAGGTCGAGATGAAGAAGGGCCGCCGCGGCATCCTGCTCTCTCCGCAGGACTCCTCCGCGGGCGAGCTGATCGGCATCCGTACGAACCGCAGCATGGTCGGCGGACCGGTCGCCCCCGGCAAGGGCCTGCTGCACCTCGGGGACGGGGAGCCGATGACGGTGACGACGCCGATGTGACTGGACGGGCCGGGCGAGGAAGAGGACCGGAAGGAACAGAGGGAACGGAAGGAAGGGGGGTGCGGGTCCGGTGAGCGGATCGGCGAAGCCGAAACGGCGCAGGGCCGCGGGGGCGGCGCTGCGCTACGAGCACGTGCGGCAGCGGCCGTCCGTGTGGGCGCAGGCCAGGGAGAAGGCGTCCCGAGCGGAGTCGTACTTCGGCTGCCTGGTCTTCCTGGCGGTCACGGCTGCGATCGTCGGCTTCGCGCTCGCGGGCATGACCTGGGGATCCGAGCTCTGGGGCGATGTGGCTCCCGCCTGGCCGGGCGGCGGCTACGGCTTCGCGGCCGCCGTCGGTGCCGTGCTGCCCATCGGCCTGGCCGCCGTGATCGCGACCCTCGCCCGGATGAAGTGGAAGACGAGCCCGCTCCGTTCGCTCGGCTGGGTCGTCGCCTCCCTGCCAGGAGTCGCCGCTTTCCTCCTGTGCGCGGTGGTCGTGTTCGCGGCCTTCCGCCCCAAGCACCGACGCGACTGGAACGCCGGGTGCTACGGCCGGGGCAACCCCTGCTGGGTCCATGTGGAGTACCCGTGGGTCTGGGCCGTGGGCCTGCTCTCGACGGTGCTCGTCGCCGCGGCGCTGATCGCCGCGGCCATCAAGATCTCGGATGCGCGCGAGAAGACCGGGCCCGGCTGAACCCCCGCCTCCCGCCCCCGCTCCGAGCCCGCGCCTCGGGTCGGCGTCCGGTGGCCGGCCGGCACCTCCGCCGCCCCGTGTGACGCGGATCACGGGAACCCGGAGCGCGTGGATCGGCAGTTAATGAGGGTGAGCACTGACATGCGTACCCGGATACGTGCCGGGGATCCGAGCGCGTTCGCCGAGCTGTACGACAGCTACGCCCGCGCCGTCTACAACCACGCCTTCCGCCTCACCGCCGACTGGTCCGCGGCGGAGGACGTGATGGCCGAGACCTTCATGGAAGCGTGGCGTCTGCGCGACCGGGTCAGCGCCGAGGGCGGCAGCCTGCGGCCGTGGCTGCTGGGCGTGGCGATCAACATCGCCCGTGGCCACCATCGCAGCAACCGGCGCTACCGGGCCGCGGCGAACGCCGCCGCGGAGGCCGAGACGACGCTGCCCGACCACGCCGACGAGGTGGCGGGCCGGCTCGACGACCGACGGCGTATCGCCGCCGCCCTGCGCGCGCTCGCCGCCCTGCGCAGACCCGAGCGCGAGGTCCTGACGCTGTGCCTCTGGGAGGGGCTGGAGTACACGGCCGCGGCGGAGGCGCTCGGCATCGCCGTCGGAACGGTGCGCTCACGTCTCTCCCGGGCACGCGCCAAGCTGCGCAGACTCACCGAGGCCGAACTCGGCGGCCGACCCGCCGCCCGGGCGGCGCCGGTCCCGTACACGGACGACCACGCCGAAGAACGCGCGGGAAAACCCGTACGAGGAAATCGGGAACTCGGCCGACCGGATCGACAGACAAGAGGAGAACACATCCACTCGATCCGGCCCGTATCGGAAGGAAATCGATGAAAGCGACCCAGTCCCGGCAGAGTCCGGCCGAGTGGGAGGAGAGCGCGCCTCTCCTCCCGCAGACTGCGCGCGATCTCCCGGCGGGCCGTCACCAGTTCCACAAGGAGCGTTTGATGGCCCACATCCAGCAGGACACCCAGCGGGACGCGAACACCACGAAGGCCGCCCCCGCCCTGCCGAAGCCCCGGGGACTCCGCCTGCTGCGCCCGGCTTTCGTGCTGCCCGCGATGGCTGTGGCCGGCGCGGT
The DNA here is from genome assembly GCF_042888945.1 of Streptomyces sp. NPDC002698. NCBI lineage: Bacteria > Bacillati > Actinomycetota > Actinomycetes > Kitasatosporales > Streptomycetaceae > Streptomyces > Streptomyces sp. NPDC002698. Next base: position 455,013 of record NZ_JBIAQM010000003.1, read on the forward strand.
CGTCGCCGGAACGCTGCTGATGGACAGCGGCGTGCACAACGATGGTCTCGCCACCGGACCCGCGGCGGTCGTCCCCGTCGGCGCCACGACCACCAAGGGCCTGCCGCAGCTGATCGACCAGGTCTCCCTGGCGGCGGCCGAGGAGACCCACCCCACCGTCAAGCCCGGTCAGTACGTCTACATCGAGTCCCAGACGGCCGACACCTTCGTGAAGACGGTCGGCGACGACAGCAGCCTCGCCAGCTACGCGCTGCACCGGCGCCAGATCTGGAAGTCCGCCGACGGCACCAAGGGCTGGCTGATCGACGCGGCCGTCAACGACAGCGCCGAGGGCGAGACGCTGAGCCTGCCCGACGAGCGGGGCAACACCCCCGAAGCAGGCCTGAACCACCCGTCGTACGACTTCCTGGCCGGGCTGACCACCGACCCCGACGAGCTGCTGAAGGTGATCTACAAGGAGACCGCGGGGCAGGGCAACACCCCCGACCAGCAGGCGTTCACCACGATCGGTGACCTGCTCGGCGAGAGCTACCCGCCCGCGGAGCTCTACCCGGCCCTGTTCAAGGCCGCCGCGAAGATCCCGGGCGTGGTCGTGGTGAACGACGCCAAGGACGCGCTCGGCCGCTCGGGCGTCGCGGTGGCACGGCTGGACGAGACCAGCGGCGAACGCGAGGAGTGGATCTTCGACAAGAAGACCCACGTCTTCCTCGGCGAGCGGACCGTGCAGGTCAAGTCGGTCACCCAGGACGGGATCGTCATCAAGCCCGGCACCGTCCGCTTCACCCACGCCATCACCGAGCGCGCGATCGTCGACGGCATGAAGCAGACCCCCGGGCAGAAGGGCTGAGACCCCGCCGCCGCAGGCCGAGGCCCACCGCTGTCCACCCGCCCCGTGGCCGCCGTCCCAGGACGGCGGCCACGGGGCTGTGACCACGGAACGGCGGCCACGGGGCGGTACGAACCCCGGCTTCCGGCGCGGGACTTCAGCCGACCTTCGTCATCCGGGCCACCGGGTCCCCCGCCTCGGCGTTGTCCGTGTCGTAGGTGAGGACGCTGCCGGCGGGAGTCAGCCGGACCTCGTGCCGGCCCTTGGTGCAGACGTCCCGGTTGGACTCCGACGCCACGCTCGTGGCGACGAGCTGCTTCTTCGTGACCTTCTTGAGGACGAGGACGTCGTCGCAGACGCCGCCGATCTGGTCGGTCTGCCGGAAGGTGCCCAACTCCTCGCCCACGGCCGCCTGATGGACGGTGACACGGAACGTGCCCATGGGGAGGGTGCCGCCGAGGGCGAGGCCGTCGCCCTCCCAGGTGCCGAGGTAGGAGGCCGGGACGGTGGACGACTGGTCTCCCGGGTCGGACGCGCTCTTGGTCGGGCCCGGTGCCGGGGCGCTCCCCGTGGAGCCCGGCCGGGTGGCGTTCGCCGACGGATCGGTGGCGGGGTCGCTCGCCGTCGCCGACGGACGCCCGCCCGCCACGTTCCCCTGGTCGTCCTTGCCGCTGCCCGGCAGCAGGTCGAAGAGGAACGCCGAGCCCACGGTCACCGCCGCCAGCGCTCCCGCGACGGCGAGGGCGACCGTGCAGCTCATCCTGCGGCCCTGTCCGCCGGCCCCCGGCGCGGAGGTCGCCGCCACGCTGACGGAGACCTTGCCCGGACGGTCGTACGGCTGCTGTTCCGGCGCCCCCTCGCGGTGTACGGCGTCCTGCGGTTCGGCCGTCCGGCTCTCACGCCGGCCGGGTACGTACGTGGGCATCGGGGGCGGCGGCCCGAAACCCGGCGGGGGCGGCCCGAACCCGGAACCGGACCCCGGCGCGCCGGACACACCACCGCTCCCCGAACCGGCTCCGGCCCCGGCCCCGATCCCGGCGCCCCGGCCGTTCTCCACCGACGGACTGCTGAAGCCCACCGGCCCGGACGGCGTGGCCTCCACGGTCCCCGCCGCCTCAAGGTTCAACAGCTGTACGGCACTTCGGCTCACCCGCTCGACCAGGGCACCCGGCAGCCAGCCCGCCGACACCAGCCGGGCGGCACCCTGTGGTGCGAGCCGGACGGCCACCTCTCCCGGAGTGGGCCGCGCCGCGGGCGACTTGGCCAGGCAGGCCGCCACCAGCTCGCGCAACTCGCCCTCCAGGGAGCCGAGTCGCGGTTCCTCGTGGACCACCTTGTAGAGGAGGGAGGCGGAGGAGTCGCCGGGGAAGGGAGGCTCGCCGGTGGCCCCGTACGCGAGGACCGCGCCGAGCGAGAAGACGTCCGCGGCTCCGGTGACGCCCTTGCCGAGGATCTGCTCGGGGGACATGTAGCCGGGCGAGCCGACCGAGACCCCCGTCGAGGTCAGGGAGGCGGTGCCGTCCGTGGCCCGCGCGATGCCGAAGTCGATGAGGAGCGGACCGTCGAGGGTGAGCAGCACGTTGGAGGGTTTGACGTCGCGGTGGACGAGGCCCAGCGCGTGGACCGCGGTGAGCGCCTCGGCGAGACCGGCGCCGAGGACGCGCGCGGAGTGGGCCGGAAGCGGTCCACCGTCCGCGACGGCGGCCGTCAGTGAGGGACCGGCCGCGTAGCCGGTGGCGACCCAGGGGACCGGCGCCTCCGGGTCCGCGTCCAGGACGGGGGCCGTCCACGCGCCGCCCACCCGCCGTGCGGCCTCGACCTCGCGGCGGAAGCGGGCGCGGAACTCCTCGTCGAGCGCGAAGTGCGGATGCACGATCTTGACCGCGACCGTGCGTCCGCCGGCACTGCGTCCCAGGTACACGCGCCCCATGCCGCCGGACCCCAGCCGGCCGAGCAGCCGGTAGGGCCCCACGACCGTGGGTTCGTCGGCTCCGAGCGGCTGCATGGCACTCACGGTTCCCCCTCCCCCGTACACACTGCCCAGCAGCGTAGTGCCGTGCGCGCCCGGAGCCGCCCGACTATCGGCGCCGCCCGACCATTCGGCGCCTCACGGCTGGAGGAGCCGTACGCTCACGTCCTCCGGGAACCCGGTGGTCGAGCCGACCCGGCGCGCGAACTCCCGTACGGCCTCCAGCTGCGGGCCGCCGAAGCGGAAGTCGAGCGTCGTGAAGTACTCCTCCAGGACGGACTGGTCGAACTCCTCCCACCGGGCCGCCTGCTCGGCGACCTTGGAGACCTCGTCGAGGGAGAGGTCACGGGAGGAGAGGAAGGCCTGGTGCACCTTGCGGGTGACGAGCGGTTCGCGCTCCAGGTAGTCGCGCCGGGCCGCCCACACGGCGAAGACGAAGGGCAGGCCCGTCCATTCCTTCCACAGCGCGCCGAGGTCGTGCACCTGGAGCCCGAACTTCGGTCCGTCGAGCAGGTTGGCGCGCAGCGCCGCGTCGCCGATGAGGACGGCGGCGTCGGCCTCCTGCATCATCAGGCTCAGATCGGGCGGGCACGTGTAGTACGAGGGCTGGACCCCGACCTTCTCGGCCAGCAGGAGCTGGGCGAGCCGCACGGAGGTGCGCGAGGTCGAGCCGAGGGCGACGCGGGCACCGTCGAGCTGGTCGAGGGGAACCTGCGAGACGATCACGCAGGACATCACGGGGCCGTCGCAGCCGACCGCGATGTCCGGAAAGGCGACAAGGTCGTCGGCGTGCTTGAGGAACTCGACGAGCGTGATGGGCCCGATGTCGAGATCCCCTCGCACCAGCTTCTCGCTGAGCTTCTCGGGGGTGTCCTTGGTGAGCTCGAAGTCGAGGAGTGTGCCCGTTCTCGCGAGCCCCCAGTACAGGGGCAGGCAGTTCAGGAACTGGATGTGGCCGACGCGCGGCCGGGTGCGAGAATTGTCCACATCGTGAGGCTAGACCCCGGGCGATAGCGTGCGGGCCTCAGGGTCGGCGTGTGCTGGTGGAAACCATCCCGACTCCTCGTGTCAACGGTTGTGACACCTCGAAGTCAACGCACGTCAGGCCCCCGACCCCATGGGGACACCCGTCCGGATGACGTGATCTTTGCCTCTATTGCTTTCGGCTGCCTGCGTGCTAGGCTCGCCGCAAGTTGCAGTTTGGTTTCCCTTGCAGTACAGAGCCTGCGGAGCATGTGACCGCGGGCTCTCGTCGTTTTCAGACGTATGCAGTTGTTTACACAATCGCAGGTTCTGGAGCAGGGCAACCCTTTGGGCCCAAGGAGGGCTTATGGCTACCGGAACCGTGAAGTGGTTCAACGCCGAAAAGGGCTTTGGTTTCATTGCCCAGGAAGGCGGCGGCCCGGACGTCTTCGTCCACTACTCCGCGATCAACGCGAGCGGTTTCCGCTCTCTCGAAGAGAACCAGTCGGTTTCCTTCGACGTCACGCAGGGTCCGAAGGGCCCGCAGGCGGAGAACGTCACCCCGCTCTAAGCCTTCGGCTCCATGAGCCCGATTGCTTTGATCCGGAACGGATAGCAGTACCCAAGGAGCCCCGCGCCAGCCGGTCGCGGGGCTCCTGCCTTTTCCGCCCGGGGACCACGCCGTCCCCGCCCGTCCCCGCCCGCCCCCGCCCGGGACTACGTCGCGTACAGGGCCTCTATCTCCCTGCTGAAGTCCTTCTCGATCGCCGTGCGCCGCAGCTTCATGGAGGGGGTGAGGTGGCCGGCCTCCTCGGTGAAGTCGACGGGCAGGACGATGAAGCGGCGGATGGATTCGGGGCGCGAGACGAGCCGGTTGGCCTCGTCGACGGCGCGCTGCAGGATGGCCAGCAGCTCCGGGTCGTCCATGACGAGTTCCGGGGGAACCGGGTGCTTGCCGTTCATCCGGCGCCAGTGGGCGATGCCCTCGGGGTCGAGGGTGATGAGGGCGGAGACGAACGGGCGGCGGTCCCCCAGGACGATGCACTGGGCGATCAGCGGATGGGCGCGCAGCCAGTCCTGGAGGGGCGCCGGGGCGACGTTCTTGCCGCCCGCGGTGATCAGGATCTCCTTCTTGCGGCCGGTGATGGCGAGGTAGCCGCCGTCGTCCAGTTCGCCGATGTCGCCGGTCGCGAACCAGCCGTCCGGGGCGGCGTCGACGACACCGCCCGCGTGCGGGTCCCAGTAGCCGCGGAAGACCTGCGCGCCGCACAGCAGCACCTCCCCGTCGGCGGCGATCCGCACCCGGGTGCCCGGCAGGGGCCGGCCCACCGTGCCGAGGCGCGGTTTCTGCGGCGGCGTGACGGTCGCGGCGGCCGTGGTCTCCGTCAGGCCGTACCCCTCGAAGATCTCGATGCCGGCTCCCGCGTAGAAGGCGGCGAGCCGGCGGCCGAGCGGGGACCCGCCGCAGATGGCGTGCCGGACCCTGCCGCCGAGGGCGTTGCGGATACGCCGGTAGACCAGGGGGTCGTAGAGGGCCCGGGCCGCGCGCAGGGCCCGGCTCGGGCCGGGACCGGTGCCGTGCTGTTCGGCCTCGACGGCCTCGCCGTACTTCTGGGCGATCCGGGCCGCCCGGTCGAAGGACGAACCGCGGCCCATCCGTTCGGCCGTGGCGCGGCCGGTGTTGAAGACCTTCTCCAGGACGTAGGGGATGGCGAGCAGGAAGGTCGGCTTGAACGAGGCCAGGTCCGCGAGGAGTTCCTCGGTCCGGAGACTCGGGGCGTGGCCGAGTTTGACCCGCGCGCGCAGACAGGCCACGGCCACCATGCGGCCGAAGACGTGCGAGAGGGGGAGGAAGAGGAGGGTGGAGGCGGGATCCCGGGTGCGGGCCTTGAAGATCGGGTAGAGCAGTTCGACGGCGTTGTCGACCTCGGCGAAGAAGTTGCCGTGGGTCAGGACGCAGCCCTTGGGGCGGCCGGTGGTGCCCGAGGTGTAGATGAGGGTGGCGAGCGTGTCCGGGCCCAGCACCCCGCGCCGTACGGTCACTTCCTGGTCCGGGACCTCACGGCCGAGCTCCGCGAGACGCTCCACATGACCCTTCTCGAAGATCCACATGTGCCGCAGGTCGGGGATGTGTCCGCGCTCGGGGCCGAGCGCGGCGGCCTGCTCCACGGACTCCACGGCGAGCGCGACGGCTCCCGAGTCCTGGAGGATCCAGCGGGTCTGGAAGACGGAGGAGGTCGGGTACACCGGCACGGTGACCAGGCCCGCGGCCCAGGCGGCGAAGTCGAGGAGCGTCCACTCGTACGTCGTCCGGGCCATGATGGCGATCCGGTCGCCCGGCACCAGCCCCTCCGCGATCAGCCCCTTGGCCACCGCCAGGACCTGCTCGGCGAACTCGGCGGCGGTCACGTCCGTCCAGCCCTCGCCGTCCGGGGTCTTCCGGCTGAGGACCGGCTCCAGCGGGGCGGCGGCCGCGTTGTCGAACGGGATGTCCGCGAGGGATCCGTGCGTCACCTGTCCCACGATCGGCGGCACCGCGACCTCGCGCACGACACCGTCCAGCCGCCTGATCTCGGGCTCCGGAAGGAAGGGGGCGGAGTCGGACGAGTACGGGCTGGACACGGGGCGGCTCCTTGTCGGCCGAAGGCCGGGGCGGGTGCGAAGCGTGTTCGGGCCCGGAGGAGACGCGCGGGGGCGCGAATCCTCGTACGGGCCCTGGGAGTGGGGGTTCAGGGGTCTCGGCAACCCGGTGAGACGGGGATCCTACGGTGCCGAAGTGTGGGGTTTGTGACGCTTTGCCGCAGGCGAAGTGCGGGTTACCCGGGGTAGCTGTGCCCTTTCCGGCCCCGCGGCCGACGACGCCGAACGCCCTGGCCACCCCTGCGCCGGAGCACCCGGCGCCGGTGCGCCGAAGCCTTCGCGGCCCGCCTCCGAGCGCCCCGCCGCCAAGAGGCCGCCGCAGCCCATCTCGCCCCCCACCCCCTCCCCGACGTAGCCTTACCCTCGGTAACTTACTCCAGAGTCACCTCATACCCGCCCCCACGCCGGACAGTCCCGCCCGCCGAACCCCGCGCCGCCCCGCCCCGCCCCGCCGAGAGCCGCACCCTTCCGCCCGCCTGGAGACTCCGATGCGCGTTCAGCCCCCCGTCCGCCCCGAGCCGGGGACCCGCACCCTCGCCGCTCCCCCCTCGCTCGTCCCGCTGCTGGCCCGCGGCGCCCTGCTCTCCCCCTTCAAGCGGCCCCGCCCGGACGCCCCCGTCCCCGCCACCCGGTTCGTCCTCCCCGGCGTGCGGGCCGACCTCGCCCACCTCGCCGCGTACGAGCGGGTGTGCGGGTTCCCTACCGGCGCGGACGCCCTTCCGGTCACGTATCCGCATGTGCTCGCCTTTCCGCTGGCGATGCGGATCCTCGCGGGGCGCGCGTTCCCGCTTCCGCTGCTCGGGCTCGTGCACACCTCGATCGAGATCACCGGACGCCAGGAGTGCGCCGCGAGCGCGGAGTACGAGCTCGCGGTGCTGGTGGAGAAGCTGGCACCGCACCGCAGGGGCACGGAGGCGACGGTGCTGACCGAGGCGAGGGTGCACGGCGAGCTCGTATGGGAGTCGAGGAGCACCTACCTCGCCCGGCACAGTCCCCGGAACCCGGACAAGGCTCCCGCCCGGGCCCACAACCACCCCCGGAATCCGGACCTGGATCACGACCAAGGCCGGGACCCGGACCATGACCACGGCCGGAACCTGGACCCGGGCCACGACCACGACCGGGACCAGCCCCGGAATCCGGACCCGGACCACGGCCAAGGCCGGGACTCGGACCACGGCCGGAACCCGGGCCAGGACCACGGCCCGGGCACGGACCACGACCACAATCACGGCCGGGACCCGGCGCACCGCCAGGACCCCACCCCCCAGCGGGACTCCGAGCCGCTGCCCGCCCTCGCCGAGTGGCACCTCGCCCCGGACGTCGGCCGCCGCTACGGCGCCGTCTCCGGCGACCGCAACCCCATCCACCTGCATCCCCTCACCGCCCGCCTCTTCGGCTTCCCCCGTGCCGTGGCGCACGGCATGTGGACGGTCGCCCGCTGCCTCGCCGAGTACGGGCCGGGGCAGCCGGCCGAGGTCCGGGCCGAGTTCAGGGCGCCGGTACTGCTGCCCGGGGCGGTGACGTACGCCGCGCGGGGGACGTCGTTCGAGCTCCGCTCGGGCGGGCGGCTCCATCTGACCGGCCGGGTACGGCCACCGCGCGCGTGAGACGGAATGAACTTCGGGCGAACACCGCATGACGGAAGGCTCCCGCCACACGCTCCCGCCGCCGTCAACTCCCAGGTGGGACAGCTTTGCCGAGAAAGCCCTCACAGGGTTCACCCAGCGCGCCAAGGCGCCGTCAAGCAGTCCCTCATCCCCTCCTCAGACAGCGTTCCTAGCCTCGGTCCACCCCCGGCCGCCGCCAGGAAAGGCTCCCGAACCATGCCCCCCAGACGTATCGCCGTCATCGCCGACTCCGACACCCGCTGGAAGTGGGGCGCGTCCGTCGCCCGGCAGATCGCCCCCGGGCACGCCCTCGACGCGCTCTTCCTGCGCACCCGGGCCACCCCGACGGAGCGCCAGCTCACGGAGATCGGGATCGTGCCGGACACCCGGCGCGACGTCACGGTCGCCGAACTGGTCGACGACCGGGAGCTCGCCGCCGCCGACGTGCTCGTCCTGGCCACCGCGGGAGGAACGACACTCGCGCTCACCCACGGCCTGGGCATCGCGTGGCAGGGGCGGGAGCGGCGGCCGGTCACGGTCACGGGATATGTCGGGGTCGTGTACGAGAAGATGGTCGACGGGCTGATGGCCCGGGCCGGCACCGACCTCGTCCTCGCCAACAGCGGGTACGACGCCGACCGTTTCCGTGCCGCGTTCGCGAGCGTCGGCGTCGACCCCGGCTCGGTCGTGGAGTGCGCCCTGCCCTTCCTCGGCGGGGAGCCGTACGCGCCGTCCGCGGAACGGCCCTTCACGCTCACCTTCGCCGTCCAGCCGTCGGTGCCCAAGGGCCGGGCGTCCCGGCTCCAGTTGCTGGAGCGGGCGGCGGCCCACGCGCGACGGCACCCCGACCGGCTGGTGCTGATGAAGCTGCGCAGTCTGCCGGGCGAGCACACCACGCACGTCGAGGCCGATCCGTACCAGCTCCTCGTCGAGAGGATGGCCGAGCCGGCCCCGGCCAACCTGCGTCTCGTCTACGGCAACATGGGCGAGGTCCTGGACCGCACCGACCTGTTGGTGACGGTCAGCTCCACGGCCGCCCTGGAGTCGATGCACCGCGGCATCCCGACCGCGATCCTCACCGACTTCGGGGTCCGCGAGGCCCACGGCAACCACTACTTCGTGCACTCGGGCTGCCTCGCCTCCTGGGACGACCTCGACGCCGGCGCGGCGCCCCGTGTCGACCCGGCCTGGGCGGCACGGCAGGGCGTCGGCAAGAGCGATCCGTACGCCGCCGCCCGCGCCCGGGTCACCGCGCTGGAATCGGCGGGGCGGCTGCCGGCGCTGCGGCCGTACTACTCGCCGCAGCGGGCGGGGGCGTATCTCGGCGGCATCCTGGAGCGCAACGGCCTCGACGACAAGGGCAGGCCGTCGGCGCTCGCGCCGGGCGGGAGCGACGCGGGCCCGCTGCGGACGGTGATCCGCCGGGCCGCGCGCGGCGGTGCCAAGTCGCTCTACCGCGTGGGCCGGGAGCGGGTCGCCCCCGCGCTGCGCCGCTGGGGCCAGAACTGACCCCGCCCGGAACGGACGGGTCCCGCCCTAGGGCCTGGGTGTCAGGCCTCCGCGGCGGTCTGGGACGGGATGCCCGTGACCGGCAGGGACCAGGGCCGGCCCTGCATGAGGGTGCCGAGTCCCGTCCAGGCGAAGTTCATCAGGGTGGCGGCGGCCTGCCGGGCCGAGACGCCGGGGGTGGCGTTGGCCCACGCGGCCATCGACTCGGCGGCGCCGACCAGCGCCTCCGCGAGCCCGGCGACCTCGCGTGCGGGCAGCGACGGGTCGCGATGTGCCTCGCGGGCGGCGACGACGATCAACTGCGTGACGAAGTGGACCAGTTCCTCGCGCATCGCGAAGACCTCGGCGGCGAAGGGCTCGCCGTGCGTACGGGCCTGGAGGTGCAGGACCGCCCAGCCGTCCGGGTTCTCGGCGGTGTGCGTGAAGAACGCCCTCAGCCCTTCCCAGAGCTGACGGTCGGCGGGCAGTTCGGGACGGACGCCGGCGCGGACCGCCACGGTCAGCGCCTTGGCCTCACGCCGGATGCACGCGGTGAACAGGTCTTCCTTCGAGTTCAGGTACAGGTACACCAACGGCTTGGACACGCCCGCCAGTTCGGCGATCTCGTCCATCGACGCGGCCCGGTACCCACGCTGCCCGAAGGTCCGTACAGCCGCGTCCAGCATCTGCTGTTCGCGTACCGCACGCGGCATCCGCTTGCTCTTCACAGCACCCATGCGCCCAGCCTACGAGGGACCGCGGGGCGGCCGGGCGCGCGGCGGTTTCAGGACGCCTGGTTCGCGGCGCCCCGGTCGGCCTCGTCCACGGCGACGTCCTCCTGGCTGCGGTTGCGGTCCAGGTTCGCCCGGGCGCGGTCCACGCGGGCGACGACCTCGGCCGAGGCACGGTCGCGCGCGCCGCGCAGGACGACGAAGCTGATCGGCGCGGAGATCACCAGGGCCAGCAGGACGACCCACATGTAGTTGGAGTCGCCGAGGCCGCGCGGGGCGACGCCCGAGTAGACGAGGCCCCAGACGACCACGAGGCAGCCCACGAAGATACCGAGGCGCATCAGTGTGTAGCGGAGCATCTCAATCCACTCTTCCGTTCCGAACGTTCCCAAAGAACCCTGTCCAGTGAAGCACGCCGGAACAGCGATCTTGCAGGGGGTCCTCGGTCACGGGGACGGGGCGTCCTCGGTCACGGAGCGGGAGGGCGGTCAGGCGCGGCGCGGCAGGGGCAGCAGCATCGTGATGTCGTCCCGCTCGTCGCCGGGTGCGACGCGGATCGCGCCCGGCACCCGTCCGACCTCCTTGTAGCCGCAGGAGGAGTAGAAGCGTTCGAGGCCCTCACCGCCCCGGCAGGTCAGCCGTATCGCCTCGATGCCGTCGAGACGGCCCGCGGCCTCCTCGGCGGCGACGAGCAGATCCCGGCCGTATCCCCTGCCCTGGTGCCGCGGGTGCACCATCACGGTGTACAGCCAGACCCAGTGCCGCATCAGCCGGTGGGTGTTGTGCGTGAGGAAGGCGGTCGCGGCGACGCCGCCCTCCTCGTCCCGGCCGACCAGCAGCCGGGTGCGGCCCTCCGCCATGGCGACGAAGTGCTTCACGAGTTCGGGGCGCACGTCGCCGGCGGCCACCGGCGGCACGAAGCCGACGGAGCCGCCCGCGTTCGAGACGTCCACCCAGAGGGCGACGACACCGTCCCTGAGCTCAGGGGTGACCGCCGGGTCCAGTTCGAAGACCAGCGCCACGTCAGACCCGCATGGCCTGCGGGGTCTCGCGGCGCGCCGCGTCCGGTCCGTCGTACTCGCGGATGATCTCGTAGCGCGTGTTGCGCTCCACCGGGCGGAAGCCCGCGTCCCGGATGAGGTCCAGCAGGTCCTCGCGGGTGAGCTTGTTCGGCGTGCCGTAGTTGTCCGCGTCGTGCGTGATCTTGTACTCGACGACCGAGCCGTCCATGTCGTCGGCGCCGTGCTGGAGCGCGAGCTGGGCGGTCTGGACTCCGTGCATGACCCAGAAGACCTTGACGTGCGGGACGTTGTCGAAGAGCAGCCGGGAGACGGCGAAGGTCTTCAGCGCCTCGGCGCCGGTCGCCATCTGGGTGCGCGCCTGGAGGCGGTTCCTGACCTTGCCGTCCTTCATGTCCACGAAGTCGTGCTGGTAGCGCAGCGGGATGAAGACCTGGAAGCCGCCGGTCTCGTCCTGGAGCTCACGCAGCCTGAGCACGTGGTCGACCCGGTGACGGGGTTCCTCGATGTGCCCGTAGAGCATCGTGCACGGGGTCTTGAGACCCTTCTCGTGCGCGAGGCGGTGGATGCGCGACCAGTCCTCCCAGTGGGTGCGGTGGTCGACGATGTGCTGCCGGACCTCCCAGTCGAAGATCTCCGCGCCGCCGCCGGTCAGCGACTCCAGGCCGGCCTCGATCAGTTCGTCGAGGATCTCCGAGGCCGACAGCCCGGAGATGGTCTCGAAGTGGTGGATCTCGGTGGCCGTGAACGCCTTCAGCGAGACGCTCGGCAGGGCCTTCTTCAGTTCGCTGAGCGAGCGCGGGTAGTACCGCCAGGGCAGGCTGGGGTGCAGGCCGTTGACGATGTGCAGCTCGGTGAGGTTCTCGCCCTCCATCGACTTGGCGAGGCGGACGGCCTCCTCGATGCGCATCGTGTACGCGTCCTTCTCGCCCGGCTTGCGCTGGAACGAGCAGTACGCGCAGGACGCGGTGCACACGTTCGTCATGTTGAGGTGACGGTTGACGTTGAAGTGGACGACGTCGCCGTTCTTCCGCGTGCGCACCTCGTGCGCGAGCCCGCCGAGCCAGGCCAGGTCGTCCGACTCGTACAGCGCGATGCCGTCCTCGCGGCTGAGCCGCTCACCGGCCCGGACCTTGTCCTCCAGCTCGCGCTTGAGCCCGACATCCATGCGATTACCTCTCCCTGTGACGAACGCTGCCAACCGTACTCCCCCGCCTTTCCGGCGAAGGGCCCCCACCAGGGGGTTCGCGCCTACTCCTCCTCGGGCAGTTCTCCGACCCGGTTCTCCCACTTCGTGGAGAGCACGATCGTCGTGCGGGTGCGGGAGACGCCCTTGGTCCCGGACAGCCGCCGGATGGTCTTCTCCAGTCCGTCGACGTCGCTGGAGCGCACCTTGAGCATGAACGAGTCGTCTCCCGCGATGAACCAGCAGTCCTCGATCTCGCTGAGGTCGCGCAGCCGCCGGGCCACGTCCTCGTGGTCGGCGGCGTCGGAGAGCGAGATGCCGATCAGGGCGGTGACGCCGAGACCGAGCGAGGCCGAGTCGACCGTCGCGCGGTACCCGGTGATGACGCCGGCCGCCTCCAGCCGGTTGATGCGGTCGGTGACACTGGGTCCCGACAGTCCGACGAGGCGCCCCAGCTCCGCGTAGGAGGCCCGGCCGTTCTCCCTCAGTGCCTGGATGAGCTGCCTGTCCACCGCGTCCATGCGATCGAAGCCTTCCGCTGAAAAGGTCGGAGAAGTCGTGAGAGTTCGGTCGTGAGAGTTCGAGAGGTCGTGAGAGGTCAGGTGGTGGCGTCCCGGGAGCCGCTCCCGAGTTCGCCCTTCCACCGGCGGTACAGGCCGTGTTCGACGCCCGCCGCGTCGAGGGCCCGTCCGGCGACGAAGTCCACCAGGTCCTGGATGTGCGTGGCTCCCGCGTAGAACGCCGGCGAGGCGGGCAGCACGGTGGCGCCCGCGTCGTCCAGGGAGACCAGGTGACGCAGTGTCTGCCCGTTCAGCGGGGTCTCCCGCACGGCGACGACCAGCTTGCGCCCCTCCTTGAGGGTGACACTCGCGGCCCGTTGCAGCAGATCCTTGGAGAGGCCGAGGGCGACTCCGGCCACACAGGCGGTGGACGCGGGCACGATCAGCATGCCCTTGGCCGGATACGAACCCGACGAGGGGCCCGCCGCCAGGTCGCCGGCGCTCCAGTGCCGTACGCCGTCGAGATGTTCCCCGGGGACGTCGAAGGTGCCGGGCTTGCCGTCGGCGCCCCGTTCCAGCCACGCGCGCAGATCGTCCCGCCAGTGGGCGTCGCGGAACGGGAGGCCGGTCTCGTCGAGCAGCGTGAGCCGTGAGGCCCTGCTGACGACCAGGTCGACGCTCTCCCCCGCTTCCAGCAGCGAACGCAGCACCGCGGCCGCGTACGGCGTACCGGACGCGCCGGAGACCCCCACGATCCAAGGCCGGCGCTGCGTCTGTCCTGGCTTCATGGTGTCGAGCCTATCCGGCCACCGGCCATGGTCAGACCGTCAGCCCGCGCACCAGCAGGTCGAGCAGGGCACACACGAACAGGGCGATCCCGATGAAGCCGTTGACCTGGAAGAACGCCCGGTTCAGCCGGCTCAGGTCGTGCGGCTTCACGATGGAGTGCTCGTAGAGGAAGGCACCCGCGACGATCACCAGACCCAGCCAGAAGAAGGCGCCGGCGCCGGTGGCCGCTCCGTACCAGACGAACAGCGCCGTCGTCACCGCGTGGCAGCCGCGCGCGCCCTGGATGGCGGCCGGGATGCCGAAGCGCGCCGGGACCGACATCACGCCGATCTCCCGGTCGGTCTCGACGTCCTGGCAGGCGTAGATCAGGTCGAAGCCGCCGATCCAGACGCCGACCGCGAGGCCGAGGACGACCGCGTCCCAGGACCAGGTGCCGGTGACGGCGATCCAGGCGCCGACCGGGCCCATGGCCTGGGCGAGACCCAGGATGGCCTGCGGGAAGTTCGTGAACCGCTTGCCGTACGGGTAGACGACCATGGGGATGACCGCGATGGGCGCCAGCGCGAGGCACAGCGGGTTGAGCAGGGCCGCGGCGCCGAGGAAGACGACCAGGGCGACCAGCGCGCCCGTCCAGGCGTGCTTCACGCTCATCGCGCCGGTGACCAGTTCGCGATGGGCCGTACGGGGGTTGCGGGCGTCGATCTCGCGGTCGATGATCCGGTTCGCCGCCATGGCGAAGGTGCGCAGGCCCACCATCGCGACGGTGACCAGGAGCAGCTTCGCCCAGTGGATGTTCTTGTCGACCTCGAACATCGCGGTGAGCGCCGCGATGTACGCGAAGGGCAGCGCGAACACCGAGTGCTCGATCATGACGAGGCGCAGGAACGCCTTGGTGCGGCCCGGCTGCGGAAGCGCCGCGGAAGCTGAACTCACAGCCCGTACTCCTTCCAACGGCGGTCGACCTTCGCCGCCGTCCGCGGGTCGGACAGCACCATCTCGGGCCAGCCGCCGTCCCGGGTGTAGCCCTCCTCGGGCCACTTCTTCGTCGCGTCGATGCCCGCCTTGCCGCCCCAGAACTGCTGGTAGGAGGCGTGGTCGAGGTGGTCGACCGGGCCTTCGACGACGGTGAGGTCACGCGCGTAGTCCGTGTTGCCGAGCGCGCGCCAGGCCACCTCGTGCAGATCGTGGACGTCGCAGTCCGCGTCGACGACCACGATGAGCTTCGTCAGGGACATCATGTGGGCGCCCCAGACGGCGTGCATCACCTTCTGGGCGTGCTTGGGGTACTTCTTGTCGATCGAGACGATCGCGCAGTTGTGGAAACCGCCCGCCTCCGGCAGGTGGTAGTCCACGATGTCCGGCACGATGATCTTCAGCAGGGGGAGGAAGAACCGCTCCGTCGCCCGGCCGAGGGGCCCGTCCTCCGTGGGGGGCCGCCCCACCACGATGGACTGGAGCAGCGGCCGCCTGCGCATCGTCACGCAGTCGATGGTCAGCGCCGGGAACGGCTCCTGCGGGGTGTAGAACCCGGTGTGGTCGCCGAACGGCCCCTCGGGCAGCGTCTCGCCCGGCTCCAGCCAGCCCTCCAGGACGACCTCGGCGTTCGCGGGCACCTGGAGCGGAACGGTCTTGCAGTCGACCATCTCGATCCGCTTGCCCTGGATGAACCCGGCGAAGAGGTACTCGTCGATGTCACCGGGCAGCGGGGCGGTGGAGGCGTACGTCACGGCGGGCGGGCAGCCGAAGGCGATCGCCACGGGCAGCCGCTCGCCCCGGCGGGCCGCGACCTGGTAGTGGTTCCGGCTGTCCTTGTGGATCTGCCAGTGCATGCCGATGGTGCGCTTGTCGTGGCGCTGGAGGCGGTACAGACCGAGGTTGCGGATGCCGGACTCGGGGTCCTTGGTGTGGGTGAGGCCCAGGTTGAAGAAGGAGCCGCCGTCGTCGGGCCAGGTGAACAGGGCGGGCAGGGCGTCGAGGTCGACGTCCTCGCCGCGCAGCACCACTTCCTGCACCGGCGCGTCCTTGACCTTCTTCGGCGGAACGTGCGCCATCGCGCCGAGCTTCCCGAAGGCCTCGCGCACTCCCACGAAGCCGTGCGGCAGCTCCGGCCGGAGCAGTCCGCCGATCTTCTCGGAGATCTCGGCGTACGACTTCAGGCCGAGGGCCTTCAGCAGTCGCCGGTCGGTGCCGAAGACGTTCATCGCGAGCGGCATCGCCGACCCGCGCACGTTCTCGAAGAGCAGCGCGGGGCCGCCCGCCTTCTGCACCCGGTCGACGATCTCCCCGACCTCCAGGTACGGATCCACCTCGGCCTTGATGCGCTTGAGGTCTCCCTCGCGCTCCAGCGCCCTCAGCAGGGAGCGAAGATCGTCGTAAGCCATGTGTCCAAGTATCGGCCACCCGCTACCCTGTGCCCGTCACCGGGGGGCCCGTGCCGCCCCGCCGTCGCTCACTGGGGGATCGTTCGGCCATGCTCAGGTATCTGCCCTTCCTGCTGGTCCTGGCGCTGTGGATCTATGCCTTCATCGACTGTCTGAACACGCCGGAGGAGGAGGTCAGAGGCCTGCCCAAGGTCGTCTGGGTCATCATCATCCTGCTCTTCGGCGAGGTGCTGGTCGGTCCGGTCGCCTGGCTGGTCGCGGGCCGCAACCGCCGGGGTCCGGCAGACGGCTCCACGCCCTCCGAGTGGCACCGCAACCACCGCACGCAGTTCGTCGCGCCCGACGACAACCCCGAGTTCCTCAACTCGCTCAAGGCCGAGAACCGCAAGGACGAGTCCCTCCTGAAGGACTGGGAGGCCGACCTGCGGCGCCGCGAGGAGGAGCTGAAGCGGCGCGAGGAGCAGACCAGGTCCGACGAAGAGTCCTGAGATGGAGCTGCGCCTGCTGGTGACCTTCGAGAAGGTCGCGACCGTCCTGAGCTTCACCCGGGCGGCGGCCGAGCTGGCGTACGCGCAGTCCAGCGTGACCGGCCAGATCCGCGCCCTGGAGTCCTCGCTCGGCACGGAGCTCTTCGACCGGCTGGGCAGCAGGATCCGGCTGACCGAGGCGGGTGAGCGGCTGCTGCCCTACGCCCGGCAGATCATCGAGCTGACGGAGGAGGCGCGGGTCGCGGTCGTCGGCGCCGAGGAGCCCTCCGGGGCGCTCACCGTCGGCACGATGGAGTCCCTCACCTCGTACCGGCTGCTGCCGCTCCTGGAGTTCTTCCATCACCGCCATCCCCGGGTGCGGCTGTCGCTGCGCACGACCATCGGTGACGAGACCCGACAGGCCCTGCGCCAGGGCACGTACGACGTCGGCTTCCTGATGGAGGAGGACACCGAGCACGCGGGTCTGGAGGTCGCGGTGCTCGCGGAGGAACCCCTCGCGCTGGTCGCCGCCCCCGGCGATCCGCTCGCCGGCACGGCACCGGCCACCGCCGACCTCACCGGCCGCTCCCTGCTCGCCACCGAACCCGGCTGCGCCTACCGGGACTTGTTCGAGCGGGAGCTCAACTCCCTCACCCCGGAAGCTTCTCCCGTCGACTTCACGGAGTTCGGCACGATCGAGGCGACCAAACGGGCCGCGGCGGCCGGCCTCGGGATCGCACTGCTTCCCGAGGTGACGGTCGCCGCGGAACTGGAGCGGGGCACGCTCGTACGGCTGGACTGGGAGCCGCCGTTCACGCTTCGGACGCAGCTGGCGTGGCGGGCCGGGAAGCGGCTTCCGGCGCATGCGCGGCTGTTCGTGGAGCGGGCACGGCAACTGGTGTCCGAGGAGTCCGGCCGGCCCGGGTGATCCGGCCCGCCAGGGAGATCCCGCCGGTCCCGGCGGTCCCGGCGGTCCCGGCGGTCCCGGCGAGCGTGACCTTCAGGCTGGCCGTCACGATCAGCGGGACGCCGAGGGCCTGGACGAGCCCGATGTGGTGGCCGTACACCGCCCAGTCCATGACCATCGCGACGGCCGGGTAGGTGAAGGCGAGCACGGCGATCTTCGCGGTCGGGAGCTTGGCGTACGCGGCGTACATCAGGACGTACATCAGCCCGGTGTGGACGACTCCGAGCCCGACCAGCCAGCCCCAGTCCGCCCCGGTCCCGCGCATCGCGCCGAAGTCGGCGAAGGGGAGCAGCAGCGGGATGCCGACGAGGACCTGGACGAGCGCGATGAGGTGCGGGCGGACGCCGGTGACGCGCTTGGTGACCAGGGTGGACAGTCCGTAGAGGAGCGCGGCGAGGAGTGCCTGTCCCAGGCCGGTGAGGTACGAGCCGCCGTTCGCGAAGTCGGCCGGGGAGACGCCCGAGACGAGGACGAGACCGGCGAAGGCGAGGGCGATCCAGCCGACCTTGGCCGCCGTGAGCCGCTCACGGAAGAGCAGGGCGCCGAGCAGCACCACGTAGAACGGCTGCGTGTGGTAGACGACGGTCGCGACGGAGATCGAGGTGTTCTCGTACGACTGGAAGAGCAGGACCCAGTTGAAGACGATGAACATCCCGCCGAGCGCGGCGAGTCCGAGCGTGCGCGGGGTGAAGCCGTGGCCCCGGAAGTAGCCCCGGGCCAGCGCGTAGCCGCCGAGGGCGAGCGCCCCGAACAGGACGCGGAAGAAGACGACGTCGAAGGGCGGGGCCCCGGACTCGACGACGAAGACGCCGAGGGTCCCGGAGAGCATCATGGCGGCGGTGAGCTGGGCGACGCCCTTGTTCTCGACCGCGGTGGCTGAGGTCATGTGCCGAAGGTAGGAGCGGGACCCGCCGCCGGGCCACGGCCCACCGGGGCGTCCTGCCGATGCCCCCATCGGCACCGCCGATGGGTACGGGCGGGAGGCGTCAGACTCCGGCCTGGAGGCGGAGGCCCGCCAGGGTCAGGTCCAGCGCGGCGAGGAACTGCACCTTGTCGTCGTGCCCGTCGAACTCCTCGACGATCTCGTGCACGAACGGGAACTCCTTCGCGTCGAGCGCACGCCAGGTCCCGGTGTAGCGGCCGAGGAACTCGTCGCGGTCCATGACGCCGTCGAGCACCTCCTGGGGCGGCTCCTGCCCCATCTCGGCGGCGTTGCCGACGACGACGCCCACGATCGCCGACACGGCGTGGAACCGCTGCAACGGCGTGAGGTCGAGTCGGAGCGTCTGCTGCCCCAGCTTCTCGAAAAGCCGCAACGAGTTGCCCTGGACGTCGGTGCGGCGCATGAAGTGCGCGCCCAGCCACGGCCGGTCCACGACCGCGTCGAACAGCGTGACGGCCATCACGCGCAGGTCGTCGATCGGGTCGCCGCCGGCGGTCTGCCCCTCGACGGCGGTCAGCACCCCGCCGAGCACGTGGTCGATGGCCCGGTCGAGCAGGTCGTCCTTGCCCGAGACGTACCAGTAGATGCTGCCGACGCCGGTGCCGAGCCGGGTCGCGAGGGCGCGCAGCGTCAGCGCCTGCTCGCCCGCCTCGTCGAGCAGGGCCACGGCCGCGCCGAGAACGGCCTCGATGGAGTGCGAGGCCCGCTGACGTCCTCGGGAAGGGCGATCGGCGGGTCGTGGTCGCGGGCCTGTCATGACGTCCATCCAATCACAGCTTGCGTCATCATCGAACCTCGTTCTATTCTCGAACACCGTTCCATTGTCGAACGTCGTTCCATAGCCGACGGCGTTCCGAGAGGAGGCCCGCCATGACCACGACCGCCCTAGCGCCCGCCGCGTCGCGCACCTATCCGTCCCTGCGCGCGGCGTGGATTCCCCTGGCCGCGCTCTGCCTGGCCTTCTTCGTCGAGATGGTCGACAACACCCTGCTCTCGATCGCGCTGCCCACGATCGGCCGGGACCTCGACAGCAGCACGACCGCGCTGCAGTGGGTCACCGGCGGGTACTCGCTGACGTTCGGCGGCCTGCTGCTGACGGCGGGATCGATGGCCGACCGGCTCGGGCGCCGGCGTGTGCTGCTGGCCGGCCTGGCGGTGTTCGGCCTGCTGAGCCTGGCCGTCGTCGCGGTCACCACCGCGGGGCAGCTCATCACCTTGCGGGCCGGCCTCGGCGTCGCCGCGGCGGCGATGGCCCCCATCACCAACTCGCTGGTCTTCCGGCTGTTCGACGACAAGGCGCTGCGCATGCGCGCGATGACCTTGATGATCGTCGTCGGCATGTCCGGCTTCGTCCTCGGCCCGCTGCTGGGCGGCACCGCCCTGGCCCACTTCCAGTGGCAGTGGCTCCTGGTCGTCAACGCCCCGATCGCGTTGATCGCGGCCATCGGCGTCCGCCTCGGCGTCCCGGCCGACCGGCCGCAGGACCTGACCCACGACAAGCTCGATCTGCCGGGCGCGGGCCTGAGCGTCACCGCCATCGGCCTCGCCTGCTACTCGCTGACCAGCGGCGTCGAGCACGGCTGGCTCTCCACGGCCACCCTCGCGTCGGTCCTCGGCGCCGTCGTCGCGGGGATCGCGTTCGTGTGGCACGAGCGCCGCAGCGCGTCCCCGATGCTGGACCTCCGCCTCTTCTCCGACGGCACCGTCCGCGGCGCCGCCATCGCGCAGATCGGCACGGCCATCGCGATGGCCGCCGTGATGTTCGGGCTGATCCTCCACTTCCAGTACGTCTACGGGTGGAGCCCCGTACGGGCCGGCCTGGCGAACCTGCCGATGATCGTGACCATGGTCGTCGCGACCCCCCTGTCCGAGTGGCTCGCGGGAAGGTTCGGCCACCGCGTCGCCTGCCTGGTCGGCGCGGCCTGCCTGGCCGGCTCACTCGCGGGGCTGTCCTGGGGCGTCGACCGCGGCTACGGCGCGATCGCGGTCTGCATGGTCGTGATGACCGTCGGACTGCGCACCGTCATGACGATCTGCGCCATCGCGCTCGTCGACGCGATGCCGGGCAACCGCACGTCGATCGGCACGGCGCTCAACGACACCGCCCAGGAGGTCGGGAGCAGCATCGGCACCGCCGTGGTCGGCACCCTCATCGCCGCGCTGGTCACCACCCATCTGCCCGCGGGCACCTGGAGCGACTCCCTGGTGGCGTCGTTCTTCCACGGCGAGCGGATCACCTACGCCGTGCTGGCGGTCGTCGTCGGCCTGATCGCGGCCGGCGGCGCACTCACGCTCACCGACTCCCACGTCACCGAGGAGCCCGCCTGAGACGTCCGAGCCGGGGTTGCCGGGTGCCTCCGCGGCACGGGCGAGCCGCTGCCGCGGGTGGCGGATTCCGGCCGGTGGCGGCCGTGAGTGTCCGGGCTCCGGTCTACCCTTCGCCGCCATGACCACTCGCCTGCACGCCACCCGCACCTCCTACGACACCGTCGCCGCCGACTACGCCGAGCTGCTCAAGGACGAGTTGGGCAGACCGCTGGACATGGCGATGCTGGCGGCGTTCGCGGAACGGGTGCGGGCCGGCGGGGGCGGGGCCGTGGCGGACCTCGGGTGCGGGCCGGGCCGCGTGACCGCCCATCTGGAGAAGCTCGGGCTCGACGCGTTCGGGATCGACCTGTCGCCCGGGATGGTGGCGGTGGCCCGCCGGACCCATCCTCGTCTGCGGTTCGAGGTGGGCACGATGACCGGACTCGGCCTCGGGGACGGCACGCTCGCCGGAGCACTCGTCTGGTACTCCACCGTGCACACGCCGGTCGACGAACTGCCGGTGATGTTCGCCGAGTTCCACCGCGTCCTGGCCCCCGGCGGCCATCTGCTCATCGCGTTCAAGGCCGGCGACGGACAGGTGCGGCTGGAGCACGCCTACGGCCACGACGTGGACCTCGACGTCCACCGCTTCCCGCCCGAGCGGGTGGCCGTACTCCTGCGGAACGCGGGCCTGTCCGAGGTCGCCCGCCTCGTCCGCGAGGCCGAGCCCCCGGAGAAGACCCCGCAGGCCTTCGTCCTGGCCCGCAGGACCGGAGATCCGCTGTCGGCCGCGACGGTTCTCTGAGTGCCCCGACGCGCCCTCGTGTTCCGGCGACGCGGGAGGGGGGCCCGGGGGACAGTGGAGTCATGGAGCGCATCGATCAGGTACGGGCCCGCGCGTGGCTCGCGACCGCCCTGGCGGAGGCACGCGCCGGGCTCGCCGAGGGCGGTATCCCCATCGGGGCCGCGCTGTACGGCGCGGACGGCACCCTGCTCGGCCGCGGCCACAACCGCCGCGTCCAGGACGGCGACCCTTCGGCGCACGGCGAGACGGCCGCGTTCCGCGACGCGGGACGGCAGCGGACGTATCGCGGCACGACCATGGTGACCACCCTGTCGCCGTGCTGGTACTGCAGCGGGCTGGTCCGGCAGTTCGGGATCTCCCGGGTGGTCGTCGGCGAGGCGGCCACCTTCCACGGCGGCCACGACTGGCTCGCCGAGCACGGCGTGCAGATCGTGCTGCTCGACGATCCCGAGTGCACCGCGCTGATGCGCGACTTCATCGAGAAGAACCCGGCCCTGTGGAACGAGGACATCGGTGAATGACCCGGCGAACACCCAGGCGAACAGCCCGGCGGATCCCCCGGGGACGGCGAAGGCCGGTACCGCCGACCCCGCACGCTCCCCGGCTCCCGGCATCCCCACCATCGATCTGCGGCCCTGGTTCTCCGGGGACCCCGCCGCCCGTGCCGTGCTCGCCCGCACCGTCGACGACGCCCTGCGAACCGCCGGGTTCCTGCTCGTCACCGGCCACGGCGTGGACCCGGAGCTGCGCCGCGGCCTGCGGGAAGCCGCCCGCGCCTTCTTCGCGCTGCCCGCCGGGACCAAGCAGCCGTACGCCGCCCGGGTCGGCGGGCGCGGCTGGCTCGGGCCCGGCGCCGAGGCCAACGGCTACGCGGAGGGCACGATGACCCCGCCGGACCTCAAGGAGTCGCTGACGTTCGCGACGCACGAGCCGTTCGAGGACCCGGAGACCAACGCCCAGTGGTACGCGCCGAACGTCTGGCCCGCCGAGGCCCCTTCGCTGCGGGCGCTCTGCGAGGAGTACCTGGCCGGGATGGCCCGGCTGGAGAACGAACTCCTGGAGCTGCTCGGCGAGGCGCTCGGCCTCGGACCGGACTTCTTCACCCGGCACATGGACCATCCGACGTACGGCTTCAACATCAACTGGTACCCGGGGACGGAGGTCGTCGGCGAGCCCGAGCCGGGCCAGTTCCGCATCGGGCCCCACACCGACTTCGGCACCGTCACCATCCTCGACCGGCAGGCCGGAAAGGGCGGCCTCCAGGTGTTCACGGACGCGGACGGCTGGCAGGACGCTCCGTTCGACCCGGCGGCACTGACGGTCAACATCGGTGATCTCATGGCCCGTTGGACCGGCGACCGCTGGCGCTCGGGACGGCACCGGGTACTGCCGCCGCCGACCGACGCGCCCGCCGAGGAGCTGATCTCGCTCGTGTACTTCGGCGAGTGCACCCCGGGAACGCTGGTCGAGTCGGTACCCGCCCCGGTCGGCCGCGTCGCGTACGAACCGGTGGATTCCCACACATACCTGCGCCGGAAACTCGATTCGATCACTGTCGGTTGAACGGTTGAATGCTTTCGTAACTGAACGGACACCGGATGGCCTATCCCGAACCAACCCCCCCTTCTTAAACTGTTGTTGATACACCTCACAGCAGCACATGTGGAATGAGCCGGACCGCGGACCAGGGGGAGATGCGGTGCACACAGGGCTGCACGGCCGGGGGGCGCTGTTCGACACCGATCCGCCCGGACTCGCGTCACGACTGGTCGGCCTGCGTCCGTACCAGCTGCGCGCCACACCGTACGAACATCCCGGGGAACCGCCCTTCGTGATCTTCACGGGCGGCCGGGGACTGGGCAAGACCGCCGTGCTCCTCGCCCTGCGCGAGGCCTACCGCGGGCACACCCCCGTCGCCCTGATCGACGGCGAGGAACGGCAGTTCGCCGCGCCGCCCCCGGACCGTCCGGCCGAGTCCTGGTCACCGGTGGCGCAGGCGCTCACCACGGCCGCGGAACAGCTCGCCGAACCGGTGAAGGGCGCCGGACGCATCGGCTTCCCGCGACTGTCGTCCGGCCTGCTGGCCGTGGCGGCGGGCGGCTGGAGCGACCGCGACGTGCCGCGCATCCGGCAGGAGGCGGAGCGCATCCTGCTGCTGAGCGAGACCGAGTCCTGGCTGTCGGGGTTCGCGGGACGCTGGGTGAGCAAGGTGATCTCCAAGCTCGTCGCGTCCACGAGCGGGACCGGCCCCGTGGTGGAGCCCATCATCGAGGCGACCCTGGAGGCCTTCACGGAAGGCGTCTCCCCGGCCCACCGCCGGCTGCGCAGGGCCGCCGGCTGGTACCGGGACTACCCGAACGCGGGCGGCAGCCCCAAGCTCGCGCTGATCCTGCTCTCCCGGCACTTCCGGGCGGGCGGCGACTCCCGCAGACACGCCGAACGCCATCTCGTACGCGCCCTGCTGGCCGATCTCGACGACGCCTACGCGGGCGTCGTCCAGCGCTCGCACCGGCGGGGACGCCCGGTCCTGCTGATCGACAACGTCCAGGAGCCCGCGGGCCTCGGACTCCTCGAGCCGGTCCTGCGCGACCGCGCCGACGGCGTCAAGGACCAGGCCGTCTTCTTCGCCACGCTCCGGGGCGACTCGCATCCGGCGCTGCGCAACGCGGGCCGCCGCACCCTGCCCGAGACGGCCCGGGCCACCGGATGGCGGCCCGGCACCTCACCGTCCTCGCGCGCCCTGCTCGTCCCGCTGCCGCCGCTGACCCCCGACGACACCCTGCACATCATGGACACCGCGTCCGGCGGCCTCGGTGCCGGACCCTCGGCCCCGACCGCCGTACCGCCCCAACTCCCGCACGCCACCCATCGGCTGACGGGAGGCAGCCCGCTCGGCATCACCCTGCTGGCCGCCTCGGTCCGGCAGAACCTGCCCGAAGGCGCCGACTCGCTCGGCACGTTGCTGACCGCCCACATCGCCCCGCACGAGGACCACGCCGGCCGCCCCGCCTATCAGGAGCTCCTCGGCCGGCTCGTCCCCGGCGGCCGCCTCGACGAACTGACCGTGCTGGCCGCGGCCCACGACCGTGACTCGGCGTGCTCGCTCGCCCAGTCGCGGCTTCCGGAGGACTTCGGCACGTCCGGCGTCCTCGACCTGGAGGAACGGCTCGCGTCGGAGGGCTGGGCGACGGCGGCCGGACAGTTCGTCGGCGACCCCTTCCTGCGCGCGCTCCTGCTGCTCAGGCTGCACCACGACGACGCGGACCACGAAGGATGGCGAGCCGTGCACCGCACCCTCGTCGACCACTACCAGGACCTGGGCGCGACGGCCCCGGCGGACAGCGACCGCTATCGACTGCACCACGAACTCGCCCTCGGGAAAGCGGACTTCGCGGTGGCGCATCTGCGCGACACCTTCCCCCTCTCCGACACCCGCGGCTGGCTGTCCGCACTGCTCTTCATCGCCTCCGCTCCCTACTACCACGCCCATGATCCGGACGGCCGCGACTTCGAGGGCCACGACCACCGCGCCTCCGTCGCCCTCGGCCGCACGGACGCCGCGCACCGGCCGCCGGAGGGCGTGGACCCTGTACTGCACCTGCGGGTACGGCGGTTGCTGCACGCGGTGTGGCAGCTCACCGACCCCTTGGTGCTGCCCGACCCGAGGGTGGCCGAGCGGCTGCGCTTCGAGCTGGAGCAGCTCTCGAACCTGCGGCCCGCGGGCAACGCCCTGCTGTGGCGGGCCTCTCGGGACTGGCCCGCCGACGCCCTGGCCGGCCGGCCGCTGCGCGTCCCGGACGACGAGGACGGAGGACGGTGATGGCTCGCTTATGGGTGTGGCTGCGCGAGGACATCTGGGAGATTCGTTTCCGCAGGTACGTCGCGCTGACCCTCGCCGCCGCCCTCGTGGGCCTCGGTGTCTGGGGCGGCATGACGGCGGCGAAGGTGGACCGGTCGTGCGCGCCGGGAGTCGTCCAGCCGAAGGACGGTGACGAGTGCGTGGGCGTCTCCTGGACGGCGTACACCTTCGGGCGGTCGCGGTTCACCGAGACCGTGCGGGCGATCGACCGTGAGAACCGCCGTCTGACTCCCGGCAGTTACGTCACCGTCGCCCTGCTCGAACCCTTCACCGCGACCGACGCCGACAACCTCGCCGACGTCCTCCACGAACTCCAGGGCGCCTACCTGGCGCAGTACCAGGCCAACCACGACACGACCGGGCTGAAGCCGAAGATACGGCTCGTGCTCGCCAACCCCGGTGCCACCGGCGCCTCCTGGCGGCACACCGTCGACCAGCTCGACCGGATGACCAAGGGCCCGGACCGGCTGCGCGCGGTCACCGGGGTCGGGGTGAGCACCGAGAACAACAAGAAGGCGGTCGCGGAGCTCACCCGGCGGGGCATACCGGTGATAGGGAGTTCGATCACCGCCGACAGCCTCGCCAACGGGCAGGGCGGCAAGGACCCCTTCCCCGGGCTCGCCCGTGTCTCCCCCACCAACACCGACGAGGCACGTGCCCTCGCCTCCTTCGCCAAGGTGTCGGCGGTCAACGCCTTCCTGGTCTACGACCGGACCGGCGATCCCTACACGCGCACGCTCCAGACGTCGTTCGAGAAGATGCTCAAGGGCGCGCGCTCCGAGGCCCAGCCGTTCACCCCGCCCGCCGACCGCAGCAAGGAGGGAAGCACCGCCAACGTCTTCGCGCAGATCGCCAACATCCTGTGCAACACGCCGAAGACCACGAACACCGTCCTGTTCGCCGGCCGGCACACCCAGTTGCGGCAGTTCATCAACGCGCTGGGCGCCCGGGGCTGCTCCGACCGCCGCTTCACCGTGCTCACCGGCGACGAGGGCTCGTACCTCGCGGGTGACAAGGACCTCGACCCGGCCGCCCTGAAGGACCCGCTGCTGACCGTGCGCTACACGGCCCTCGCCCATCCGGACGCCTGGCCGAAGGACAGCGCGCGGACCGGCGGCAGCGCGGCCGACGCGAAGGTGCTCGGGCGGCTCCTGGCCGACGCCGCGCGGGAGCCGGTCGGCCCCATCGGCCCGGTGGCCCTCGACGACGGCCAGCTGATCATCGCGTACGACGCCATGCGGCTCGCGGTGCGCGGTGTCCGCGGGGCCTCGCCGACCGGGCGGATCCCCGCGCTCGCGGACGTCGGCCTCCAGTGGCCCCAGGTCAAGGGCGCCCAGCTCCGGGTGAACGGGGCGAGCGGGTGGATCTGCCTGGACGTCCACGGGAATCCGTACGACAAGGCCGTGCCGATCGTGGAGCTGACCCACGACAGCCGCGCCCGCTTCGTGAGGATCGCCTGGCCGGACGGCAGGCCACCGGCTGCCCAGTGCCTGCCGCCGTCCTAACCGACGTCTGCGTAGGAGTGCTTGCCGCTGACGAAGATGTTGACGCCGTAGTAGTTGAACAGCCAGCAGCCGAAGGCGACCAGGGCGATGTAGGCGGCCTTGCGGCCCTTCCAGCCGGCCGTGGCCCGCGCGTGCAGGTGGCAGGCGTAGGCGACCCAGGTGATGAACGCCCAGGTCTCCTTGGGGTCCCAGCCCCAGTAGCGGCCCCAGGCGTCGCCCGCCCAGATCGCGCCCGCGATGATCGTGAACGTCCACAGCGGGAAGACGGCGGCGTTCACGCGGTAGGAGAACTTGTCGAGCGAGGCCGAGGCGGGCAGCCGCTCCATGACGGAGGTGGCGAACCGGCCGGGCTTCCCGCCCTTCTCCAGCTTGTTCTCGTAGGAGTCCTTGAAGAGGTACAGCACCGTGCCGACGGCGCCCACGTAGAAGACGGCGCCGCACAGGATCGCGGTCGAGACGTGGATGTACAGCCAGTACGAGTGCAGCGCGGGGACCAGCTGGTCGCTCGCGGTGTACAGGACGGTGACCGCGAGACCGAGGTCGAGCAGGACCGTGGTGATCAGCGGGAGGCCGAGCCAGCGGACGTTCTTCTTCAGCGCGAGCAGGACGAGGAAGACCCCGACGGCGACGGTGGAGAAGGTGATGTTGAACTCGTACATGTTGCCCCAGGGGGCACGCCGCACCGACATGGCGCGGGCGAGCACTCCGGCCGCCTCGACGCCCCAGGCCAGCACGCTCAGGGAGACGGCGATCCGCCCATAGAGGTCGCCCTGCTCGTCCCCGCCGTGAGCGCCGGGCCCGTCGGGCACGTCCCGCGCGCCCGCCGCGGAGCGGGTGACGACCTTCGGCCGTTCCAGCACGGTGGTCCCGCCGGCCTTGCGCACGGTGACCTCGGGGGCCGCGGCCGCCTTCGCGCCGTCCGCGGTGAGCGCGCTCGCGGTGCGGGAGACCTTGCTGCGGCTGCCGAAGAGCCACTCGGCGATGAAGGCGAAGAAGGCCAGGGTGTAGACGGCCATCGCGGAGTAGATCAGCGTGTTGCTGATGTTGGCGAGGTGTTCGTTGGTCGCGGTGGCCAGTTCGGTCACGGCGCCCAAATCATGTGCGGTGGCGAGCGTCACTGCTTCTCGGCCCCTTCAGCGGCGGGTACGGGGGGTTCGGCGTCGGCGTCGGCGTCGGTGGGTGCCGCGTCTTCGTCGGGCTTGGTGGGTGCCTGTTCGTGCACGAGCGCGGCCAGGTCGCCGAGCTCCTCGGGAAGCTTCGCGGACTCGCTGCGGCCGAGCCCGGCCATCTCGACGACGGTGACACCGTCGTCGCCGGTGGTCGCCCGCACCCAGACGCGGCGGCGCTGGATGAACAGCGAACCGGCGAGTCCGAGGATCGCGGCGAACGCCCCGGCCAGCGCCCAGTCACTGCCGGGCTGCTGGGTGACCTGGAAGTTCGCCCACTCCTTGATGTCCTTGTCGAAGGTGATCGAACCGGCGCCGTCCGGCAGCTTCATCGTCTCGCCGGGCAGCAGCCGTGCCTTGAGGATCCCGCCCTTGGCGTCCTTGAACTGCTTCATGTGGGACGTGTCGAGCTGGTACACGTTCTGCGGGAGGCCGGCGTCGACCCCGAGGCTGCCGTGGAAGCCGTTCAGCGCGAGCACGGGATAGTCGAGCGCGGGGAACTGGGAGAACATGGTGCCCTTGCCCGCCCCGGCGAAGGTCGGCACAAAGACGCCGGAGAAGCCGAGCTGTTCGGTCCTGCCCTGGGCGTTCTTGTAGCCGTCCATGACCTTGATCGCTCCGACCGAGGTGACGTTCCCGTCCTGCGGCAGCATGGGCACGGCGTCGTGGAAGACGACGTCGCCCTTGCCGTCCCGGACGGTCACGGTGGGCGCGTAGCCGTGGGCGGTCAGATAGACCTTCGTGTCGCCGATCACGAGCGGCTCGTTGACCTTGACGAGCGCCTCGTGCTCCTTGCCGTAGGCGCCCTCGCTGTAGGTGATCGCCGCCTGGTACGTGCGGGGCGTGCCCTTGTTGGGACCGGTCCGCTCGTAGGTGCCGGTGAAGTTCTTCAGGTCGAAGCTGAACGGTGTCAGGTCGTCGGTGCTGAAGAGGTTGCCTGACTTGAAGTCGTCGTAGGACAGGAGCGTGTTGGAGAAGCCGTCGCCCTCGACGATCAGCTTGTCGCCCTCGGACTTGAAGAGCTGGCCCCAGGCGAAGGCGACGAGCATCACGATCAGCGCGATGTGGAAGAGCAGGTTGCCGGTCTCGCGGAGGTAGCCCTTCTCGGCGGCGACGGCGTCCTTGTCGACGTGCGCCCGGAACCGCTTCTGCCTGAGCACCTTCAGCGCGATCTCGCGGACCTGCTCGGGCTCCGCCGCGGTGCGCCAGGTCGTGTACGCGGGCAGCCGGGTCAGCCGCCGGGGGGCGCCCGGCGGCCGGCCGCGCAGCTGTCCGACGAACTGCCAGGTGCGGGGCACGATGCAGCCGATGAGCGAGACGAACAGCAGGATGTAGATCGCGGAGAACCACACCGAGCTGTACACGTGGAACAGGCCGAGCCGGTCGTAGAGCGGACCGAGCGCGCTGTGCGCGTCCTTGAACTCCTGCACCTTGGCCGCGTCGGTACCGGACTGCGGGATCAGCGATCCGGGGATGGCGCCGAGCGACAGCAGGAAGAGCAGGATCAGCGCGACCCGCATCGACGTGAGCTGGCGCCAGATCCAGCGGACCCAGCCGGTGACCTCACGGCCTGTCCAGGCGATCCGTCCCAGGGCGCCGGGGGTGCGTGCGCCGCCGAAGGAGCCGGGCACCACCGTCTCCACGGGCGCGGTGGACAGCTGCGAGGCGGCCTCGCCGAGCTCGCGGGCGTCCCGCGTCTCCCGGGAGGCCGGCGTGTCCTCGCCGGCCGGGTCCCCGGTGCCGGCCGGGCCGGCGGTCTTGCCGGTGTCAGTGCTGCTCATGGGTCAGATCCCTACCGTGAAGCCGTCGGACCAGGTCTGCATCTGCTGCACGATGCCGTCCCAGGCACCGGTCAGCAGGAGGAGGCCGGTCACGATCATCATTCCGCCGCCGATCCGCATCACCCAGGCGTAGTGACGCTTCACCCAGCCGAACGCGCCGAGCGCCTTGCGGAAGGCGACCGCGGCGAGGACGAAGGGCACTCCCAGTCCGAGGCAGTAGGCGACCGTCAGTATGGCCCCGCGCCCGGCGCTCGCCTGGTCCATGGAGAGCATGTTGACGGAGGTGAGTGTGGGGCCCAGACACGGCGTCCAGCCGATGCCGAAGAGCGCGCCCAGTATCGGCGCGCCCGCGAGCCCGGTCACCGGCCGCTTGTGGAAGCGGAACTCGCGCTGGGTGAGCCAGGGCATCAGCCCCATGAAGAACACACCGAGCGCGATCATCAGCGCGCCGAGGACCTTGCTGAGCGTGCCGTTGTACTCGTGCAGCGTCGAGCCGAAGTACCCGAACAGCGCCCCGCCGGAGACGAACACGGCGGTGAAGCCGAGCACGAACAGACTGGCCCCCGCGACCATCCGTCCCCGTCTGGCCTCGGCGAGGTCCGTGCCGCTGACCCCGGTGACGTACGACAGATAGCCGGGTACGAGCGGCAGGACGCACGGCGAGAAGAAGGAGACGAGCCCGCCGAGCACGGCGATGGGCAGCGCGAGCAGCAGGGCGCCGCTGTAGACCGTGGTGTTCATACCGGTCGAGGCGGCGAGGTTCACGGACGTCTGGAGAAGGGGCACGTCGGTCACTTCTCCGCGAGGACGGGGTCGAGCATCTCGTGCAGCTTGTCCTCGCTGAGCGCCTGGAGCGTGCGGGCCGCGATCTTCCCGTCCCGGTCGATGACGATCGTGGAGGGGATCGTCTGCGGGTTGAGCGTGCCCTTCTTGAAGCGGAGCATCAGCTTGCCCGTCGGGTCGTACAGGCTGGGGTACGGGACGTCCTGCTGCTTCTCGAAGGCTCTGGCCCGGGAGGTGCTGGGGTCACGGGTGTTGATGCCGACGAACTGCACGCCCTGGTCGGCGGTCTCCTCGGCGACCTTGACGAGGTTCGGCGTCTCGGCGCGGCACGGCGGGCACCAGGAGCCCCACACGTTGAGGACGACGACCTTGCCCTTGTAGTCCGCGACATCGAGCTGCTTGCCGTCGGTGGTCTCGCCCGAGAGGTCCGGGGCGGTGTCCCTGGACCCCTTGGCGACGGTGGAGATTCCGTCCTTGCCGGAGACGAAGCCGCTGTTGCCCGCGCCGCCCGAGGTGCCGCCGGAGGTGCACGCGGACAGCACGAGCGCGGCGACGACGGCCCCCGCGGTGTACAGGACGACGCGGGGGCGGTTCGGGCGCTGGTCTGCGCGGCAGGCGGCACTCATGTGAAAAGTTTCGCATGCCCGATTCGGGGATCTTCCGCACCCCCCTTGCGGGTGGAAACCCGCATTTCAGGCGGCCTGTCCCCGAAGGTAGCGGTGCCAGCCTCCGGCGGGCTCCTCGGCCACGTCCATGGCCTGGAGCTTCGCCAGCACCTCGGGCCGCTGGACGTCCAGCCAGTCCACGAACTGCCGGAAGGAGACCATGCGCACGTCGGAGCCCTTCTGCTTCTCCCGGGCGATGTGGGTGAAGACGTGCTCGACGGCGTCCATGTAGATGCCGCCGTTCCACTCCTCGAAGTGGTTGCCGATGAAGAAGGGCGCCCGGTTCGTCTCGAATGCCCGCTTGAATCCCGCCACGTACGACGCGGAGGCCTGCGTGCGCCAGCCCGGGTAGTTGTACGAGGGCGCCCGGGTGGTGGCGATCGACTGGTTGGCGAGGATGTTGTAGTCCATCGAGAGGACCTCGAAGCGGTGCCCGGGGAAGGGCATCGCCTGGAGGGGCAGGTCCCACAGGCCGCCCTTCCTCTGCGGCCAGCGCTGGACACCGCCGGGCGAGGAGGCGTCGTAGCGCCAGCCGAGCTCCTTGACGGCGGGCAGCAGGCTGTTCTGGCCGAGCAGGCACGGGGTGCGGGCGCCGATGAGCTCCTTCTCGTAGTCGAAGGGCAGCGGGGGCAGGTCGGTCCAGCCCGTGTTGGTGCGCCACTCGGTGACGAAGGACTTGGCCTGCTCGATCTCGCTGGCCCACTGCCGGGACGTCCAGTTGCCGACCGAGCCGGAGCCGCCGCAGAAGTGGCCGTTGAAGTGGGTGCCGATCTCGTGGCCGTCGAGCCAGGCCTGACGGACCAGCTTCAGGGTGGAGCGGACGTGGTCGTCGCTCAGATAACCGATGTCCGAGGCGCCGCGGGGGTTGTTCGGCGGGTCGTAGAGGCGCTTCTTCGACTCGGGCAGGAGATACAGCCCGGAGAGGAAGAACGTCATGTGCGCGTCGTTCTCCCTGGCGAGCTGGAGGAAGCGGTCGAAGAGACCGGTGCCGACCTCTCCGGCTCCGTCCCAGGAGAAGACCACGAACTGCGGCGGGGTCTCGCCGGGTTCGAGCGGCACGGGAGCCAGCGGCTGGCGCGGCTGCTTGCCGGTGTAGGCGGTGGACCCGTCGCCGATGAGACGTACGGCCGGCTTCTTCGGGGTGCCCGGACGGCCGGTGCCGCCGGTGGGAGAGGGGTCAGGATGCCGCTCGGCTTCCTTGCCCGAGGTGGTGCCGCACGCGGCGAGTCCGAGCGCGGTCGCCGCACCCGCACCGAGGCCGATCATTCCCCTTCGGCTGACGTCGCGCATACGGTCCTCTTTTCATCGCACCCTCTCAGCTGACTCTCAGCTTGTATCCCATGAGAGGGCGCGATGAAGTCGCGGGTTCCCTTTAACGCGCGCAGATTTATGTGATTTTACGAAGATACGCCCATTTGGCCCGGCTCTTCGCTTTCGACCGTCAGGCCCCGAATGCCTTGTCCTTGCCCTTCACCGGCTTGGCGCCCGCCAGGAGATGAGCCGGCACCAGATCGCGCGCGGGCTCCGTATAGCCCACGGACACGATCTTGTCGCCGCGGTAGGTGAACGTCGTCAACGAGGCCAGGGTGCACTGCCGCTTGCGCGGGTCGTGCCACAGCCGCCGCTTCTCCGCGTAGCTGCGGACGATCCAGATCGGCAGCTGATGACTCACCAGCACCGCCTCGTGGCCGCGCGCGGCGTCCTTGGCGGCATCCAGCGCACCCATCATGCGGACGACCTGGTCCACGTACGGCTCGCCCCAGGACGGCCTGAAGGGGTTGACGAGGTGCTTCCAGTTCTCCGGCCGCCGCAGCGCGCCGTCCCCGACCCCGAAGGTCTTGCCCTGGAAGACGTTGTCGGCCTCGATGAGCCGCCCGTCCGTCGCCAGGTCGAGCCCGTGGGCCTTCGCGATCGGCGTGGCCGTCTCCTGCGCCCGCTCCAGCGGCGAGGCCACGACATGCGTGACATCGCGCGAGCTGAGGTGCTCGGCCACCCGGTCGGCCATCTGCCGCCCGAGCTCGGACAGGTGGTACCCGGGCAGCCGCCCGTAGAGCACCCCGTCCGGGTTGGCGACCTCGCCGTGCCGCATCAGGTGGACGACGGTGATGTCCCCCGCGCCGTTCTTGTCGCTGGTCCCGCTCATGCCGTGGCCTCCGCCGCTGCCCGCGCCGCCGCCGGAAGGGCGTCGGCGATCCTCTGAACCGCCTGGTCGTCATGGGCCGTCGACACGAACCACGACTCGAACGAGGACGGCGGCAGGTAGACACCCTGCGCCAGCATCGAGTGGAAGAACGCGGTGTAGCGGAAGGACTCCTGCGCCTTCGCGTCCTCGTAGTCGCGCACCTCGCGTCCCGTGAAGAAGACGGAGAACATGTTGGAGGCGCTCTGCAGACGGTGGGTCACACCCTCCTTGGTGAGCGCCTCGGTCACCAGCGCCCGGATCCGCCCCGACACCGCGTCGATCCTGTCGTACGCGGCCTGGTCGAGCAGCCGCAGCTGCGCGAGCCCGGCGGCGGTGGCGACGGGATTGCCCGAGAGCGTGCCCGCCTGGTACACCGGCCCGGCCGGCGCGAGGTGCCCCATCACGTCCGCGCGGCCACCGAACGCGGCGGCCGGGAAGCCGCCGCCCATCACCTTGCCGAAGGTCATCAGGTCCGGACGCACACCGTCGATCCCGTACCAGCCGGCCCTGCTGGTGCGGAAGCCGGTCATGACCTCGTCCGAGATGTACAGCGCGCCGTTCTTCGCGCAGGCGTCCTTGAGGCCCTGGTTGAAACCGGGCGCCGGCGGCACCACACCCATGTTGCCGGGCGATGCCTCCGTGATCACACAGGCGATCTCGCCGGGGTGCGCGTGGAACGCGGCCTGCACGGCTTCGAGATCGTTGTAGGGCAGGACGATCGTGTCGGCGGCCTGGGCACCGGTGACGCCGGGCGTGTCGGGCAGCGCGAAGGTCGCCACCCCGCTGCCCGCCGCGGCGAGCAGCGAGTCGACATGGCCGTGGTAGCAGCCGGCGAACTTGATCACCTTCGTGCGCCGGGTGAACCCTCGGGCCAGCCGGATGGCCGACATGGTCGCCTCGGTGCCGCTGGAGACGAGCCGGACCTGCTCGACGGGCTCGACGCGGGCGACGATCTCCTCGGCGAGGGCGACCTCCCCCTCACCGGGCGTACCGAAGGACGTACCGCGCGCGACGGCCTCCTGAGCGGCGGCGACGACCTCGGGGCGGGAGTGCCCGAGAATCATCGGACCCCAGGAACAGACCAGGTCGACGTATTCACGGCCATCGGCGTCGGTCAGGTACGGACCGGTACCGGACACCATGAACCGGGGCGTACCACCCACGGCACGGAAGGCGCGCACCGGAGAATTCACGCCACCTGGTGTGACGGCCGCCGCACGGTCGAACAGCGACTGCGAGGCTGGGGCTTCGTAGGGATAAGGCAGTTCGGTCATGACCTGCGACGTCTCCGACTCCGGGGGGCTAGTGACCTCCTCAGGGTAGGCCAGGGGGTCCGGTGGGCCGCGAGGGGAAGACCGGGGCGCCCTGAACGGACGGCCCCGGCCCGACGTACGGCTCTCCACAGAGGAATGATCCCGGCCATCGCCGGGCCGGTGTGACGGAGCCCGGTATGACAACCGGGTCGCTTCGCCCGGCCATCTGCGAAACTGGGACCAGAACGGACAGCTCACATGAACGACGGTGTTCAGGGGCCGCGAAGATCCCGCGGACAGGTGTTTCGGCGTACGTTTCGGCGTGCGACCGTGGGGGAGGTCACTGTCACGATGATCGGGTTGCGTGGCGGGGGTCGCGCGACTTAGAAAAGCAGTCGGGTGGAGATATGCATCGCGGTGGACTGGGCGAGGGGACCGACGACCTCAACCCTCGGCGTGCCCGGCGGGGGAAGCACCGGCGTGAGGCGGAGGAAGCGGCCGGCAGAGCGGGACAGGCACAGGGATCGCAGGGTGACCCCGACGAGCGGATCGATCGCGCGGTCGAACGACTGCGGGCGGAGAGCGGGAATGGTGGCCGAGTGGGGGTGACGTACAAATACTTCGGCGCGCCCGACGGCGCGACGGCCGCCAGGGTCCCGATCTCGATGCGTCCCGAAGAACTCGGCGGCGACGAACTCGGCATGAACGGCATGTTCACCAAGATCAAGCCGGAGACGATGGCCGCGATGGTCCTCACCGGCATAGAAGGCGTCCCCCTGAACAAGGTTCCGCCTCTGGAGCTCGTCGTCCTGCACCCCGACTACGCCGTGGTCAAGCTCCCGATGACCGTCGTCGACCCGCTGCGCGGCCTGGGCGAGGAGGCCGTGGGCGCGGCCGCCTTCATCTGGTCCACCGTCCCGGACCGGGGCGGCCCACGGGACGCCTTCAACGTCTACCAGCTCCTGCACGAGTGGCAGGACTTCTCGCACCGCCTGCACGAGGCGGGGCATCAGCCGTACTGCCTGGTGTGGCCCTGATCCGGGCTTCCTGAGCAGCGGGCGGGGTTTCCGGACCCCGCCTTTTCTCATGCCCCGGGACGGTCGCGAACGATCACCGGCCCGGGGCGTACCACCGGAAGACCCCCGCTACAGCCCGCCCGCGACCCGCAGGACCGCACCCGTCGTGTACGAGGCGTCGTCCGACAGGAGCCAGGACACCGCACCGGAGATCTCCTCCGGCCGGCCCGCGCGGCCCATGGGAATGACGTCGGCCATCCAGGCCGGGCGCTGCGGGTCCTCGTGGAAGTCGGTCCAGACCACCCCCGGAGCGACACCGTTCACGCGGATGCCGTCCGCCGCCACCTCCTTGGACAGGCCGACGGTCAGGGCGTCGACGGCCGCCTTCGTCGCCGCGTAGTGGACGTACTGCCCCGGACTGCCGAGGGTCGCCGCCGACGACGAGATGTTGACGATCGCACCCCCGCCGGACGCGGTCATCTCCCGTACGGCGCGGCGCGCGCACAGCAGATAGCCGAGGACGTTGACCTCGAGGGCGCCCCGCATGCCCTCGGGGTCGGCGTCGGCCAGTGGTCCGTTGGGTCCGCTGACGCCCGCGTTGTTCACCAGCCCGGTGACCTGGCCGAGTCCGGCCGCCGCGTCGAAGAGCCCGTCGACCGCGGCGGCGTCGGAGGTGTCCACGGCCACCGTCAGACAGCGCCGGCCCGCGTCCACGACGGCGTCCGCCACCTTCTCGGCCGCCACGCGGTCGGACCGGTAGCCGATGACGACGTCATGGCCCTCCAGGGCCAGCCGCCGGCAGACGGCGGCGCCGATCCCGCGGCTGCCGCCGGTCACCACCGTGATCCTCCGCCCGTTCCCCACGATCGCCTCTCCTCGCGACACGAACCATCGGTGTGACGGCAGAGGGGACCACTCCCGCTCTCCCGCGCCCGCGGCGACATCATCGACCGCCGCCAGGACATGACTCTCCCAGGAATCTTCCACGGCTCGCTCAGGACAAGAGCCTTCAGGGCGACGGGAACTGACGGTGAGCACCTCGCACGGCTCATTCGGCGAAGCAGACGTGTCGCCGCCGATCGGGTCATCCGAAGAACACCTCTCAGGACGGCTCCCTCCGGGCGAGCGCGACGAATCGGCAGGTCAGAGAAGCGGACCGCCCTCGGGCGATCGCCGGGACGGCCGCAGGACGGGTCCCCGGCCATGGGCCGGGCGAGCTTCCCGGGTGGTGCGCTCGCCTCATCGGACTGACGGTGGATCACGTCGCACCGGGTTTTTGCCTGCTGACAAGAGGTCAGCTGCCTGGTTCTGACGGAAGGACTCCCACAATGCGATCTGCCCGCATGCTCCTGGCCGCTGCGACGGCCACCGCCGCTCTCGCGATCGCCGCCCCCGGCGCGTACGCCGTCACGGCCGGCGACTGGGACCACAGCGACTCCTCTTCCTCCTCGTCTTCCTCTTCCTCCTCGTCCTCGTCCCCCTCCAGCAAGGAGAAGGAGGACTCCGGCTACGGCAAGGAGAAGGAAGACTCCGGGTACGGCAAGGAGAAGGAGGACTCCGGCTACGGCAAGGAGAAGGAAGATTCCGGGTACGGCAAGGAGAAGGAGGACTCGGGGTACGGCAAGGAGAAGGAGGACTCCGGCTACGGCACCGAGCACGAGAGCGACCACGGCAAGCCCACCTGGCACCACCAGAAGCCGGAAGGCGGCGTGCACACCGGCGGCGGTGCGCTGACGTCCGTCACGACGGACGACTCCGTCAAGGTCGACAAGAAGTACGACCCGGAGACCTACAAGGACAAGGACTCCTCGAGCTCCGACCACAGCAGCGGCTCCTGGGACTCCGGGACGGACAAGGGCTCGTGGGGCTCCGGGACGGACAAGGGCTCGTGGGACTCGGGCAGCAAGGAGTCCGGGGGCAAGCCGCACGGCGGCGTGCACACGGGCGGCGGCGGTCTCGCCACGACCTCCGGTGTCACGGCCGGCGGAGTCGGCGTCCTGGGCCTCGCGGCCGTAGGCGTGTACATGCTGCGCCGTAGGAACGCCGCGGGCGGTGTGGCCTGACCATGTCTGACGACATAGCGGTCCGGGCCGCCACCCGCTCACCCCGTGGCGGCCCGGCCGGTCTCCCCTCCGGCTTCTGACGACCTTGCCGGTCCTGCCGGTCCTGCCCCTGCTTCCGGATCTACCGCTGACTCAGCCGGCCTTGCCGTTCTTGCCGGCTCTTCTGCCGTTGCCGGTCCTGCCGGTCCTGCCGGACCTTCCCGGTCCTGCTTCTGCTGCTGATTCTGTTGCCCGTCCCGCTGTTCCCGCCGTTCCCGCCGCTCCCGCCCAGTCCGCTCCGCTGCCCCGACCCGATGAGGTGGTGCCCGATGGCAGCCCGGTTGTCCTCTCCCGCCGAGACCCCGCACCCGTCACCCGAGCGGACCTTCAGACGTCGTGTCACATGGGTCGTGTGGTGCGCCGGTTTCGCGGTCCTGGTGGCCACGAACGTGCTCCACCGCCAGGACCAGTCGTCCGGTCCCGCCTCCCCTGCCGTGGCGGCCCCCGCGCACTCGCACACGCCCACGCCCGTATCGTCGGCCTCGCCCTCGGCCTCGGCCTCGACCTCCCCCTCGAACGACCGCCCGGCGGCGAAGCACCTCCCGCGGGCCGAGCCGACCCGGCTGCACATCCCGAAGATCTCGGTGGACGCGCCCTTCACCGACCTCGCCATCGACGCCACGGGCAAGCTCGAGGCCCCGCCCGCGAACGACACGAATCTGGTCGGCTGGTACGCCAAGGGCGTCTCCCCCGGTGAGGTGGGGACGGCGGTCATCGCCGGGCACGTCGACACGAAGACCTCCGCCGCCGTGTTCGCCGGTCTCGAAAACCTGGAGAAGGGCGACAAGTTCAGCGTCGAGCGGTCCGACGGCCGGACGGCGTCGTTCGTCGTCGACAGCGCCGAGACCTTCGCGAAGGACGCCTTCCCCGACGACAGGGTGTACGCCGACACTCCCGACGCCGAGGTCCGCCTCATCACCTGCGCCGGCACCTACGACCGCACCGTCAAGGACTACACCGACAACCTGGTGGTCTTCGCCCATCTCGTCTGAGCGGGCGACGGACACCTGCCACCCGGCGCTCTCGTGATGCGCGGTCAACAGGTCTTAACGCAAGCTTGACGCGTGAGGCCCATGGACGCTTGGGCCCGTGGATCACTCTCTGCATACGCTGATGGGCGCCGTCTCCTCGATGGCCGGAACCGTTCGAAGAGACGTAGGTCAGGAGAGCCACCGATGGCCAGCACCGAGCCCGCCCCGCCGAGTCGCTTGCGGGCGTGGATGCTGGAGGGCCTCTCCGACATGGGCAAGGGCCGCCAGCTGCCGCGGCCGGCCGCCGAACCCGCGCCCGCGCACAAGGGGCAGCGCTGGTGGCGCGTCATGTGCCTGACCGGCGTCGACTACTTCTCCACCCTCGGCTACCAGCCCGGCATCGCCGCCCTCGCGGCCGGACTGCTGTCCCCCATCGCGACCATCGTGCTCGTCATCGTCACTCTGGCGGGAGCGCTGCCCGTCTACCGCCGGGTCGCGGAGGAGAGCCCGCACGGCGAGGGCTCCATCGCGATGCTGGAACGCCTGCTCTCCTTCTGGAAGGGCAAGCTGTTCGTCCTCACCCTGCTCGGCTTCGCCGCCACCGACTTCCTGATCACCATCACCCTCTCGGCGGCCGACGCCTCCACCCACCTGGTGGAGAACCCCCATCTGAACAGCGCCCTGCACGACAAGC
Organism: Streptomyces sp. NPDC002698; assembly: GCF_042888945.1. NCBI lineage: Bacteria > Bacillati > Actinomycetota > Actinomycetes > Kitasatosporales > Streptomycetaceae > Streptomyces > Streptomyces sp. NPDC002698. The sequence goes on from NZ_JBIAQM010000003.1 coordinate 494,581, forward strand.
AGATGGTGATCACCCTGTTCCTGGTGGCCCTGCTGGGCGCGGTCTTCCTCAAGGGCTTCCTGGAGGCGATCGGCGTCGCGGTGGTCCTGGTGGCCATCTACCTCGGGCTCAACGTCGTGGTCGCGGCGGCCGGAGTCTGGCAGGTGCTCACCCACGAGTACGTCGTCACCGACTGGACCACCGCCCTGACCGCCGAACACGGGAACGTCTTCGCGATGATCGGGGTGTCCCTGCTGGTCTTCCCCAAGCTCGCGCTCGGCCTGTCCGGCTTCGAGACCGGTGTGGCGGTCATGCCGCATGTGGAGGGCGACCCCGGCGACACCGAACAGAAGCCGGCCGGCCGTATCCGCGGCGCGAAGAAACTGCTCACGACGTCCGCCGTGATCATGAGCGTCTTCCTGATCGTGACCAGCTTCATCACCACCGTGCTGATCCCGGAGAAGGAGTTCGAGCCGGGCGGCCAGGCCAACGGCCGCGCCCTCGCCTACCTGGCGCACGAGTACCTCGGCAACGCCTTCGGCACGGTCTACGACGTCTCCACGATCTGCATCCTGTGGTTCGCCGGCGCCTCCGCCATGGCCGGGCTGCTCAACCTCATGCCGCGCTATCTCCCGCGCTACGGCATGGCCCCGCACTGGGCGCGCGCCGTCCGCCCCATGGTGATCGTCTTCACCCTGATCGCGTTCCTGGTCACCTGGATCTTCGACGCCGACGTCGACGCGCAGGGCGGCGCGTACGCCACCGGTGTCCTCGTCCTGATCAGCTCCGCCGCCATCGCCGTCACCATCGCCGCCCGCAAGGCCCGCCAGAAACACTGGACCAACGCCTTCGCCGTCATCTCGGCGGTCTTCCTCTACACGACCGTCGTGAACGTCATCGAACGCCCCGACGGTGTGAAGATCGGCGCCTGCTTCATCGCCGGCATCATGCTCGTCTCCTTCCTCTCCCGGCTCGCCCGTGCGTTCGAACTGCGCGTGACCAGCATGACCATGGACGACATGGCCGAGCGGTTCGTACGGGACATCGCGAGCCGGCGGATCCGTTTCATCGCCAACGAGCCCGACAAGCGCGACATCACCGAGTACCGCGAGAAGATCGAGCAGATCCGCGCCGACCACGACCTCCCGCCCCAGGAGGACTTCGTCTTCCTGGAGGTCACCGTCGGCGACCCCTCGGAGTTCGAGTCCGTCATGAACGTACGCGGCGAAGTGCTGCACGGCCGCTACCGCGTCATCACCCTGGAATCCGCCTCCATCCCCAACGCCCTCGCCGCCCTGCTGCTCTACGTCCGCGACACCACGGGCGGCACCCCGCACATCTACTTCGAGTGGACCGAGGGCAACCCGTTCACCAACTTCCTGCGCTTCTTCCTCTTCGGCCAGGGCGAGGTCGCCCCCGTCACCAGGGAAGTCCTGCGCGAGGCCGAACCCGACCGCGCGCGCCGGCCACGGGTGCACGTCGGCTGACCCGCCCGGGCCCGGTCAGGCCCGGTGAAGTCCGGAGCAGCCACGTCCGACACACCGCGAAGACCCGACACACCGCGAAGAGGTGAGAGGCCGGTATGAAGGCCCGTCGCGGACCCGCTCACCAGGTCGCACGCCGCCGACGGCTTGGCAGACTGGTCGGGTGCCCCAGAACGTACTGCTCGCCGAGGACGACCGCGCCATCCGCCATGCCCTGGAAAGGGCACTGACACTGGAGGGCTACACGGTGACAGCCGTGGCCGACGGCGTGGAAGCGCTGGCCCAGGCCCACCGCACCCCGCCGGACGTCCTCGTCCTCGACGTCATGATGCCCGGCATCGACGGCCTCCAGGTGTGCCGCGTGCTGCGCGCCGAGGGCGACCGCACCCCCATCCTGATGCTCACCGCGCTCGTCGAGACCGCCGACCGCATCGCCGGCCTCGACGCCGGAGCCGACGACTACGTCGTCAAGCCGTTCGACGTCGAGGAGGTCTTCGCCCGGCTGCGCGCCCTGCTGCGCCGCACCGGCAACGGCACCCTCGACGACGACGCGCCCACCCCCGCGCCCCGGACGTCCGGTGCGCAGATCTCCGCGGCCGGGCTGCGCATGGACATCCAGGCCCGCCGCGTCTGGCGCGGCCGGCGCGAGCTGGAACTGACCCGCACCGAGTTCGAGCTCCTCGAACTGCTCGTCCGCAACGCGGGCATCGTCCTCGACCACTCCACCATCTACGACCGGATCTGGGGCTACGACTTCGGCCCCGGCTCCAAGAACCTCGCCGTGTACGTGGGCTATCTGCGGCGCAAGCTCGACGAGCCGGGCGCCCCGGCGCTGATCCACACCGTGCGGGGCGTGGGATACGTCCTGAGGGAGGACTGAGTGCGCCGACGGCTGCGGCAGGTGTCCTCGCTGCGGGCCACCTTCACCGTGTCCTTCGCGGCCGTCGCCGCCGCCGTCACGGTCCTGGTCGGCTTCCTGAGCTACGACGCCGCCGCGCGGCTGGTGCGGGTCGACCAGCAGACCGTCTTCGCCGAGGTGGTGCAGGACCTGCGCGATCAGGTCCGTGAACATCCCTTGCACCCGGGCGACTTCGCCTCCTCGGACCCGGGCCACGGGCCCCTCGACGACATCATCCGGCCCAGCCGCACCGACGTGCAGGTGCTCGGGCCCGGCGGCGTGATCGTCGACCACGGCGTTCCGCCCCTGCCCGTGGGCGGCCAGGACCGGGCGGTCGCCGGCGCCGCCGAGGCGGGCGGGCTGATGGAGCACAAGGACGTCGACGTCACCGGCGACCGCTACCGGCTGGCGACCGTCTCGCTCGGCGGCGGACGGGGTGCGGTGCAGGTCGCCCAGCAGTTCAGCGACACCGAGGATCTGCTCCGGGAGCTCCAGCAGCGCACGGTGCTGCTCGTCGGGGCCGTCGTGATCGCCGCGGGGCTGTTCGGCTGGTGGCTGGCCCGGCGCATCACCCGGCGCCTGGTGCGGCTCGCCGGGGCCGCGGAGAACGTGGCGCGCACCGGACGTCTCGGCATCCAGGTGCCGGTCACCGGGTACGACGAGGTGGCCCGGCTCGGCCGCTCCTTCGACCGCATGCTCGGCCGTCTCGCCCAGTCCGAGGAGGACCAGCGCCGCCTGGTCCAGGACGCGGGACACGAACTCCGTACGCCGCTGACCTCCCTGCGTACGAACATCTCGATGCTCCGCCGGATCGACGAACTGCCGCCCGACGCCCGTGAGGAACTCGTCGCCGACCTCGCGCTGGAGTCCCGGGAACTGACCGACCTGGTCAACGAACTGGTCGCCCTCGCGGCCGGCCGGTCGGACACCGAGCCCGTACGGCGGCTCGACCTCGCCGAACTCGCCGAGGACGTCGCGGTCGTCGCGCGCCGCCGCACCGGCCGGGACATCACCGTCCGGGCCACCGGCGACACCGCGGTCGACGGCCGCCCGACCGCCCTCCAGCGCGCGGTATCCAACCTCGTGGAGAACGCCACCAAGTTCGACCGGGGCGGAACGGCTCCGATCGAGGTCGTGGTGACAGGCCCGGCCCGACAGCCGGGCATGCCCCCCACCGACACCCCCGCACCCCTTACGAGCCCCACGAGTTCAGCCACCTCAGCCGCCTCAACCGCCTCCACGGGCGATCACGCACCGGTCCGCGTCGAGGTGCTCGACCGCGGTCCCGGCATCGGCGACGACGACCTCGTGCGCGTCTTCGACCGCTTCTACCGGGCCGCCGACGCCCGCAGCCTCCCCGGCTCGGGCCTGGGCCTGTCGATCGTCCGCGAGATCTCCGCAGCCCACGGAGGCACCCCGTTCGCCCACCCCCGAGAGGGCGGCGGCACGGTGATCGGCTTCACGGTGGAAGGCGCACCGGCACTCGACTGACACGCGCGGTTCGGGCGGTGGGTGGGTCGGGGCCGTGCCGGTGCATCAGCCCGTCGCCGTTGGACGGAGATGTGACCGTCGGTAGCGACGGGCATCGATGTACCGGCACGTCCCCTCCCGCCGGATCCCGGCTGCGGGTGCGGGATCCAGACGGCTCCGGCAGGATTCAGCCCCTCCGGCGATTGAGGAGCGGGGTCCGGGGCGGAGCCCCGGGTACGGGACGGGTAGGGGCGGAGGGGGCGAAAAACCCGCTACACCCGCAGCGCCGCGAGCTGCTCCGCGAACGGCACCACGTGGAAACCGTCCGCCCGGCCAGACGCGGGCTGAGCGGGAACAGCCGCTTCGGCCCCGGCCGGAGCCGCACCTGAAGAGGACGCCGAGACCGGAGCCGAGACCGACGGGCCGGGCGTCGAAGGGACGGGCGTCGAGGGGACGGTCAGCGCTGTCATCAGGGCAAGAAGCTCACCCGCCGCCCGCTCGATCCGCTCGGCAAGCCCCTCCGCCCCCCAGTCCTCCGAAGCCGCGTACACCCCGGTCGGCACGACCACCGCCCGCAGATACGCGAACAGCGGCCGCAGCGCGTGTTCGAGGACGAGCGAGTGCCGCCCGGTCCCCCCGGTGGCCCCGATCAGCACGGGCTTGCCCGCCAGCGCGTCCTTGTCGAGCACGTCGAAGAAGGACTTGAACAGCCCGCTGTACGAGGCGGAGAACACCGGTGTGACGACGATCAGCCCGTCCGCCGAGGTCACGTCGTCGATCGCGGCGGACAGCGCCCGTCCGGGAAAGCCGTTGGTGAAGTTGTGGGCGATCTCGACGGCGAGGTCGCGCAGTTCGACGACCCGCAGGTCCACCGGACCGGACGCCCGGCCGGCGGTCGCGGCCGCCAGCCGGTCGGCCAGCAGCCGCGTGGACGACGGAACGCTCAGCCCCGCCGAGACGACGACGAGCTTCATACGGCGGTCACCTCTTCCTTGGCGGCGGCCACCCGGGCCGCGTGGGTCGGCGCGTCCGGCACACCGGCCGGCCGGTTCTTGGCGAACTCCTCGCGCAGCACCGGCACGACCTGCTCGCCGAGGAGGTCGAGCTGCTCCAGGACGGTCTTGAGCGGCAGCCCGGCGTGGTCCATCAGGAAGAGCTGGCGCTGGTAGTCACCGGCGTACTCGCGGAAGGCCAGCGTCTTCTCGATGACCTGCTGCGGCGAGCCGACGGTCAGCGGCGTCTGCTCGGTGAAGTCCTCCAGCGACGGCCCGTGCCCGTAGACCGGCGCGTTGTCGAAGTACGGCCGGAACTCCCGTACCGCGTCCTGCGAGTTGGCCCGCATGAACACCTGGCCGCCGAGGCCGACGATCGCCTGCTCGGGCGTTCCGTGCCCGTAGTGCGCGTACCGCTCGCGGTAGAGCTCGACCATCTTCTTGGTGTGGTCGGCGGGCCAGAAGATGTTGTTGTGGAAGAAGCCGTCGCCGTAGTACGCGGCCTGTTCGGCGATCTCGGGCGAGCGGATGGAGCCGTGCCAGACGAACGGCGCGACACCGTCCAGCGGGCGCGGGGTCGACGTGAACGACTGGAGCGGCGTACGGAACTTGCCCTCCCACGTCACCACGTCCTCGCGCCACAGGCGGTGCAGCAGCGCGTAGTTCTCGACGGCGAGGTTGATGCCCTGCCGGATGTCCTGCCCGAACCAGGGATAGACCGGCCCGGTGTTGCCGCGGCCCATCATCAGGTCGACCCGTCCGTCCGCGAGGTGCTGGAGCATCGCGAAGTCCTCGGCGATCTTCACCGGGTCGTTGGTGGTGATCAGCGTCGTGGACGTGGACAGGACGAGCTTCTCGGTGCGTGCCGCGATGTAGCCGAGCATCGTGGTCGGGGACGACGGGACGAACGGCGGGTTGTGGTGCTCGCCGGTCGCGAAGACGTCGAGGCCGACCTCCTCGGCCTTCAGCGCGATGGCGACCATGGCCTTGATGCGCTCGTGCTCGCTCGGCTCCCGGCCCGTGGTCGGGTCCGGTGTCACATCACCGACGCTGAAGATCCCGAACTGCATGGTCACTCACCCTCCACCTTGTTGATTGTTCAACTATACCCTCGAACCACCACCTCACCTCAGGTATTCCGGCCCTGACGGAAGCCGCCACAGAGCCCCACGGCGGGCCGCACCGCACAGCCCACCCCGAAGGACTACGACACCCGCCACACCACGACCGCCGCCACACCACGACCGCCGGCACACCACAACCACCGACACACCCGCCCGATATCCCACTTGACCGCGCCGCACCCCATGCCCGACATTTATCTGCGTGACACAGATACTGCATGACGCTCAGAAAAAGACGGAGCACCCACCCGCCCCCATCCGCTGGGCGATCCTCGGCGTCGTCCTCGCCGCCGACGTCCTGGACCTCCTCGACGGCACCATCACCAACATCGCCGCCCCGACCATCGCCCGCGACCTAGGCGGCGGCACCACACTCATCCAGTGGCTCGGCACGTCCTACGCCCTCGCGCTCGGCGTCCTGCTCGTGCTCGGCGGGCGGCTCGGCGACAAGTACGGCCGCCGCCGGCTCTTCCTGACCGGCCTCGCGGGCTTCACCGCGGCCTCGGTCGCCTGCGGCCTCGCGCCCACGCCGGGAACCCTCGTCGCCGCCCGTCTCCTCCAGGGCGCGTTCGGCGCGCTCGTCATCCCCCAGGGCTTCGGCATCCTCGGGGCGACCTGGCCCCGGGACCAGATCGGCAAGGCCTACAGCCTGTTCGGACCCGTGATGGGCCTGTCCGCCGTCGGCGGCCCGGTCCTCGCCGGACTCATCGTCGACGCCGACCTCGCCGGTCTCGGCTGGCGCCCGATGTTCCTCATCAACCTCGCCCTCGGCGGCGCCGCGCTCCTCGCCGCCGCCCGCCTGCTCCCCCGCGACACCGGCGACCGCTCGACCACCGTCGACATCCCCGGCTCCGCCCTCCTCGCCGCCACCATGCTCGCCCTGCTCACCGGCCTCATCGAGGGCTCGGCCCACGGCTGGGACGCACTCCCCGCCCTGCTCCTGCTCGCCGGACTCGCCCTCTTCGCCGGGTTCTGCCACCGCCAGCGCACCGCGCCCAGCCCCCTGATCAAGCCCTCCCTCCTCCACAACCGCGGCTTCACCTCGGGGCTGCTCCTCGGCGTCGTCTTCTTCGCCGCGGTCGCCGGCCTCCTCTACGTCGTCTCCCTCTTCCTCCAGCAGGGCCTCGGCCGCTCCCCCGCGGCCGCCGCGCTCGCCCTGACCCCCCTGTCCGCGGGCATCGTCATCGCCTCGATCGCCTGCTACCAGCTGATCGGCCGCCTGGGCCGCCGCCTCGTCCTCATCGGCTTCCTCGTCACCCTCGCCGGGACGGCCCACCTCCTCGCCCTGGTCACCGTCTCCGGCACGGACACCGGCGGCTGGGCCCTGGTCCCCCCGCTGCTCGTCATCGGCCTCGGCATGGGCGCCTGCTTCGGCTCGCTGTACGACGTCACCATCGGCGACATCGCACCCGCGGAGGCCGGCAGCGCGGGCGGCTCGCTCGGCGCGGTCCAGCAGCTCGCCAACGCGATCGGAGCCGCCGCCGTCACCAGCGTCTACTTCGGGACCGACGGCGGCGGGATCCACGCCACCACCATGAGCCTCACCGTCGTGGCCGCGATCACCCTCCTGTGCTGCCCCCTAGTAGCCCTGCTCCCGCTCAAGGCACCGGAGCAGCACCACTAGGACCTGTCCGGCCGATCACGGCGGAGACGCGCGGCGGCCGGACAGGCACCCCACCTCGGCGCCACCTGATCCGAACGACAGACCCTGGCCACCGGGCCGCCGACTAAGGCACGAGGACCAGCCGGCCCCGCAGTCCGCCCTCCGCGAGCCGCGCGTGCGCCTTGACGGCCTCGTCGAGGGCGTACGTCCCGGCGACCCGGGTCGTCAGCGCCCCCTCGTCGACGAGCGCCACCAGCTCCGCGAGCCGGGCCCCGTCGGCGGCGACCTCCACGGCACCCGTCCGCACCCCGCGCACGGACGCCGGGTGGGCCCCCGGGATGACGCCCATGAAGGCGCCGCCGTCCCACACCCAGTCCAGGGCGTCCGCGCCCAGGATCGCCGCGTCCAGCACGGCGTCCACGCTCCGCGGAGCCACCCCGTCCGAGACGAACCGGTCCGCCCCCAGGGACCGTACGAGCTCCTCGTCGCCCTCGCGGGCCAGCGCGGTCACGCTCACCCCGAGCCGGGCGGCGAGCTGCACGGCATACCCGCCGACCGCTCCCGCCGCCCCCGTGACCAGCAGACTCGCGCCCGGCTCCAGGCCCAGCCAGTCCAGGGCCTGGGCCGCGGTCAGCGCGTTGAGCGGCAGGCTCGCCGCGTGCGCCGCGTCGACCGAGCGGGGCGCCGCGGCCACCGCGTCGGCGTCGACGACCACGAGATCGGCGTGCGTGCCGAGAGGCTTGGCGATCCCGTACGCCAGCGCCACCACCTCGTCACCCACGTTCCATCCCGAGGCGACCCCGACCGCCTCCACCACACCCGCCACGTCCCAGCCGAGCCCCAGCCGCTTCCCGGCACCCCCGAAGACACCGGCGCGCACCCCGGCGTCCACGGGGTTGACCCCGGCGGCCGCCACCTTGATCCGCACCTGCCGGGCCCCCGGCTCCGGCAGGGCGACCTCGACGATCTCGACGGCCTCCGGACCGCCGAACGACGTCACAACCGCTGCACGCATCCCAGCTCACCCCATCTGTAGGTCATCCACGGGTCTCTTTCCCGCTGCAACAACCCTAGGAAGAGCTACTATCCATTGGTAAGTAGGCACCTGAAGGTGCGTACGTCACCCGGAGGTGAGTCATGGCGACCACGACGGCGGCCCAGCGGCGCCACCAGGCCCGCGTCGAGTACGACGCGTTCCTCAAGAGCTGCCCCACCAACCAGCTCCTGGACCGCATCAGCGACAAGTGGGTCAGCCTGATCGTGAGCGCGCTCGCCCAAGCGGGCGGACCGATGCGCTACAGCGACCTCGGCCGCAAGATCGCCGGGGTGAGCCCCAAGATGCTGACGCAGACCCTGCGTTCCCTGGAGCGCGACGGCATCGTCTCCCGCACGGTCACCCCGGCGGTGCCGGTCCGCGTCGACTACGAGCTCACACCGCTGGGCACGAATCTGAGCTGCCTGCTCACCGCCGTCAAGGACTGGGCGGAGCACCACATCGAGGAGGTCGTCGAGGCCCGCGAGCGTTACGACGCCTCGGACGAGGCGTCCTGAAGGTCCCCGGACCGCAGCCGCGCGACCTGTTCGGCACTGAGGTCGACCGTGCGCCGCATGTGCCCGATGATCAGGGCCACCTCGTCGTCGTCGAGCCCGTCGAACAGGCCGTACCACCCGGCGCCCAGCCGATCCCACATCCGCCCGAACTCGGCGATCTTCTCCGGCACGGTCGCGACCAGCACCCGCCGCCGGTCGACCACATCGCGCTCCCGCACGACATAACCGGCCTTCTCCAGCCGGTCCACCAGCCGCGTGGCCGACCCGGTCGTGAGCCCCGTCATCTCGGCGATCCGCCCGGTGGTCACGGGCCCGTCCTCCAGGCTGAGCAGGTTCACGCACTGCACGTCCGTCGGATGCAGCCCCACGTGGTCGGCGAGAGCCTGGTTGAACAGGGCGTACGAGGCCATGTACCGCCGCGACACGACCGCCAGCTCCCCCAGCAGCCGCCCTCGCCGTTCCCCAGCCGTGGCCATACGGCCCCCTTCCACCAGCCCAGCCGAAATCGTACGCCGCACCGCTTCCGCCCCCTGCCCACAAGCCTTCCTCCGCCCCTACCCGACCCACCCCTGGGGCTCCGCCCCAGACCCCGCTCCTCAAACGCCGGAGGGGCTGGATCCTGTACCCGCAGCCGGGATCCGGCGCGAGGGGCCGTGCCGGTACATCGATGCCCGTCGCCACCGACGCCCACCCCTCACCCAACGGCGACGGGCTGATGCACCGGCACGGCCCCGACCCACCCACCGAACC